>JAHJNW010000005.1 GCA_018820665.1 Alphaproteobacteria bacterium | reverse complement strand
CCGGTCGCCGCTTCCCCCGCTCCGGCGCCCGCCGCCGCGCCGGCTCCGGTTGAGGCCGCGCCGCCCCCGCCGCCGACCGTCCCCGCCGTCACCGTGCTGGATTCCGCCGCACGCGCGGCCCTGCCGTTCACCGTCGACCTGCCGGCCGGCTTCGAGATCGTCACCGGCCGCCCCGGCCCGGACTTCCGCATCTACACCATCCGTCGCGGCGACCGCTCGTTCGCCATGGTCTACGCCGGCCCTGCCTCCCAGTTTCCGATCTATAGCGGCGAGACGATCCAGGCCGCCGGTCGCGCCTCGGTGGTCTCGACCGAGGACGGCGTCCGCCACGCCCGCGAACACCTGTTCCAGCGCGATGCCGCCACGCCGCGCGAGATCCACGTCTGGACCATGAGCCTCGACGGCCCCGACCGCGCCCTCGCCGAACAGATCGCCCAGTCGCTGGACGTCCGCTAGACGCGCGCGTCGCCTACGGCAGGTGGATGGCCACGCCCAGCCAGTGCTGCGCCTGTCCCGCATCGATCAGCTCGAACAGCGGAATGGCCAGCAGGAACACCAGCCCGTCCCGGATCGTCAGCAGGAACAGCGACGGCCGGATGGTCAGCTCGTCGGTGTCGCGCCACAGCGAAAACCGCGGCCAGAAGCGCGGGGTGCGGGCGACATAGCGCGCATAGTCGGCCCCGAACGCGCGCAGCAGAAAGTCTTCCTGGCGCCCCACGGTGACGTGAAACACCAGCATCGCCGCCGCCACGAAGGCCACGGCGATGGTCAGGCTGCCGCTCTGGGCCCCGATCCCGAAGGCGCCGATGAAGCTGAAGACGTACAGCGGGTTGCGGCTGATGGAGTAGGGGCCCCGATCGACGATCTCGGCCTTCTTGCGACCGCCGATGTACAGGGTGCACCAGGCGCGGCCGACGATGGACAGGGCGATCGCCGCCAGACCGATCGACTCGACGGCCTCATGCCAGCGGCCGTCCACCCCGCCGATCGACTGGCTGACGACGGACAGCGCCATCAGCGCCAGCAGCGCCACGCCCACCGCGATCTTCCGCAGCTTCTGCACCGTGTCGAGGTCCAGCGGTCGGGCGTGGGTCATGTCAGGTCTCCGTTAGCGAATGGAAGCGCGCGACTGTGGCGGTTTCGGGCCGCGCGGGTTCACTGCACGACCGTCCCGAACAGCCGGCCGATGCCGGCGGTGACGGCCATGGCCACCACGCCCCAGAAGGCGACCCGCAGCACCGACCGGCCGATCGGCGCCCCGCCGGCCATGGCGCCGAGCGCGCCAAGCCCCATCAGGGCGGCGAGGGTCGTCGCCGCGATCCAGATCATCATACCGTCCAGCGGCGCCCACAGCACCAGCACCAACGGTGGCGCGGCCCCCAGCGCGAACGTCAGGGCCGAGGTCAGCGCCGCCTGCACCGGCCGCGCCGTGGCCATGTCGGTAATGCCCAGCTCGTCGCGCGCATGGGCGCCGAGGGCGTCCTTCTCCATCAGCTGCAGCGCCACCTCCCGCGCCAGCGCCGGCTCGACTCCGCGCGCCGCATAGATGCCGGCCAGCTCGACCACCTCGGCCTCGTGGTCTGTGGCCAGTTCCGCCGTCTCCCGGGCCAGGTCGGCCCTCTCCGTATCGGACTGCGAACTGACCGAGACATATTCGCCGGCCGCCATCGACATGGCCCCGGCCACCAGTCCGGCGACCCCGGCGATCAGGACGCCGCCGCGCGTCGCCTCGGCCGCGGCGACGCCGACCACCAGGCTGGCGGTCGACACCAGTCCGTCATTGGCCCCCAGCACCGCCGCGCGCAGCCAGCCGATCCGCGACACGCGATGGCGCTCGGCGTGCAGGCCGAGGCGGCTCATCAGCGCAGGCCCGGCGCCATGCGACGCAACACCCCGTCCTTCAGCACATAGTGGTGGAACAGCGCCGCCGCGGCATGCAGGCCGACCAGCCAGTAGCCGGCCGTGGCCAGGGTGACGTGCACGTCCTCGATCTGCTCCGCCCGCGCCGCATCGGGCGCCAGCAGCGGCGGCAGCGTCAGGCCGAAGAACGGTACGGGGTCGCCCTCCGCGCTCAGCAGCGCCCATCCCAGGATCGGCAGGACGATCATCAGCCCGTACAGCGCCAGGTGCACGGCCGCCGCGACCACCTCGGTCCAGCCGCGCGGCGGCGCCGGGCGGCTGGTCAGCGCCCGCGCCGCCAGCCGCACCCAGACCAGCAGGAACACCGACAGACCCAGCATGAAATGCCACGTCTTCAGCCCCTCGCGGATGTCGCTGCCGCGCGGATAGAATTCGCGCAGTTCGATACAGGCGTAGACCGCCGCCAGCAGCGCCAGCATCAGCCAATGGAGCGCGATCGACAGCCGCGAGAACGACGGGCCGGACAGGCGTGAGCGAAAGGGGGTGCGGGCCATGGGCGCTCCGTGAGCAACGAACCAGCCTGCCACGGACCCTCGCCGCGCGCCTTGATCTGGCGCAAATCCGCCGGCGATCAGACCGGCGTCTCCGCCCGCCGCACCGCCCCGTCGACGGTTCCCAGCCGCACCCCCCGCAGCCCCGCGAACACCAGCACCTCCATCCCCGGCGCCGCCGCCCAGCGCCGCAACGTCGCCTGATAGGGCTCGCGCCGCCAGTCGTGCGGCCGCGCCGGATCACACTCGACGATCAGCCGCGCCCCGCCCTGTTCGCTGTGCAGCACGAACCCCGCCGTCGCCGGCTTCCATTCCGGCCCCAGGGCGTCGGTCAGCAGCCACAGGCAGTTGAACACCCGGCAGTCCGCCGGCCGCGTCTCATAGATGGTGCAGCCGGCGGTCTTGGAGAAATGCCGGCACCATTTGCCCGCCGGCTTGGCGAGCGCCGTCACCCCCATCAGCTTGCAGCACAGGCCGCAGTCGCCGCAGCTCTTGCCCGGTGGGATCAGGTCTCCGACCACACCGCCAGCTCATTGCCCGCCGGGTCGCGGAAGTGGAACCGCCGTCCGCCGGGGAAGGCGAACACCGGCTTGACGATCACCCCGCCGGCCGCCTCGACCTTCGCCTGCATGGCCGCCAGATCGTGGGCGTACAGGATCGGCAGCACCGTCCGCGTTCCGTCGTCGCCGGCGTCCAGCCCGCCGTCGATCCCCTGATCGAAGGCCGCATACTCCGGCCCGTAGTCAACGAAGGTCCAGCCGAAGGCCGCGCCGTAAAAGGCCTTGCTCGCGGCCAGCTCGCCGCCCGGCAGTTCGATATAGTCCAGCTTCCCGTCTTCACGCATGGGTGATGCTCCTGTCGATCGCCACCGACCTTTCGGGCTTGCCACGACCGGCCCTTCTGCGCAAACCTGCGAGTCGTTCTCATTCGCAGGAGTCGGCGATGATCGTCCTGATGACCGGAAGCCTGGGCCTCGCCCGGCTCATGTGTCCCGCCGCCCCGGCCTTACAGCACCTCGCGCCGGCTCAGGTGGATCAGGGCGGCGACCAGCACGATCGCGCCCAGCCCCAGGCCCAGCCCCAGCGCCGTCTGGACCCGCCACGCCTCGGTCGCCAGCATGTTGACCGGCATCTGCCACGGGAAGAAGACGCCCTGTTTCGCTGACGTCGCCACCACCGAGAAGAAGGTCCCGCCGATCCCGACCGCCAGCGCCGGCACGAAGCTGGCCCAGCGCAGGGCGACCCACAGCTGGATCGAGATCAGCAGCAGGGCCGCCAGATACATCTTCGCCAGCAAGCCGGCGTAGCGCGCCAGCTCGAACGCCCCCGTCGGCGCCAGCTCCGGCCGGATCGCCGTCGCCAGAATCCCCGCCCCCCAGGTCATCGCCAACACCGCCGCGCTCATCGCCGCCACGACCGCCAGCACGCAGACCATCTTGGCCGCATACAGCCGCCAGCGGGGCAGGGGCAGGGCGCGCAGATGATCCCACGACCGCGGCCCGTGCTCCATGTGCGCGACCAGCGCCGTCAGCGCCGTCACGCTCATCGGCAGCATGAAGAAGGCCCAGATCCCGGCCCCGCCCAACATCAGCCTCTCCCACGCCGGCGGCTCTTCGGCGCGCAGCATGTTGAAGAAGACGAAGATGGCGATCAGCGACGGCGCGGCCACGGCCAGCACCGCGGCCAGCGACCGGTTCAGCTTGCGCGCCTCGACAAACAGGGGCGCGAAAAAGGGCGAGGCGGTCATCAGGCGAACTCCGGCCGGGTTTTGACGGGGGTGGAAGCAGGGGCGGGCGGCGAGACATCGCGATAGATCCCCTCCAGCGAGCGCGACCGCGCGCCGATGGCGAAGACGGCGATATCGGCCTCGAGCAGGGCCCGGTTCAGCGCCGCGGCGGCGCCGCGCGCGTCCTCGCCGGGCTTCAGCCGCGCGACCAGCCCGTCCTCGGCCGCCGCCACATCGAAGCCCCGGCTGCGGGCCAGCGCCGTGGCCCTTGCCGCGTCGTCAGTTTGCAGCGCGATCTCTGGCGCCAGGTCGGCCTTCAACCGGCTCAACTCCCCCTCCAGCACCAGCTTGCCGTGGCTCAATATGCCCACATGGGTCGCCGTCTGCTCGATCTCGCCCAGCAGATGGCTGGACAGCAGCACCGTCGCCCCGGTCCGCTCGGGCAGCGCCCTCAGGAACCGCCGCATGTCGGCGATCCCATCCGGGTCCAGCCCGTTGGTCGGCTCGTCCAGCACCAGCACCGCCGGCGCCCCCAGCATGGCCCGCGCCAGCCCCAGCCGCTGCCGCATGCCCAGCGAATAGTCGCTGACCCGCCGCCGCGCCTGATCGCGCATCTCGACCACCTCCAGCACCCGGTCGATCTCGCCCTTCGGCAGCCCCAGCAGGCTGCGCGTCAAATCCAGGTTCTCGCGCCCCGACAGATTGCCGTAAAAGCCGTGCGCCTCCAGCAGCGCCCCGACCTTGCGCGCCGCCCCGATCCGGTCGCGCGCCACATCGACGCCGCCGACGAAGGCCGCCCCGCCGCTCGGCCGGATCAGCCCCAGCAGCATCTTCAGCGTCGTCGTCTTGCCCGCGCCATTGCGCCCCAGAAAGCCATAGACGGCCCGGTCCGGCACGGTCATCGACACGGCGTCGACCGCCAGATGGCGTTTGAAGCGGCGGGTCAGCTCCCGGGTCTCGATGGCGGCGGTCATCGGCGGCGCTCTCGTTTCGTTTAAGTCAGACATAAAGTTGCAAACGCCGCGTCTTTAAGTCAAGATTAAAGATCAGACAGCTTTCCGCCCCCGGATCCCGCGCCATGAGCCAGACCGCCACCGACCGCTTCCGCCGCCGCTGCGACCAGTTCCGCTGGCTCGCGGTGTTCATGGTGATCAGCGTCGGCGCCCTGCTGGTCCTGGTCCATCTGCTGGCGCCGTCGGTGATGCTGGCGCGGGGCGGCGCGCCCGGCGACGGGGCGCGATGGCTGTCCCAGCTGGTCTGGACCCTGCCCACCCTCTTCTACCTGTTCGCCGTCTGGTCGATCGGTTCGGCCATGGGCCAGCTATCGAAAGGCCGACTGATCCAGCCGACCCTCGTTCACGCCCTGCGGCGAGTCGGCCTCGCCCTCGGCGTCGGCGGCCTGCTCAGCGTCTTCGGCGTCACCAATGTCATGCGGCTGATCGAGGGTGGTCGCGGCGGCTTCGCCTATTTCGACGTCGCCGGCATGACCCTCGGCATGATCGGCGGCGCCCTGTTCCTGCTCGGCGGCGTCATGGAGCAGGCCGGCAAGGTCCAGGCCGAGCTGGACGAGATGATCTGATGCCGATCCGCGTCACCCTCGACCATCTGATCGTCAAGAAGGGCCTCAAGGCCCGCGACCTCGCCGCCGAGGTCGGCCTCAGCGAGACCCAGCTGTCCCTGTTCCGCTCCGGCAAGGTCAAGGGCATCCGCTTCCGGACGTTGGCCAAACTCTGCGCCGCGCTGGAGTGCCGGCCGGGCGATCTGCTGGACTACGACTTCGATCCGTCGGACCTGCTGGCGGCGGAGGAGGAATAACATTCCTCCCCCATCGGGGGAGGGGGACCGCCCGAAGGGCGGTGGAGGGGGCCCGATCCACTCCCGTCCTCCCGCCGCGCCAAGCCTCTTGTCATCCCGGCCGAAGCGAAGCGGAGAGCCGGGACGTTGCGGCCCTTCCCGCCTTCAGGTTGTATGTATGAGCTTCCGCCGGAGAGTTCGATGCCGTTAGGTCCCGCCTGCCCCAACTGCGCCCGGCGGGTCCCTTTCGGGCGCACCCAGTGGAACCTCGGCAAGCCGTTCGCCTGCCCGGGATGCGAAACGTCGTTGGTCATCCCGAAATCGAACGCGCTGACGCTGGGGCTCGGCCTGCTCGCGATTTTCTGGCTTTACCGCGACCGCTTTCCGCCGGAATGGGGCGGGCAGTTCGGTCTCTTCGCCCTCATGATGATCGTCGGCCTGCCGGTGACCTGGGCTTTGACGCGAGTCCGTGTAGCCCGGGGCTCCTGACCCGTGGAGGGCCAAGTCAGCTCTCGACCCTTACCAGACCTTACGCTTCGGTTTGACCGATATGCGGTCGCGCCAAAGCGGAGCCGTCTCCCAAGCGGTTACGATTCCGGCCAGAACCACGCCCCCCAAGATCAAGAGGGTTAGGTCAGGCAGCGTCGGCAACGGCGCGGAACTGAAGAAAACGCGGCCTACCAGAGCTACAAGGCCGATGACGGCGAGCATCGCTAGCGTTGTCAGAAATGACTTCGCGGCGAGGACCAAGCGGTCCCGGTTGGCAACTCGGATCAACGGCGTCTTTGGCATTGCCTGAGCAGATCATGGTTGTGAGAGACCAGCAAGGGCCCGCTTCCCACCCATAGCGGTCCCTCCCGCTGTCTGCTGTCCGCGCCTCGCCCGTCGATTTCCCCCGCCGTCATCCTCGGGCTTGACCCGAGGATCAGAGGCGAGAGTCGAACTGTGCGACGGTGACGGCCCCGCGCCCGCGCCCGTGCTGCGGTCGACGGAGCGCCGGACGGTCTGATCCTCGGGTCAAGCCCGAGGATGACGGGAAAGGAAGGGGAGCCAGGCAGCCTCTTTCCAGTGGCAGCCATTGGCCACACCCCCCCACACCCCACACCCATCCCCCCGCGACCCCCTGACGCGGCAACCATCCCACCGCCCCCGCGATACCTCCCCATGCACCGCCGCGCCCTCCTGACCTCCTCCCTCGCCTTCGCCTCCCTCGCGGGCTGCGGCGAGGCCGCCCCCCGCCTCCTGACGCCGCGCCGCACCACCGGCCTCGACCCGGCCCGCCTCGCTGCGGCCCTGCAGACCGCCGAAACCCTCCCCCGCCTGCACAGCCTGATCGTCGCCCGCGACGGCGAGGCCCTCGCCGAACAGGTGTTCCGCGGCCCCGCCCTCGACGCGCCGGTCAACATCAAGTCCGCCTCCAAATCGGTGCTGGCGGCGCTGGGCGGGATCGCCATCGGCCGCGGCGTCTTCGCCGGCGTCGACCAGCCGATCTCCGCCTTCCTCGGCGACCGCTTTCCGGCCGGGCCCGATCCGCGCCTGGCGACCGTCACCATCGGCCACCTGCTGTCGATGCAGGCCGGCCTCGGCTCGACCTCGGGCGCCAACTACGGCGCCTGGGTCTCCAGCCGCGACTGGGTCCGCGCCGCCCTCGCCCGGCCGTTCGAGGCCGAGCCCGGCGGCCGCATGGTCTATTCGACCGGAACCTCCCACCTGCTCTCGGCCGCCCTGACAGAGGCCAGTGGCCGCTCGACCCTCGCCAACGCCCGCGACTGGCTGGGCGAACCGCTGGACATCGACATCCCGCCGTGGCCGGCCGATCCCCAGGGCATCTATTTCGGGGGCAACGACATGCGCCTGTCGCCCCGCGCCCTGCTGAAGTTCGGCGAGCTGTACCGCAATGACGGCGTCCACGCCGGGACCCGCGTCCTGCCCGAGGGCTGGGTGCAACAGTCGTGGAACGGCCGCGGCGCCTCGCGCTGGAGCGGCAATCCCTATGGCTATGGCTGGTGGATCAAACAGGTCGGCCGCCATCCAGTCTATTTCGCCTGGGGCTACGGCGGCCAGATGGTCTTCGTCGTGCCGGGGCTGAACCTGACCGTGGTCATGACCTCCGACCCGTCCCCGGTCGACCAGCGCGACGGCCACGTCGACCGCCTCCACGCCCTGCTGGACGAGGGCCTGATCCCGGCGGCGGAGATCGGGGCGGGGGAGGGGTAGGGGGCAGAGGGTATTCACCTCTCCATTCGCGCAGGCGAATGGGGAGGACAGATCGCGCAGCGATCAGGAGGGGGCGGCGCAGGCGGTGAGAGAGTCCGGCGCGAACCGACATCGGCCGGCGCCGCCCCCTCCTGGTCGTTGCTTCGCACCGACCTGTCCTCCCCATCGGCCTTCGCCGACGGGGAGGTGAGGCGTGACGCTGTGCTTACAATTCGCGAAACTATAGTCTAGTTATCAGAATATAATTGCGCATAATCAAGCAGATAGCCGATTCTCGATCCGTTTTGCCTTGTACAGGGCGGGGCAGGCGTACAATGCCCCAATCTCCCTGTCGGGAGCCGACCGACCGGTCTTTGACAATCCGCCGCCCGCCGCGCCGCCCAAGGCGCGGTCCCTGAAGCGCCGCCCCGCCGCTTCGGACCCCGCCCTGTCCGGACTCTTCGGACTCTCCGGACGATCCGGCCTTTCCGGACTCTTCGGACCCTGTTTTTTGAGTCCGTTTCGACCGCTCCGCCGTCGCCCTCAGACCAGCTCCACCGCCATCGCCACGGCTTCCCCGCCGCCGATGCACAGGCTGGCCACGCCCTTCCTGCCGCCGCGCGCCTGCAGCGCCCCCAGCAGGGTCGCCAGCACCCGCGCGCCCGAGGCGCCGATCGGATGGCCCAGGGCCGTGGCCCCGCCGTTCACGTTCAGCTTGCTGTGAGAAATGCCCAGCTCCTGCATGGCGATCATCGGCACCACGGCGAAGGCCTCGTTGACCTCCCACAGGTCGACATCCTCGACGCTCCAGCCGGCCTTCTTCAGCGCCTTCTGCATCGCCGGCACCGGCGCCGTGGTGAACAGGCCCGGCTCATGGGCGTGGGCCGAATGGCTGACGATCCGCGCCACGATCGGCAGACCCAGCGCCTTCGCCACGCTCTCGCGGGTCATGACCACGGCCGCCGCCCCGTCCGAGATCGAGGCCGAGGACGCCGCCGTGATCGTCCCGTCCTTCGCAAAGGCCGGCTTCAGATTGGGGATCTTCTCCGGCATGGCCTTGCCGGGCTGTTCGTCCTCGCTGACCGTCTCGACGCCCTTGCGGGTGGTCACCTCGACCGGGGTGATCTCGGCCTTGAAGGCGCCCGAGGCGATGGCGTTGCGGGCCCGCGTCAGGCTCTCGATGGCGTATGCGTCCTGGGCCTCGCGGCTGAACTGATAGGTCCCGGCCGTGTCCTCGGCGAACGAGCCCATCGGCTTGCCGGCCTGATAGGCGTCCTCCAGCCCGTCCATCATCATCGAGTCGACGATGACGTCGTGGCCGATCCGCGCGCCGCCGCGGTGTTTGGTCATCAGATACGGCGCCCCGGTCATGCTCTCCATGCCGCCGGCCACGATCACATCGGCGCTGCCCGCCGTCAGGGCGTCCGAGGCCATCATCACCGCCTGCAGGCCCGAGCCGCACATCTTGTTGACCGTGGTCGCCTCGACGTGGCGGCCCAGGCCGGCGCCGATCGCCGCCTGCCGCGCCGGGGCCTGGCCCAGACCGGCCGGCAGGACGCAGCCCATGTAGATCTGCTCGATCTTCGCCGGATCGATCCCGGCCCGCTCGACCGCCGCCCGGACCGCCGTCGCGCCCAGCTCGGTGGCCTTCACCCCGGTCAGGGCGCCCTGAAAGCCGCCCATCGGCGTGCGGGCGAAGGAGCAGATGACGATCGGATCGGACATGACGGTACCTTGGGGAGCGGCAAGAGGAATCGGAGGGGTAAATCGGCGCTTCGGGCCGGACGTGCAAGCGGAGGCGGCTCAGGCGACCTCTTCGCCGGCCCGTTCGCGCGGCATCATCTCGCCGACGGTCGGGCAGTCCAGGGCCCACTTCACCTCGATGTCGCGCGGCTTGACGATCTCGTTGCAATGGCCGCAGGCGATGCGCGGGGCCAGGTCGTGACCGCAGGGCTTGTGGATCATGGCGACGCCCGAATCCGCCTTGCCATAGACGTGCTTGGCGCCCCAGCCGTGCAGGGTGACCAGCACCCCGTACAGATCCTTGCCCTTGGCGGTCAGGACATATTCGTTGCGCGGCGGCCGCTCGGAATACAGCCGCGGCTCCAGCACCCCGTGCTGAACCAGCGACTTCAGCCGCGCCGCCAGCACGTTGCGGGCCACGCCCAGCCGCTCCTGCCACTGCTCGAACCGGCTGACCCCGTTGAAGGCGTCGCGGATGACCAAAAGCGTCCACGGATCGCCGATCACCTCCAGCGTCGCGGCGATCGAGCAGCTCTGGCGAGAATAGTCTGCGGTGCGTCCCATGATGGGAAAGTGACCCTGCGTCAGCCGTTTGGCAAGAGGGTTGCCAATCTGAACGGACTAGGTCAGTCTCGTTTGGCTACGGACTCGCCGCGGCGGTCCGGATCCCTCGACTGGGCGGAAGGTTCGCCCTTCCGCCCGTCCTTTCCTCGCGATACGCCGGACGCATGACGCAGCAGACCCTCGCCGACGCCCTCACCCTGACCGACGACGGCGCCGGCGGCCTGACCGCCCGCCTGTCGGGGGACTTCTCCAACGCCCCCCTGTCGGCTCCGCCGGAGAAGGGCGCCCCGTTCGGCGGCCTGATGGCGGCCCTCGCCGCCGGCGCCGCCCGCCAGGGCCTCGGGATCGAGACCCCGCTCAAGACCCTGACCGTCCAGTACCTCGCCGCCGCCCGCTTCGAGGACGCCAACTTCGTCCCGACCCTGACCCGCGGCGGCCGCAACGTCGCCTATGCCTCGGTCCTGGGCGGCCAGCCCGACCGCCCGGCGCTGCAGGCCCTCGCCACCTTCGGCCGCGAGGTCGACGGCCCGGTCCTGACCCCCCTGGCTGTGACGCCCCGCCCGCTCACCGATCTCGACCCGAGCCCGCTCGACCCCCGCTTCGGCCCGTGGTTCACCCGCTACATCGAGCACCGCTTCGTCGCCGGCCCGAAACTGTTCGGCCACAACGCCGGCGCCGCGCCCGAGCTCGGTTGCTGGATGCGCACCACCGACGGCGCGCCGCTGGACGAGGCCCGCCTGCTGTTCCTGCTGGATGGGGTCTACCCGACCTACTGGACCGCCCTGCCGGCCCCGCCGGTCGTCTCCGCCAGCGTCGATCTCCGCGCCGACCTGCTGGAGGCGATCACGCCGGAGACCTCGCCCGAGGGATGGGCGTATTTCCACTTCACCAGCCGCGACGTTGGCGGCGGTTGGGCGGTCGAGGACGGCGTCGCCCAAGCTCCCGACGGCCAGCCCATCGCCCTCGTCCGCCAGCGCCGCAAGCTGATGCCGTCGCGGTCCTAGCCGTGCAGGCCGCGCAGCTGGATCAGCGGGATGACGATGTCCTCCTCGTCCTCCAGATGGCGCAGCAGCGGCCTCGCGTTTCCATCAATCCGGTCCGACAGCCGGTTGGCCGCATCCGCCACATCCGGCGCGCCGGCCGTCACCGCCTGATGGAAGGCCAGGCCGTCGCGGAACAGCGCCTTCAGCGTCTCGTGGATGACGTCGTGGTCGCGGTCCAGCAGATCGATCCCGGCCCCGATCTTCGGCTCGATGCGCCGCATCATCGGGAAATACTGGCCGCTCTCGATCCGGTGGTGACCGTCCAGATGCTGCAGGAACGACTGCAGCGCCGGGATCAGCTGCCGATGCAGCGCCGCCGCGTCGCCGTTGGCCCGCCACTGGCCGACCAGCCCGTCCATGTGGGCCTGATGTCCCCGGAAGCTGGCGTGCATCTGGAGCCAGAACGCCGCCGTCTCATCGAGACCCGAGGTCCAGCGGCCGCGCGGGAAGGCTTCCAGCAGATAGCCGAAGGCCGGCGGCAGGCCGGATCGCGTGGCGAGCGCCGTGTCCATCGCCTCAGACAACGGCGGTGGTCGTCTTGATGAAGCCGCCGCCCAGCAGGCGGTCGGGATCGGCCGGATCATACAGGGCGCAGGCCTGTCCCGGGGCCACGCCCTCCTCGCCGCTCTCGAACAGCACCGCTACGGCGCCGTCGACCAGCGCCAGCCGGGCCGGGGAGGGCGGCCGCGTCGAGCGAACCCGGGCCAGCACCGGGGCCCCGGCCCGCGCCGCCGCCGCGATGTCAGCCTCGTCGCCCAGCCAGTTGGTCTCGTCCAGCGTCAGCGCGGCGGTCAGCAGGGCCTCGCGCGGCCCGACGATGACGTGGCGCTTCGCCGGATCCAGCCGCGTCACGAACAGCGGCTCGCCCACGGCGACGTTCAGACCCCGCCGCTGGCCGATGGTGTAGTCGGTGATGCCCGAATGACCGCCCAGCACACGGCCGTCCATGTGCACGATCTCGCCGGCCTCGCGCCCCTGCGGCCTCAGCTTGTCGATCAGGGTGCGATAGTCGCCGTTCGGGACGAAGCAGATGTCCTGGCTGTCCGGCTTGGCGGCGATGCGCAGGCCCAGCTCGGCGGCCACGCCCCGCACCTGCGGCTTCTCCAGATCGGCCAGCGGAAAGCGCAGATAGTCGAGCTGCGCCGCCGTGGTGGCGAACAGGAAGTAGGACTGGTCGCGCGAATGATCGACCGCCTTGCGCATCTGGGCCCGGCCGTCGACGACCGAGCGCCGCACATAATGTCCGGTGGCCATGGCCTCGGCCCCCAGGTCGCGGGCCACATCGAGCAGGTCGCGGAATTTGACCGTCTGGTTGCAGCGGATGCACGGCACCGGCGTCTGTCCGGCCAGATAGCTGTCAGCGAACTGGTCGATGACCGCATCGCGGAACCGGCTCTCGTAGTCGAGCACATAGTGGGGAATGCCCAGCATCTCCGCGGCCAGCCGGGCGTCGTGGATGTCCTGACCAGCGCAGCAGGCGCCCTTCTTCTTGAGCGCGGCGCCGTGGTCGTATAGCTGCAGCGTCACCCCGACGACGTCATAGCCCGCCTTGTGCAGCAGGGCCGCGACCACGGTGGAGTCCACCCCGCCCGACATGGCCGCCACGACCCGGGCGCCGACGGGAAGGCCGACCGCCGCGCGCGCGGCTTCGACCGCCGCGTCCATGTCGGGGCGGGCGATGGTCGGAACCGGGCAGATGTCCTCGGCGAGCGTCATGCCGCGCTATCTAGTGCCAAACACGCGCGATTTCGAGGCCGGGTCGGAAATCCCCGCCGGAAACGACGATGGCCGCCCCCGTCGCCGGGAGCGGCCATCGCGTCTTCGGGGAGTAATGCTAGCTGCCGCGGCCGTAGTGCTGGATGCGGGTGGTGCGAAGACCCTGCATGCCCCACTTGTCGATCGCCTTCTGCCAGGCGAGGAACTCCTCGGCCGTCAGACGATAACGCGCCAGCGCGTCGTCGAGGCTGATCAGCCCGCCGCGCACGGCGGCCACGACCTCGGCCTTGCGGCGGATAACCCAGCGGTCCGTATTGGCCGGCGGGAGATCGTGCAGGGTCAGGGGCGTGCCCGTCGGGCCGACCACGTACTGTTCGCCTTGATTATTAAGGCGTCGCTCTTGCAACATGGGCTTATGCCTCATTGACCACCATCACTAAGGCTGAACCGTAGCGGCCGGCGGCTAAGGGCCGTTTAAGCGTCGTGGTGAAGGAAAGCCTAAAATGCTCTTCGTCCACACGCTCAATATTCAACAAAGATTTCATTGAGGTTTACGACCCGTTACTTGAAGATCAGCGTTTGATGCTGATCAGCTCAGCGAGCATCTCGTCTGCCGTGGTGATGATTTTCGAGGAGGCGGAGTAGGCGCGCTGGGTGGTGATCAGCCCGGTGAACTCCGCCGACAGGTCGACCGTCGAGGCTTCCAGCTGGGAGGCGGCGATCATGCCCGAACCGCCCGTGCCGGGGGGCTTGAGGTTGTAGGTCCCAGAGTCCTGGCTGACCCGATAGGCGTTGCCCGTCGTGATCGTCAGGCTGTCCGGGCTGGGGAAGGTGGCCAGGGCGACCTGGGCGATGCGGCGGGTGACGCCGTTGTCAAAGCTGGCGGTCACGAAGCCCATGTCGTCGATCTCGATGCCTTCGAGGACACCGAACGCCGTGCCGTTGGTGAGGACGGAGTCGACGAAGGAGTCACTGTCCGCCTGGGTCAGGCCGCCGGTGGCTCC
This sequence comes from Alphaproteobacteria bacterium, assembly GCA_018820665.1. Classification (GTDB taxonomy): domain Bacteria; phylum Pseudomonadota; class Alphaproteobacteria; order Caulobacterales; family Caulobacteraceae; genus Brevundimonas. Next base: position 17,149 of record JAHJNW010000005.1, on the reverse strand, counting down.
GCCCAGATCGAACGTGATGTTCTGGGCGGAGATGCCGAGGCCTGGCGCCCAGTTGACGCCGGTGGCCGCCGGAGCGCCGGCGTCGGAAGCGCCGAACGACAGGGTAGCGTTGGTGGGGTCGGTGAACAGCGCGGCTGCGCCGAGGCCGGCCATCGCCGCCACGTCGAGACGCCCGTCCTGGGTGAAGGCGACAAGACCGGTCTTGATCTGACCATTGGTCAGGCCCGCACCGGTGACGACGTCGTCGCCCGGAATGGCACGGACCTCGGCGTACCATTGGTTCGCCGTCGTGCTCTTCAGGAACGAGATGGCGACGGTGCGCTGCCCGCCCTTGGAGTCCGAGATGGGGACGGTGATCTCGAAATCAGGCTTGACCCCGGTAGTGGAGACCGGATCCCACATGGCCATCGAGTTGGTGGCGGGATTGTAGGCGTCGGGATCCGCGGGCGCGGTCGCCGCGAGGGTGGCCGCGGCCGAGGGGGTTTGGCTGGAGAACAGGTTGGCGTTCACCTGGACGCGGGTTGTGGCCTCGGCGGTGCCGCCGACCGAACCGACATTGATCGTGCGCAGGCGGTTGAGATCCGAAGGGTCGGTGGTGATATTGCCCTCGGCGTCGACCGGCCAGCCCTGCAGGTACAGGCCGGCGGTGTTCTTCAGATAGCCGAGGTCGTCTACGCGGAAGGCGCCGGCGCGGGTGAACATCCGGGTGTCGCTGGCGTCGAGGCCTTCGGCCTTCTCGGTCACCACAAAGAAGCCTTGGCCGTCGATGCCCAGGTCAGTGGTTGAGGCCGTGCGTTGCAGCTGGCCGGCCTGGCTGGTGAAGTGCCGGGCCGAGGCCAGGACGCCGCCGGAGGAATAGCCGGCGCCGGCGGCCTGGCTGTTGATCACGGTCTGGAACTCGGCCTGGGTCCGCTTGTAGCCGATGGTGTTCACGTTCGCGATGTTCTGCGAGATGGCCGCGAGGGCCGCGGAGTTGGCAGTCAGGCCGGACACGCCGGCCAGCAGGGCGCTGTTGATGCTCATGGCGGAGCTCCTCACGAAAGCAGTTTCAGGGGATTGAGGGTGGAGGCGAGCGAGGCCAGCAGGCTCTCGTCTTCCTCATCGGCGGGCGGTGGGGTCTGGGCGGTCCGCGCTTCTTCGAGGGCGATGACGCTCGACAGCGGCAGGATCGAGTTGCCGACGGTGAGGAAGGCCTCACCGTCGTACATCTCGACGCCGGTGATGCGGCCCTGGGTCAGAACCTGGGCGTCGATTTTGCCGCCTGCGGTATCCTTGGCGGCGACTCGCAGGGTGTAGACCTGTCCGTCCTTGCCGTTGCTACCAGTGGTTGCGTCGCCGTCCCAGGTGAAGTCGTGGACGCCGGTTGTCTTGTTGGGCGCATCGCCGGACCAGACGACCTTGCCCGACCCATCCAGCACTTCCAGCTTCACCGAGGCGGCGTTCGAGGCGACCTCGTAGCTCCACTGCGCCTCGCCATCGGTGAACTTGGTCGCCGACCAGGCCGCGGTGGCTTCCTTGCCGATATAGGTGGCCGCGTCGGCCAGCCCGCCACCGCCCTGGGCTGCGACCAGGCTTTGCAGCAGTTCGTTGGTGAGCAGTTGCTGTTCAACCCCCGCCATCTGCGTCAGCTGGGCTGTGAACTCGTTGGAATCGACCGGGGACAGGGGGTCCTGGTTCTTGAGCTGCGTAGTCAGCAGCGTCAGAAAGGTCTCGAAATTCGAGGCCAGCATGGCGCCGCCAGAGTTGATCTTGGTCGTCGCGGCATTGGTGGTGGTGACGGCGTCAACCATCGGTCAAACCTTCATGTCCACGCCCGAAGGCGAGTGGGAGTGCGCCAGCCATTGCGGCGGCTGGGCGATGTCGATCTCGGCGTTCCGTCGGGCGGCCGCGGCGAAGGCCCGGTTCTGGCCCTGTCGGGTGTCCTGTCCACGATCGAAGGCGCTCGAACCGCTGTCGCGGTCGGCGAACTCGAACGCGTCGTCAGCGAGTTCAAAGCCGGCGGCCTCAAGCTGACGGCGTAACTCATCGGTCCGCCCCCGCAGGTCGGTGGCTGCGGCCGGATTATCGAACGCCAGGCGGGCGGACAGCCGACCCTCTGCGTCGATATCCAGTTTGACATCCACCCGTCCGAGGTCGTCCGGACGCAGGGCGATCTCGAAACGGGTTGAGCGGCCCTCGAGCTTGCGCAGGATCTGAGCTGCGATTTGCGCCGTCGTGTCGATGGCGGTCCGGGACAGGGTCGACAGGCTGAGATCCCGGGTCGGTGCGGCAGCCTCCGTCCGTTCGGCGACCGGATCCCCGGCGGGGGAGGTTTCGGTCGGGGGCGAAGCAGGCTCGATTTCGGCGGGAGAAGCGACGGGCGCGCCCGGCGTGGCCAGCTTGTCCGCCTGCCCGGTTACGGAGGAGGGCGTCGGGCTCACTGCGTCGGCCGGCTTTGCTCCAGCTGACAGGCCGGCCTCGGTTGCAGGAGTCGCCTGGTCGAGGGGCCTGGAGGTGCGTTCGGCCAGGGCGCGCAGCGGCGGAGGCAGGCTGGCGGCGGCGGCGGTGTGGGCAGAGGCCTTGGGCTGAGCCGTATCGGGAATCTTGGTCTGGACCTCAGCCTCAGTCTTGTCCGACGGCTGAACCGGCTCCGGGGCCAGAGTTGGAGCGCCAGCCGGAGCTGGCTTCTGAACCGCAGCCGCAGCGGGAGCCGATGTGGGAGCCGGAGCTGGAGCTGGAGCCGGAGCACCCCCGCCGCCGTCGGCGAGGGCAGGCCCGGCGGGGCCGGGCTGTACCGGAGCGGCCTTCGAATGCCTCGCCCCGGCGGCGGCAAACGCGCCGTCTTCAACCGGTGGTGTTGGCGCAGGATCCCGCTCGCCCCCCGAGCGGGGCATGACCGAAGCTTTACCAGCAGCCATGTCGAGCGGCACATTCCCGTCTCGGGGCGTTCCGTTCCAAGGCGACGCACCTCCCGGCAAGGCCGCGGACAGTTCCGAATCGGATGCGCCGTCGGGCCGGGACGGGGTAGCTGTGATCACCCCTTCGCCGGAATCCGTCGAAGGGAAATGGCCACCCGGATTGGCGCTTATGGTCGGCGCCCCGACAGGCGGAGACGCTATCGAGGGCGGCGAAGCGGACGCGCCCGCGCCACGTGCGCGTCCCGGCTCCCCATTCGTGGCAGGCTCCTCCACGGGGCGGGAGGCGGCTTCTGTCGGGGCGGCTGGTCCTTCAGCGGGCTCGACGATCGGTTGGGCAGGGACGATTGGCTGTCCAATGAACGGGACCGCCTGGTCAGGGAGGGGCGCCGGCTCCGAAACAGGTGGGATCGCCAGTTTCGTCGGAAGAGCCGTCTCCTCACCCGTAGCCGTCGTCTGTCCACCGGGAACAGCATCTGCTTCGGCAGAAGCAGTTTTGGCCCCGGGCGTGGGCGTATTCCCAGCCTCGAGCGAGCCATGGCGCGCAAGCAGGTCGCCAAAGCCGGATGCGTCCGCGACCGACAGCCCTTTTAGGGTCGCCGGAAGGGCGGGCGCGATCATCGAGAGAATGGCGTGCGCGGACATGGACCCGAGGGGTGTCGCCGGAGCGATGGTGGCTGGGGCGCCTGCTGCGCCGAATATTCAGAGGCAGCAGCGCAAGTCACGGGCCAGTTCGATTGATCGGACCAAAACGCTGAAAAGGCTCAGGGTTTATACACAGGGCAGCGGACAGGTCAGCGCGGCGCCCGGCCCAAACTTGCCGTGTGCCGACCTTTCTTGCCCGGCGCCGGGGTTGCGTTGACAGGTGAGGGTCCGACTGGCCCGCCGTTTGCGTCCCTGACGCCCATGACACAGGGTCAATGCGCGAACATGCGTTATTTCAGTGACTTGAGCGGCGAGCCTCCGGGCGCCGCCGGGCAAAAAACGCATACAGGCTGGCAGCGCTTGCCGGGCGCGGCCGCGCGGGAGGTCACTAAATGTCGCTGAACGCCATCATGAACACGGCCTCCAGCGGCTTGGCGGCGGCCCAGACCCAGTTGCGGATCGTCTCGGACAACGTTTCCAACGTCAACACCCCCGGCTACGTCCGCAAGATCGGCGATCAGGTCAGTCTGACCAGCCAGGGGATGGGCACCGGCGTCGAGGTGACACGGATTCGTCTCGCCACCGACCGGTTCCTTCAGGCCGCCAGTCTGAACGCCGGCGCCGAGGCGGCGCGCCAGGGTGTTCGCCACGAGTTGTACGATCGTATCCAGTCCCTGTTCGGGGATCCGGGCGGCGACAACGGCTTCTTTTCGCAGGTGGACGGCGTTTTCTCCGCCTTCGCGGCGAGCGCGGAGGATCCGACTTCCTCGCCCCGCAGGCAGGAGGCCCTGTTCCGGACCCAGGCCCTGTTTGACGAGGCGGGACGCATCGGCGAGCAGATCCAGGCTGTACGAAGAGACGCTGACGGCCGCATCGAGAATGCGGTCGAGAGGGCCAACAGTCTGCTGGAGCAGATCGAGGGTCTGAACCTCGAGATCGCCAGGGCCACGGTGACCAGCGGCGACCCTTCGGGCGCCGAAACCACGCAGGCGGCGTTGATCGGCCAACTGGCGGAACTGGTGGATATTCGCGTGTCCGCCCGATCCGTCGGCGGCGTGTCCATCCGGACCGGATCAGGAACCATGCTGGCCGGCGAAGGCGCAGCCACGCTGAGCTACGTTCGGGCGGGCACAGTCACAAGCGAGACGGCCTTTAATGAAATCTGGGTGACCGAACCCGGAGGACAAAAGCGCGCCTTGCTGGACAATGTCGTCTCCGGCGAAATCAAGGGTCTGGTCGAACTGCGCGATGTCGAGACCCCGGCGGCCGCCGAGCGGCTTGCCGAACTGGTGACCCACGTCGCGGATGAGCTGAACCGGGCCCACAACGCCAACAGCCCGGTGCCGGCGCCGACCAGCCTCACCGGCCGCAATGTCGGCCAGACGTTCGAAAGCGCCATCACTGGCTTCACCGGCGAAACGACCATAGCGGTCACCAATACGGCTGGCGTGATCCAGGCCCGCGCCGACGTGGTCTTCAGCGGCGCGACCATGACGGTGAACGGCGTCGCCGCGACGCCTGCCGACTTTCTGACTGTGCTGAACGCCCAACTGGGCGGGGCGGCGACGGCGAGCTTTGTCGACGGCAAGCTGACCATAGCGGCCACCGGCTCAAACGGGGTGGCCGTGGCAGACGATCCGACCGCCCCTTCCGACAAGGCGGGGCGCGGCTTCTCGCACTACTTTGGCCTGAACGACCTGATCGCGACGGATCGACCGGCCATCTATGACACCGGCCTGACCGGGACGTCCTCCCACGGATTCACGGCCGGCGAGACCCTGAGCTTCCGCTTCAACGGCGAGAGTGGCTCCAAACTCCGTGATGTTCAGGTGACGGTGCCGGCGGGCGGCACGGTCGATGATCTGATCGCGGCCCTGAATGATCCGGCGACGGGCGTTGGACGGTTCGGATCGTTCGCCCTGGCCGCCGATGGCTCGCTCAACTTCACTGGGCTCGGCAGTCCGTCGCCCACCATGAGCGTGCTTGAGGACAGCACGACCCAGATCCCTTCGGGGATTTCGGTTACTGAGCTGTTCGGCATCGGCGCCGGCGTGCGGGCGTCCCGCGCGGACGGCTTCTCACTGCGCGCCGACATTCGCCAGGCCCCGTCGAAATTGGCATTGGCCCAGTTGAATCTGTCCGCGGCGGTCGGGGCCCCGGCGCTGAGCGTCGGAGACGGCCGGGGCGCGCTGTTGCTTGCCGACGCCGGCGAGCGAACGACGAAGTTCGCCGCGGCCGGGGATTCGTCCGGCGGACTTACGTCGGTGTCCCGCTATGCGGCGGAACTGTCCGGGGAGATCGGGGGCAAGGCCTCGGCGGCCAAAAACCGCAGCGACGCCGCCCAGGCTCTGGCCACCGAGGCCTCGGCTCGCCAAACATCCTATGAAGGCGTCAATCTGGACGAGGAACTGATCCTGATGACGACCTATCAGCAGGCCTTCAACGCCTCGGCGCGTCTGATCCAGGCCGCCGGCGACATGTATGATACGCTTCTGGGGATGATCTGATGACCCGCGTCGCCACCTTCGGAAACTATCAATCCGCTCTGCTGGACCTGATGACCGCCCAGACCCGGGCGGCGGACGCCCAGGAGCGGGTTTCGACCCAGAAGAACGCGACCGACCTGACCGGTTTCGGGCGCCAGTCGGAGACCCTCACTGCGCTCAAGGGCGCGCAGAGCCGGATTCAGGGTTTCGTCGACACGTCAGAGGCGGTGACCGCCCGTCTCACGACGCAGGACATCGCCCTGAATCAGATCGGCGACGGTATTGCGGGTCTTCGCGCGGCGGTCGGCAATGTTCTGGCGACAGATTCGGCTGGATCGCTGATGCTCGAGCTGGAGGGCCATTTCCAGGGGATTCGCGGCGGCCTGACCATGCGCCACCACGGGGGCTACCTGTTCTCGGGGGCCTCCAGCTCGACCTCGCCGATGACGGTCACCAGCCTGACCCAACTGGCGGCGGCCCCGGACGTGCCGTCGGTCTTCGCCAACGACACCCTCAAGACGGCCAGCCGTGTCGCCGAAGGCACCACTCTGGAGACCGGCTTCCTGGCGAACGAGCTGGGCGGCGAGGTGCTGGAGATTCTGCGCGACATCCACAACTATCACACGGGGCCGAACGGTCCGCTGAACGGCAAGGTCAACGCAGACCAGAAGACCTTCCTGACCACCCAGCTGAACCGGCTCGAGCAGGCCGCGAACGGGGTTATCGACAAGACCGCCCAGACCGGGTCGATCGCCAACCAGGTGGAAAACGTCACCCGGGCCCACAAGGCGCAGCTGAGCTCTCTCGACGAACTGGTGGGCGACCGGACGGACGCCGACATGGCGGTCGCGATCACCGATCTGGAGCTGTCGCAGATCGCCATACAGGCGTCGGCGCAGGTGATATCGCAGCTTCGCGACGCCTCCTTGCTCAACTACCTGAGGTAACGCGACAAACCGTCCTTACGGCCACGCTGGACGCCCTGTTCCGAACGGAACATAGTGCGAACATATGGCCCAGATTGATCTTCGGCGAAAGCTGTCCATCCTCGCCGACGCGGCCAAATACGACGCCAGTTGCGCCTCGTCCGGCACGTCAAAGCGGGATTCCGTCGACGGCAAGGGCGTAGGCTCCACAGAGGGCATGGGCATCTGCCACGCCTATACGCCGGACGGTCGCTGCGTCTCCCTGCTCAAGGTGCTGCTGACCAATTTCTGCATCTACGACTGCGCCTATTGCATCAACCGGGCGAGTTCGAACGTGCCGCGGGCCCGGTTCGCGGTTGACGAGGTCGTCGATCTGACGCTGAACTTCTACAAGCGGAACTATATTGAGGGCCTGTTCCTGTCGTCGGGCATCATCCGCTCGGGCGACTATACGATGGAGCAGCTGGTGCTGGTGGCGAAGACGCTGCGCACCGAGCACGACTTCCGGGGCTACATCCATCTGAAGCTGATCCCCGAGGCCGATCCGCGGCTGATCGAGGAAGCCGGCCTGTATGCGGACCGGCTATCGGCCAATATCGAGCTGCCGCGCGATGAAGCCCTGAAACGACTGGCGCCGCAGAAAGATGTCGGCGTCATCAAGAAGGCGATGGGGCAGGTGCGGCTGGCGGTCGAGGCCGCCCAGCCGACCCGGCGCGAGAGAGCCAAGGCGCCGAGATTCGCTCCAGCCGGCCAGTCCACCCAGTTGATCATCGGGGCCGACGGGGCGCCGGACACCGAGATCATGGAACGGAGCGCCTCGCTCTATGGCGGTTATGGGCTCAGGCGCGTCTACTATTCGGCGTTCAGCCCCATTCCGGATGCCTCCAGCGCCCTGCCTTTGGCGAAGCCGCCGTTGATGCGCGAGCACCGCCTGTATCAGGCCGACTGGTTGATGCGGTTCTACGGCTTCTCCGCGCTGGAGATCGGCGAGGGCGCGACTGACGGCATGCTGGACCTGGCCATCGACCCGAAACTGGCCTGGGCATTGAACCGGCGCGAGCAGTTTCCGGTCAATGTGAACACCGGCTCGCGCGAAATGCTGCTCCGCGTGCCGGGCCTCGGCGTGAAGTCGGTGGACCGGATCCTCTCCGTGCGTCGCTGGCGGACGCTTCGGCTGGAGGACATCGCCCGCCTCTGCCGGGGCATCGACAAGGTTCGCCCGTTCATCACCGCGCTGGACTGGACGCCAGGCGGGCTGACCGACGCCGTTGACCTGCGCGCCCGCCTCGCGCCTGATCCGGCTCCGGTGCAGATGAGCCTTTTCTGATGCGGGTCGCTTCTCTCGCCGGCGAGACCGATTTCGACGGCTGGCGAACGGCGGCGCGGGCCTTTAGGCAAGCCGCCGTGCCGCCGGAGCGGGCGGCCTTCCGCATCGGGCCGGGCGGCGAGGGGTTGTTCGACGACGGCCTGCCCCCGGCGGCGCCGGATGCGGCGCCGTTCAGCGTGTCCCGGGCGTTCGTGGACCTGGCGCAGGAGGTCATCCTGCATCGGTCGGAGGACCGGTTCGACCTGTTGTACCGCCTGTTGTGGCGGCTGGGCGCCGAGCCCGATCTGATGAAGGTCGTCACCGACGTGGACGTGGCCCAGGCCCTCGAGCGGGCGAAGAACGTCAGTCGGGCCAGCCACAAGATGAAGGCCTTCGTCCGTTTCCGGCAGGTCGAGGACGAGACTGGTGAACGCTGGGTCGCCTGGTTCGAGCCGGCGCACCGTGTGCTGGAGAAGACGGCGCCCTTCTTCGTGCGCCGGTTCGCGACGCTGCGCTGGTCCATCCTGACGCCGGACGGCTCGGCGTTCTGGGACGGCGAAGCCCTGACGTTCGGACCGCCGGCGACGCGCGACATGGCGCCGTCGGAGGACGAGATCGAGGATTTCTGGAAGACCTACTACGCCTCGACGTTCAACCCCGCGCGGCTGAAGACCAAGGCCATGCAGGGCGAGATGCCGAGGCGCTACTGGAGCAACCTGCCGGAAGCGGCGCTGATCCCGGACCTGATCGCGCAATCCGCGGTCCGGACGGAGGCGATGGTCGCCATGCCTGCCGCAGAACCCAACGCCCGCCTGGCGAAAACCCTGTCGCGGATCAACCGGGATCGGTCGTTCGACGAAGGGTTTGTCCCCTCGACCGTGGAGGAGCTGGGTCTCGGCGTCCAGGGCTGCCGGCGCTGCCCGTTGTGGCGGGATGCGACCCAGGGCGTCTGTGGGGAGGGGCCCCGGCAGGCGAGGCTGATGATCGTTGGCGAACAACCCGGAGATCAGGAGGATCTTGCGGGCCGGCCCTTCGTCGGTCCCGCTGGCGGGGTGCTGGATGCCGCTCTCAAGGAGGCGGGCATCGACCGGGAGGACGTGTTCGTCACCAACGCCGTCAAGCATTTCAAACATGAGCCGCGTGGAAAGAGGCGTCTGCACAAGACGCCCTCCCGGACCGAGGTGTCCGCTTGTCGCTGGTGGCTGGAGGCGGAACGGCGGCTGGTGAAGCCGAAGGTGCTCGTGACACTGGGCGGAACAGCGGCTCTCGCGGTCCTGGACCGCAAGGTCGCGGTGACAAGAGAACGGGGAGAAGGGATTGATCTGGCGGACGGATCCAGGGCCTTGATCACGGTCCATCCCTCCTACCTGCTGCGCATTCCGGACGAAGCCGTCCGGGCTGACGAGCGGGATTGGTTCGTCAGGGATCTCAGGAAGGCTCGGGCGCTGCTTTAGCGAGACCGTTTCACCGTGTCTGAACGAATACGGTCGGGCGACGTTCTCCGGTCTGCCCCAGCTTCGCCGTGCGCGGCCCGTAGGCAAATCGAACGGCGCAATCTAGGTAGGGGCATGACAGCAGCGGATTTTCAGATCGAGGACAGCGGACCAGAGCTGACCCTGCGTCTGACCGGAGACTGGACGGCGACCGAGCTGGGTCGGATTTCGCGCAGGCTCGACGAAGAGTTGCATGATCGCAAGGTCGATGCGGTCGACCTGACCGAACTGGGCCGGTTTGACACCGCCGGCGCCCTGGCCATCGTTCAGGCTGCGAACTGCGTCATGCCCAAATCGGCCTGGACCCAGCGCCCGGAGGCCGGTCGGACCTACGCCATGGTCGAAAAGCTCGAGCGGGAGAGCGCCGAGCCGCCGAAGCTGTCGCCGGGCTGGGTGCGAGGCTTCGCCAAGGTCGGGCGCGGCGTCGGCGATATCGCGGCGGAAGCGACCCTGTCCATGGCCTTCCTGGGCCGGCTGATTGTCGCCGTGGGCGCCGCCTTGCGTCACCCGGGCCGTATCCGCTGGGCCGCATGGTTCAGCCAGGGCGAACGGTCCGGACTGGACGCCATTCCTATCGTTGCGGTGACCAACTTCTTTATCGGCGCCGTCATCGCCTTTCTGGGCGCCAATCTGCTGACCCAGTTCGGAGCCGGCGTGTTCACGGTGCAGCTGGTCGCCGTGGCGACCCTGCGCGAACTGGCCGTGCTGATCACGGCTATCCTGCTGGCTGGCCGCTCGTCGTCCTCCTTCGCGGCCGAGATCGGCTCCATGCGGATGAACCAGGAGGTCGACGCCATGCAGGTCATGGGCGTCAACCCGTTCCAGGCCCTGGTCATTCCGCGACTGGCGGCGATGGTGCTCATGCTGCCTCTGCTGACCTTCATCGGCATGATCGCCGGATTGCTGGGCGGCCTGCTGGTGACCTGGAGCCAGCTGAGCTACGGCCCGTCGTTCTTCGTCCAGCGCATCAGCGAGGACCCGTTGATGGGCCAGCATTTGATGGTCGGCATGATCAAGGCCCCGGTCTTCGCCATCGTCATCGCCGCCATCGGTTGCCGGCAAGGCATGGCCGTCGCGGGCGACGTCGAAAGCCTCGGTCGGCGGGTCACGGCGGCGGTGGTGCAGGCCATCTTCGCCATCATCCTGCTGGACGCGATCTTCGCCATGATCTTCCTGGAGCTGGACATTTGACCGATGCCGGCCCCTCCGTCGCCACTCCGGCCGGGACGCCCGAACGCCTGATCGAGGTGCGCGGCCTGCTGAGCCAGTTCGGCGAGCGCGTCATCCACGAGAACCTCGACCTTGATCTGGAGCGGGGCGAGGTTCTGGGCGTCGTCGGCGGGTCGGGCACCGGCAAGACCGTCCTGCTGAACTCGATCATCGGCCTGAAGGAGCCCGAGGGCGGATCGATCAGCATTCTCGGCTATGACCGGGCGACCCTGACCAAGGAGCAGGAGGCCGACATCGAACGGCGCACCGGCATACTGTTCCAGCAAGGCGCCCTGTTCTCATCCCTTAGCGTGATCGACAACGTCGCCTCGCCGCTGGTCGAGCACACCGAACTTTCGAAGGATGTGATCCGCGAACTGGCCGAGATGAAGATCGCCATGGTCGGGCTGGGACCCGAGGCGCACTACCTCAAGCCGGCCGAGCTGTCGGGCGGGATGCGCAAGCGGGTCGGTCTGGCCCGGGCGCTGGCGCTGGATCCCGAACTGCTATTCCTCGACGAACCCACCGCCGGCCTGGATCCGATCGGCGCGGCGGCCTTCGACGAACTGATCAAACAGCTTTCGAACGATCTGGGTCTGACGGTGTTCATGATCACCCACGATCTCGACAGCCTGTACGCCATCACCGACAAGGTCGCGGTGCTGGCGGACAAGCATGTTGTCGAAAAGGCCACGGTTCAGGAACTGGAGCGTTCCGATCATCCGTGGATACGAGAATACTTCCTTGGTCCGCGCGGTCGCGCTGCGGACAAGGCGGCTTAAGGAGAGCCGAGCATGGAAAGAGACGCCCACTACGCCGCCGTCGGCATCGCCACCATCGCCCTTCTGGCGGCGCTGGCGGTGTTCACGATCTGGCTGGCCCGGCTGCAGTTCAACAACGACTACGACGTCTATGACATCGTGTTCTACGGCCCCGTGCGCGGCCTGTCGGAGGGCGGTGAGGTGCATTTCAACGGCATCCGCGTCGGCGAGGTCACCGACCTGAACCTGGATCCGAACAAGGGCGACCAAGTCATCGCCCGCATCCGTATCGACGCCACCACGCCGGTGCGGGTCACGTCGCGGGCGCAGCTGGAGCCGCAGGGCATCACCGGGCTGAACTATATCCAGATCACGGCCGGCAATCCGAACAGCGCCATCCTGAAGACGCAGTATCCCGACAATGTCGTGCCGGTGATCCAGAGCCAGCCGTCGCCGATCGCGGAACTACTGTCGGGCTCGGGTACGGTGCTGGCGCAGACGGTCGATGCGCTGAACCGGATCAACCGGGTGCTGTCGGATGACAATGTGCGGTCGTTCTCGACCAGCCTGAAGAATTTCGAGTCGCTGAGCTCCGAACTGGAAGCGCGCAAGGGCATGCTGCAGCAGCTGGAACAGGCGCTGACGCGGGCCAATTCCGCCGTTGCCGAATACGAGGCGCTGGCGGTCAGCACCCGGGGCATCATCGAAGGCGACGGCAAGGCGGCCGTGGCGAGCATCAACTCGGCAGCCGAAGAGGCGCGCGCCGCCGTGGCCTCGATCAACCGGATCGCCACCGGGGCAGAGGCGCCGGTCAACGAGTTCGTCACCACCGGCCTGCCGCAACTGCAGCAATCGATCCAGGGCCTCGAGGACGCGACGCGTTCGCTGGAAGGGCTCGTCGACGAAGTGCGGGCCAGCCCGCGCGACTTCATCGGCCGTGCGCCGAGCAAGGAAATGGAGGTCCAGCCGTGATCCGTCTTTCGACCAAGATCGCCGTTGCGGCGGCCGGCGCCTTTGCGCTGGCGGGCTGCGCCCTGCTGTCCTCGCCCGATCCGGTGCAGACCTACCGTTTCGGCGGTCCCGCGGCGGCGAGCGCGGCGGCGGAAGGGCAAACGACGCTACGTCAGGTCAGCCTGCGCCGGGTCGAGTTCCCGGAAGCCGTCGAGGGCGACAGGATCCTTGGCGTGACCGGCACCGAGACCGCCTATATCGGCGGTGCGCGCTGGGTCTCGCCGGCGAGCGACCTGTATATGGAGAGCCTGGAGAACGCCTTCTCGGCGCAGGCGACCCGGGTGCGGCTGATCGGTCCGCGTGAGCTGTCGCGGGGCGAGCTGTCGCTGAACATCGACATGCGCGCCTTCGAGGCCCGCTATGACGCGCCCGGCGCGACGCCGATGGTGGTGGTGACGGCGCGGGTGCGGCTGCTGGCGATGCCGGAACGGACGGTGACGGCGGAGCGGACCTTCACGGTGCAACAGCCGGCGGCGGAGAACCGGGTGTCGGCGATCGTCGAGGCGTTCGATGTCGCGACGCGCGACCTGAACACCCAGATCGTTGGCTGGACCGACGCCAACGCCGGCTGATCAGAGCGGCGAACGCAGCGCCGAGAGGCGGGTTTCGAGCTCGGCCCGGCGGGCGCCCGAGGCGGTCAGTTCGGCGAGCCCCCGATCGATGCGGCCGAGCAGGTCGTCGCGCAGGGCCAGCAGCCGGTCGCGATCGGGACGGACCTTCTTCGGCCGCTTGCCGGCGAGGCCGAGGGCTTCGCTCCAGCCCTGACGCCAGTCCGCCACCCCGTCGCCACAGGCCTTGAGCGCTGTGGCGGCGCGGGCGTCGACGGTTTGCGCGCCGCGGATCAGGGGCAGGGCGCCGAGGGCGGCGGCGCGGCAGGCGTCGAGCGACGCCTTGCGGGCTTCCAGCGGATGCGGCGGCGCGTCGTCGGCGGGGACATGGCCGGAAAGGCGGCCGGCGGCGGCCAGCAGATGGGCGTCGAGCTCGACCATGGCGTCGCGGACCTCGGTCCAGATGGTCTCGAGGGCGTCGGAGCGGCCGGCGGCGGCCTCGACCCGGCCGGCCAGATCGGTCGCGGCGTCCGAGAGGGCGGCGGCGTGGCGGAAGCGCTCGCGGAAGGCCGTGAGGCGGCGTTTGCGGCTGTCGAACAGGCCGGCGAGGCCGCGGCGCGGCTCCAGCGCGGCGGGCTCGAGGCCCTGAAGCGTGGATCGGGCGTCGACGAGCCGGGCGGCCGCCTCGCCGAGGTCGCCCGAGCGGGCCGCGGCGAGGGCGGCTTCGATCCGCTCGACGGCGGCGGCGCGGGCCGGTTCGGCGAAGGCGTGCGCTCCGGCTTCATCGTAACCGGCGTCGATCGCCTCGACACGGGCGGCGTCCGGCGCGGGGGCGTGGCCCTGCCAGCGGTAGGCTCCGTCAGCCATAACTTGATCTCCCACCCCGGCTCTGCGGCCGGTCGGGTTAACTATGACCCGGCCTTGAGGTCTTCGGCAACGGTGCAGGTTGTTCGAGGCCTGCGTCCCCGATTGCCCGGGCCCTTGGCGGATGGTACCGGCAGGGGCCGCCGGGAGAGGACCGTCATGGACATGGTGCACCGTCGAATGGTCCTGGCCGGGCTGGGATCCGCCGGGCTGGCGGGATGCGCGCCGACGGCCGCGACCGTTGCGACCGCGACGCGGCCTGTCTTTCAGCGCCCCCGCCTTGCGCCGCTGCTGACCGATGTCGGCCGGCTGAGCCGGATCACCGTCTGCCTCAGACCCTTCCGGGCGCAGGGGCCGCGGATCGAGGTTGAGGTGATCGGCGACAAGCGGGTGGTGCACAACTACGGCCATGGCGGATCCGGCTGGTCGCTGTCGTGGGGCTCGGCGGTCGCGGCCCGTGACCTGGCCCTCGAGGGCGGGCAGCGCGAGGTCGCGGTGATCGGTTGCGGCGCCCTGGGCCTGACGGCGGCGCTGACGATCCTGAGGAGCGGGGCCCAAGTCACGATTTACGCCGCCGAACGCACGCCGCATACGCGCTCGGCCCGGGCGACCGGCGTCTGGTCGCCGGACTCGCGGATCGCCGCTGAAGCCGCCGTGTCCGCCGATTTCGCGGAGCGGTGGGAGGCGATGGCGCGGCGCTCGTGGGCCGATCACCACGCCTTTGTCGGTCTGGACGGGGACCCGGTGCGGTTCATCGACCAGTACAACCTGTACGACGGGCCGGGCGGGGGCGGGCCGATCGGGCCCGAGCCGACGCCGGGTCGGGTGGGCTTCGTCCGTTATGGGGATCGGCTGCGCGGCCTGGCGCCGGGATCGCGGGCGTTGACGCCGGCGGAGCATCCATTCCCGGTCGCGTCGGCGGAGGTGTTTCCGCAGATGACCTTCAATGTGGCCGAGTATGCGCGGCAGCTGACCGAGGCCTTCCTGATGGAGGGCGGGCGGATCGTGTCGCGGGTGTTCAGCCATCCGTCGGAACTGGCGGGGCTGGCCGAGCCGGTGGTGGTCAACTGCACCGGCTATGGCGCGCGGGCCCTGTTCGGGGACGAGAGCATCGTGCCGGTCCGCGGCCAGATCGCCTGGCTGACGCCGCAGCCGGAGGTGAGCTACGGTCTCTACTACCGGGGGGTCAGCATGGTGCCGCGCCACGACGGGATCGTGATCCAGGCCAGCGGCCGCAACCAGATGGTCGGTTATGGCGTGGCGGATGAGACGCCGGACCGGGCCGAGGCGGAACAGGCGCTGGCGGCGCTGGCGACCCTGTTCGCCAGCGCCTGATCGCGTTCAGGCGAGGTCGGGCACCACGGAATAGGTCGCCTCGGTCTTGCCGGCGACCTCCTCAAGGGTGACGCCGTCGGCCAGTTCGATCAGCTCCAGACCGCCGCCGTCCGGCTTGACGTCGAACACGGCGAGGTCGGTGATGATGCGGCTGACGACGCCGGCGCCGGTCAGGGGCAGGGTGCAGGCCTTCAGCACCTTGGACTGGCCGTGCTTGTTGGCGTGATCCATGACCACCACCACGCGCTTGACGCCGGCGACCAGGTCCATGGCGCCGCCCATGCCCTTCACCAGCTTGCCCGGGATCATCCAGTTGGCGATGTCGCCGTTCTCGGCCACCTCCATGGCCCCGAGGATGGACAGGTTGATGTGACCGCCGCGGATCATGGCGAAGCTGTCGGAGGAGCTGAAATAGCTGCTCTCGGGGATCTCGGTGATGGTCTGTTTGCCGGCGTTGATCAGGTCCGGATCGACCTCGTCCTCATACGGGAAGGGGCCCATGCCGAGCATGCCGTTTTCGGACTGCAGGGTCACTTCCATCCCTTTGGGAATGTAGTTGGCGACGAGCGTCGGAATGCCGATGCCGAGATTGACGTAAAAGCCGTCCTGCAGCTCGCGGGCGGCGCGTTCGGCCAGTTGTTCGCGGGTGCGGGGCATTATGCGGTCTCCCGGGTGCGGACGGTGCGTTGTTCGATGCGTTTCTCGGGCACGGTCTGGACGATGCGGTCGACGTAGACGCCCGGGGTGTGGATGTGGTCGGGGTCGAGAGAGCCGGTCGGGACGATCTCCTCGACCTCGACGACGGTGACCTTGCCGGCCGTGGCCATCATCGGGTTGAAGTTGCGGGCGGTCTTGCGGAAGACGAGGTTGCCGCGCTCGTCGGCCTTCCACGCCTTGACGATCGACAGGTCGGCGACGAGGCCGGTCTCCATGATGTAGCGCTCGCCGTTGAAGCTGCGCTCTTCCTTGCCTTCGGCGACGAGGGTGCCGACGCCGGTCTTGACGAAGAAGGCCGGGATGCCGGCGCCGCCGGCGCGGATGCGTTCGGCGAGCGTGCCCTGGGGGTTGAACTCGAGCTGGAGCTCGCCGGCCAGATACTGGCGCTCGAACTCCTTGTTCTCGCCGACGTAGGACGAGATCATCTTTGCGATCTGGCGGGTGCCGAGCAGCTGGCCGAGGCCGAAACCGTCGACGCCGGCATTGTTGGAGATGACGGTGAGGTCCTTGACCCCGCTGTCGCGCAGGGCGGCGATCAGGTGCTCGGGAATGCCGCACAGGCCGAAGCCGCCGGACATGACGGTCATGCCGTCGAAGGTCAGGCCCTCCAGCGCGGATTTCGCATCGGGGAAGATCTTCCGCATCGCTTCCTCATGGTTTTCACCGCCTGATGAATATCGGCGGCCTTTGTTCGTCCGTAACGCGGGCCCGGGACAGGGGCAAGGGGCGAGGGTTGCGGTTCTCCCTCACCGGGGCGGGGAGGGAGACGCGGGCACGCCTCTTCGCCGCTTGCGGACAAGCGGTTGGGGAGAGAGCGGGGCGGCCGGGCCTCGCCCGGTGCTTTGATAGATAACCGTTTCGACGAGACAGGCCGCCCCGCGCAGTCGTTTTCCACACGCCCTCCGGCTGGCGGCCCTGGCATTCGGGCCTTGCCGGATCACCGCCGGGTCCATT
>JAHJNW010000169.1 GCA_018820665.1 Alphaproteobacteria bacterium | reverse complement strand
GGCGACCCTGCTGACCGCCCTCAACCAGTACGGCCACGACAACGGCATCGGCCGGCTCGATCTGGTCGAGAACCGCTTCGTCGGCATGAAGTCGCGCGGCGTCTATGAGACCCCCGGCGGGACCATCCTGCTGGCCGCCCACCGCGGCATCGAGTCGATCACCCTGGACGGCGGGGCCATGCATCTGAAGGACGAGCTGGCGGTCAAATACGCCCATCTGGTCTATAACGGCTTCTGGTTCTCGCCCGAGCGCGAGATGCTGCAGGCGGCCATCGACCATTCGCAGCAGAAGGTCTCGGGCACGGTCCGGATCAAGCTGTACAAGGGCAACGCCACCGTCATCGGGCGCGAAAGCGCCGAGAGCCTGTACGACCAGGAACTGGTCACCTTCGAGGACGGCGCCGTCGCCTATGACCAGAAGGACGCGGCGGGCTTCATCAAGCTGAACGCCCTGCGCCTGCGCGTGCTGGGCAAGCGGGACCGGCGCGGCAGCTGACCCCGGCGAATCGGAGCGGGGATATGCGGCCTCGATAGGGCCGCGCCCGCAACAAATGGTCTCGCCGCCGCCCCGGTTTGGCGCCAACTCTCCCCGCAGGAGGACGGCCTCCTCCAGACGAACAGGAACCTCCCATGTCCCTTCGCATCATCCTCGCCGCCTCGGCGGTTCTCGCCTTCGCGGCGCCCGCCCTCGCCCAGGACGCGCCCGCCGCCACCGCCGCCGCTGAGGCGCCTTCGCCCGCCGCGATCGAGCTCGAGGCGAAGGGTGAGGCCTTCAAGGCCCGGATGGACGAGATGAAGGTCGAGATCGAAGCCGCCGTCGCCGGAGCCGGCGCCGACCAGGCGAAGGGCATGGCCGATGTCGACGCCATCCTCGCCCGCTACCAGCCCGACATCGACGGCTTCGTCGTCGCCTTCGGGACTTTCATCGACGCCGAGGCGGCCGCCGCCACGGACGAGGCGGAGCGGGCGCAGCTGCTGGCCGCCAAGGCCGGGGTCGAAACCGGCCTGTCGACCATCCCGGCCCAGGTCCGCGCCGCCGCCCAGGCCGCCCTCGCCGCCCAGGCCGCGCCGCCGGCCGCCCCGCCCGCCGCCGAATAAGTCGACGTCCGGTAAGGCGGCGACCGGCCGGTCCGCCGCCGCCTTACCGCGATTTCACTTGAGGTCGGACGGCGTTCGACGGACCTTGCGCGGGTCCTTCAGGAGCTCCGCCATGATCAAGGCCCTCTCTCTCGCCGCCGCCCTCGCCCTGCTGCCGCTGTCCGCCGCCGTGGCCCAGGACGCCCGGGGCCCGTCGGAAGCCGCGCTCGAACAGGCCGCCGCGGCCTTTGAGGCGCGAATGGAATCCTTCGGCGCCCGCGCCGAGGCCATCTCCGACGACAAGAGCCTGACCGAGGAGGTGCGCGAGGCGCGCATCGCCGCCCTGTGGACCGAATATCAGCCCGACGTCAGCGCCTTCACCGCCCTTGCGGCCCAGCATGCGACCGGCATAGCGGCGGAAGCCCTGGCCTCGATCGACATCGAGGCCGTGGTGTCCGAGGCCCTCGCCGGCGTCGATGTCGCCGCCATCACCGCCGAGGCCATGGCCGAGGTGCACGCCTCCGGGGCCCTGACCGGCGCCCTCGCCGGCGTCCAGGGCATGGCCTCCAACAGCGCCTGGGCCTCCAACGATCCCGAACACCTCGCCACCCTGGGCCTGATGGCCGACTACGCCGTCGGCGAGGCCCTGGACGGGGTCGACGCCGAAATGGAGGGGCTCGAGGCCGAAATGGACGCCGTCGAGGCCGAGGTCGAGGCAGCGGTGGCCGTCGGGACCGATCCGGCCGACGAAGGCTGATCTCTTAGCTTGACCGCGGGCGCGGCTGACGCGACACGGCGGCCATGTCCGGCCTGCCCGTCGATCCGCATCTGTATCTGACCTTCCTCGGGGTCATGGCCGTGATGGCCGTGACGCCCGGTCCGGCCAATCTGTTCTCGGTCGCCAACGGGGTGCAGCGCGGGCCCGCCGGGGCCCTTGCCGGCGTGGTCGGGATGAACGCCGCCACCCTGGTCTGGTTCGCCGCCGCGGCGCTCGGCCTCGGCGCCCTGGTGGTGGCCTTTCCAGAAGCGTTCCGGCTGATCTCGATCGGCGGCGCCCTCTATGTCGCCTGGCTGGGCGTCAACGCCCTCAGGAGCGCCTTCCGCCCCGCCGACGACGCCCACGCCCCGCCCCTGCGCCCCGGACGCAGCGCGCTGCTGGACGGCTTCATGGTCCAGATCGCCAATCCCAAGGTGGTGCTGTTCTTCTCGGCGGTGCTGCCGCCGTTCCTCGATGTGAACCGCCCGGCGGCGCCGCAGCTGGCCCTGTTCGCCCTCGCCACCATCGGCATGGACGTGCTGTCGATGTCGGCCTACGGTCTGGGCGGGGCGGCGCTGGCCCGGCGGATGTCCGAGCCGCGTTTCCGACGCCTGTTCGCCCTCGCCACCGGCGCCCTGTTGCTGGCGGCGTCCGTGCTTATTATCTCGCGATTATAAGGGCTTGTCGGCGGGCGGAACCGCGCTGTTCATGTCCCGTTCAGCAGGAAAGGCGTTGTATGGGCGCCCAAGGAGATTTCAGATGAAGACTCGTGCCCTCAAGCCCGTCCTGCTGGCCATGACGGCGGCGCTGGCCCTGTCGGCCTGCGCCACGGCGACCCCCTACGCCCCGGCCGGACAGGGCAGCCGCTACGGCTATGCCGACGCCCGCGTCGACCAGACCCATTTCCGCGTCAGCTTCGCCGGCAATTCGATGACCTCGCGCGAGCAGGTCGAAATGGGCCTGCTGCTGCGCGCCGCCGAGGTGACGCTGGAAAGCGGCCACGACTGGTTCGCCACCGTCAACCGCGCCACCGAACGCGACGTCCGCTACGCGGCCTCGCCCGACCCCTTCTACTACGACCGCTACGGCCCCTACTGGGGTCCGTCGTGGCGCTACTACCGCCGCGGTCTGTGGTCGCCGTGGCACGATCCGTTCGGCCCGAGCATGGATATCCGCGAGATCGACCGCTACGAGGCCCTCGCCGAGATCGTGGTCGGCAACGGTCCCAAGCCGGCCGGCGATCCCAACGCCTTCGACGCCCGCGAAGTGGTGCAGAACCTCGGACCGCGCGTGGCGCGGGCGATGTAGGACGAGAGATCAGGCAGCAGGCAACAGGGTCGACCGCGCTTGACGCCGACCCTGTCGCTCTGATCACGCCTGCTGCCTGCTGCCTGCTGCCTGCTGCCTGCTGCCTGCTGCCTACCCCAACCTCGGCGTCTTCAGCCGCCGCTTGTTCGCATGCGTCTGCGGCGCGGCGCCGAGGTCCTCGGGCAGTTCGCCCTTGAAGTAGAAGCGCTGCCACGCCTCCTTGGCCGCGTCCGGGTCGCCCGATGCGAGCCGCTTGTTGAAATCGGTGCGCTGGCGGTTCCACGCCTCGAACTGGCCCTTCATCACCGGATTGGACTCCAGCGAGCGGATCACCGGCTCGAAGGCCTCGGCCTTGCGGTGTTCGATCGGGGTGATGAAGCAGAACGGCTCGCCGCGCTCGAACTTGACCCGCCCCGGCCGGGTGAAGATCCAGTTCATGGTGAAGGGGAAGGGCAGCCAGTCGGTCTCGATCAGGCCGGTCAGGGGCGCGATCCCGTCCTTGATGTGGTTGGGCGCCCCGGTCGCCAGCAGACCCCAGCCCGGCGGCGTCCGGAACAGATACTGCGGATGCAGGGTCAGGACGCCGCGCGAAAAATGCGAGGTGACCACATGGTGCAGATTGGGCGAATGCCGGTCCGGGGTGATGACGATGTCGTTCTGGCTGGGCCCGCCGTTCCATTCGGCGGTGAAGCCGATCGGGCACAGGATCTCCCAGCCGGTGGTGTTGGCCATGGTCAGCGGCAGGCAGCGATAGGGGTGGCGGCTGGGAAAGGCGTCCATCCAGTCGCGCGGCTGTCGGCCCGGCACCATGTCGCAGGGCTGGTCCGACATCGGGTAGCATTCCAGTTCCACGGCGGCGCTCCGGAGGGTATCGGGGATGGTCCCTCTCACTAGCGGCGCGCCATGACCGAACACAAGACGCCCCCGCCCGCCCCCGCCTTTGACCGCGACCGCCTGCTGGCCTGGATGGCCGACAACGGCGTGACGCAGACGACCCACGACCACCCGGCGGTGTTCCGGGTCGAGGAGGGGCTCGAGCTCAAGGCGGCCCTGCCCGGCGCCCACACCAAAAACCTGTTCCTGAAGGACAAGAAGGGCCGGCTGTGGCTGATCTCGGCCCGGCAGGACACGGTCATCGACCTCAAGCGGGCGCCCACGGCCATGGGCTCGGACCGGCTGTCGTTCGGCAATGAGATGCTGCTTTATGAGACCCTCGGCCTGACGCCGGGGTCGGTGACGGCGCTGGGGCTGATCAACGACATCGACCGGCGCGTGACCTTCGTCCTCGATCAGGCCCTGTGGGAGGCGGATGTCGTCAACTTCCACCCCCTGACCAATACCGCCACGACGGCCCTGGCCCAGGCCGATTTCCGGCGCTTTCTGACCCGGCTGGAGCGCGAGCCGATCGTGATCGATTTCAGCCGGCTGGCGGCCTGATCGCCTGTCGTCGTCTGCCGTACGGCCAAGCTTATGGGCCGAATCTTAATCCTTCCCGGCCACAATCGGCCCCGGTTTAGGAGTCCCGTGATGTCGTGCGTCGCCTGTAAGGATGGAGTCGGTTTCGACGTTCCCCTCACCATGGCCTTCCAGCCGATCGTCGATGTCGGCGGCGAGACCGTCTTCGCCTATGAGGCGCTGGTACGCGGCCAGGACGGGAAGGGCGCCGGCGCGGTGCTGGCCCAGGTCTCGCCCGACAACCGTTACGCCTTCGACCAGCTGTGCCGGACGACCGCGATCGAGCTCGCGGCCCGGCTGGACCTCACGGCCGGCGGCGCCTGTCTCTCGATCAACTTCCTGCCCAACGCCGTCTATGAGCCGCGCGCCTGCATCCGCGCCACCCTCGCCGCGGCGATGAAAACCGGCTTCCCGCTGGACCGGATCATCTTCGAATTCACCGAGGAAGAGGCGCTGGACGCCCACCACGTCCTCAACATCCTGCGCACCTACCGGGCCATGGGCTTCAAGACCGCGATCGACGATTTCGGCGCCGGGTTCGCCGGCATCGGCCTGCTCAGCAAATTCCAGCCCGACATCGTCAAGCTGGACATGGCCCTGATCCGCGACATCGACACCGACCGGGTCAAGCGGACCATCGTCAGCCACACCCTCGACATGCTGCGCGACCTCGACATCGTGCCGGTGTGCGAGGGGGTCGAGACGGTCGCGGAGCACAATGTCCTGCGCGATCTGGGCGTCTCCCTGATGCAGGGCTATCTGCTCGCCAAGCCGGAGGTCGAGGCCCTGCCGGCCGTCTCCTGGGTACGGCCTGACGCGCGTTTGGCGCTGAGCGCCTGAGGCGCATCGCCACGGGCTGATTTTCGGCCCGCCCTGACCCCGGTGGTTCCAGCCCGGCGCGGACGGTGCTAGAGGCGCGGCCTCTCCCCGATCCCAGCCAGATACGGACGCCGTCATGCCCGCCGCTCCCGACTTTCCCCCCGCGCCCGACCGCGTGGCGCCGCAGCGCGCCCTGATCTCGCTCAGCGACAAGACCGGGCTGGAGGATGCGGCCCGCACCCTGCACGAGCTCGGCGTCGAACTGGTCTCGACCGGGGGCACGCGCGCGGCCATCGCCGGCTTCGGCCTGCCGGTGAAGGACGTCGCCGACCTGACCGGCTTCCCCGAGATGATGGACGGCCGGGTCAAGACCCTGCACCCGGTGGTGCACGGCGGCCTGCTGGGCGTGCGCGACGCCGCCGACCACGCCGAGGCCATGACGACCCACGGCATCGGCCCGATCGATATCGTCTGGGTCGATCTGTACCCGTTTGAATCAACCGTTGCCTCGGGCGGGGCCTTCGACGCCGTGGTCGAGAACATCGACATCGGCGGCCCGGCGATGATCCGCTCGGGCTCCAAGAACCACGGCTATGTCGCCGTGGCCGTCGACGGCGAGTCGATCGGCCTGATCGTCGAGGCGCTCAAGGCCGACGGGGCCACCACCCTGGCGCTGCGCAAACGCCTCGCCGCCCGCGCCTTCGCCCGCACCGCCGTCTATGACGCCGCCGTCTCGGGCTGGTTCGCCGGCCAGCTGGAGGACGTCGCTCCGGCGCGCAAATCGATCGCCGGCGCGTTGGCCCAGACCCTGCGCTATGGCGAGAACCCGCACCAGACGGGCGCCTTTTACCGCACCGGCGAGACCCGGCCGGGCGTCGCTCATGCGCGTCAGCTGCAGGGCAAGGAGCTGGGCTACAACAACATCGCCGACGCCGACGCCGCCTATGAGCTGGTCGCCGAGTTCGCCGCCCCGGCCTGCGTCATCGTCAAACACGCCAACCCGTGCGGCGTCGCCGTGGGCGGCGATCTGGCGACGGCCTATGCCCGGGCGCTGGAATGCGACGCCGTCTCGGCCTTCGGCGGCGTCATCGCCGTCAACCGCACCCTGACCGGCGCCGACGCGAAACTGATCACCGACATCTTCACAGAGGTCGTCATCGCCCCCGGCGCGGACGAGGAGGCGCAAGCCGTCTTCGCCGCCAAGAAGAACCTGCGTCTGCTGCTGACCGACGGCCTGCCCGATCCGCTGGCGGCCGGCGAGGTGTTCCGCTCGGTCGCCGGCGGCTTCCTCGTCCAGTCGCGCGACCGCAGCCGGATCGCCGCCTCGGACCTTAAGATCGTCACCCGCCGCCAGCCGACGCCGCAGGAGATCGAGGACATGCTGTTCGCCTTCACCGTGGCCAAGCACGTCAAGTCCAACGCCATCGTCTATGCCAAGGACGGCCAGACCGCCGGCATCGGCGCCGGCCAGATGAACCGCCGCGACAGCGCCCGCATCGCCGCCATCCGCGCCCGCGAGGCCGGCGAGGCCAAGGGCCTGGCGCATTCGCTGGCGCAAGGCTCGGCCTGCGCCTCGGAAGCCTTCTTCCCCTTCGCCGACGGCCTGCTGGAGGCGGTCGCGGCCGGGGCCACGGCGGTGATCCAGCCCGGCGGCTCGATCCGCGACGAGGAGGTCATCGCCGCCGCCGACGCGGCCGGCCTGACCATGGCCTTCACCGGCATGCGGGTCTTCCGCCACTAAGGCCCACTAAGTGTTGGCCGCGTTTCGGCCGAGAACCGGCTCCCACCTTTCGGAACGCGCTCTGGCCGCTCAGCCCTCTGCGCGGACCGCCAGTTCGCGCAGGGCGCCGTGGGCGATGGTGAGCTTGGCGAAGGTCCAGCCGCCGGCTGAGGACTCGATCTCGCCCATGGTCCGATGGGCCTGGGCCACGGCGTCCTGGGCCGAGGCCGCCCAGGCGTCGATGGCGGCCTTGGCCGTCTCGCCATCG
>JAHJNW010000168.1 GCA_018820665.1 Alphaproteobacteria bacterium | reverse complement strand
AGGCCGCCGCTCCGAAGGCCGCTCCGGCGCCGAAGCCCGCGGCCGCCGCTCCGGCGCCCGCTCCGGCGCCCGCTCCGACTCCGGCTCCGGCGGCCGCCCCGAAGGCCGCCGCCAAGCCGGCCGAAAAGAAGGGCTTCCTCAGCAGCCTGCTGGACACGATCTTCAGCAAGACCAACTGATCGCGGCCCCAATCAGGGCCTGAAACGACGAAGCGCCGGAGGATCGCTCCTCCGGCGCTTTTTCGTGCGCGTCGTGCGGCGGGACGATCAGTCCTGCGGCAGGTCTTCCGCGAGGATGGCCATCTCGAACATGAAGCTGCCGGCCTCGTCCTCGTCCTCGAAGACGACGCCGATAAATTCGTCGCCGACATAGACCTCGCAGGAGTCATTGGGCTTGCCGCGCGGCTTCAGGATGATGCCGCCCGTGTTGAAGGTGCGCTTCAGGTGCGTCTCGACGCGCTTCATGTCAGCGGTGTTCATGGTCGGCCTCGGGGTCTGGAAACAAGCGGCGGACCCTAGAGAAAGGCCCGCCGAAGGGAAACCCTCAACGCGTCAGATGACGAAGTCGTAGACGATGTCGGCGAGGGTGTGGTCCATGGTCCGGGCCGGCGCCTCGCCGGCGGGGCAGTTGACCAGGCGCGCGGGGACGCCGGCGACGGTGCAGCCGGCCGGCACGGCCTTCAGCACCACCGAGCCCGAGGCGACCTTGGCGTAGTCGCCGACGCTGATGTTGCCCAGCACCTTGGCCCCGGCGCCCAGCAGCACGCCCTTGCCGATCTTGGGATGGCGGTCGCCCCGCTCGGCTCCGGTGCCGCCGAGGGTGACGTTGTGCAGCATCGACACCTCGTCGCCGACCACCGCCGTCTCGCCGATGACGATGCCGGTGCCGTGGTCGAGGAACAGGCCCGAACCCAGCCGCGCCGCCGGATGGATGTCGACCTGGAACAGTTCGGACATGCGGCTCTGGAAATGGAAGGCCAGGGCGTCGCGGCCCTCGGTCCACAGCCAGTGGGCGACGCGGTGACCCTGCAGGGCCTGGAAGCCCTTGAAGTAGAGGAAGGGCTGCAACAGCGTCTTGATCGCCGGGTCGCGCTCGGCGACGGCGCGCAGGTCGGCCTCGGCGGCGGCGACCATGGCGGGGTCGGCGGCATAGGCCTCAAGGCAGACCTCGCGCACCGACATGGCCGGCAGTTCGGCGTCGGCCAGCTTGCGGGCGATCTGGTAGCTGAGGGCCGCGGCCATGTCGCCGTGCGACAGGACCACGGCGTTGATCAGCGACGCCAGCAGCGGCTCGGACCGGGCCGTCTCCTGGGCGGCGGCGCGCAGCTGACCCCAGGTGTCGGGGTGGGCGGCGACGACTTCGAGCTGAGGCATGCGGGACTCCTTCGGCGACATCATAGGCCCGCCAGCATGGCCTTCGCCAATTCGGGCGGCAGTTCGCCCTCCCGCGCCATATGGTAGGCCCGCAAGGAAGTCGCCACCGTGAACATGTCGCGCACCGCGCCGCGGCCGATCTCACGCAGCAGGTCGGCGAAGGGGACGCGGGCGATGCGGATGACCTCGGTCGGGTCGGGATCGAGCGGGGCCGGCGACAGATCCCAGGCGATCCAGGACAGGGCCCGCTCGTCGGTGACGGAGTTGCTCATCTCGACCCTCAGCGCCTCGCGCCAGACGGCGGCGGCGAGGCCGGCCTCCTCGGCCAGTTCGCGACGGGCGCCGTCCAGCGGGTCCTCGTTAAAGGGGGCGCCGCCCTCGGGCATTTCCCACGACCAGTTCATCAGGGCGAAGCGCTGCTGGCCGACGAGGGTGACCGCGCCGTCGTCATGGACCGGCAGCACCCCGACCGAGAGGTTCTTCGGTCGCATGACCACATAGTCGGCCTGCAGACCCGTGGGGGCGACGGCCGGATGGCCGGTCAGCCGCAACCACGCATTCTCGTAGATCAGCCGCTCGCCGTCGTTGCGCCACGGCGGCGGACGGTCGGCGGGATCGTCCCAGGCGGGGGTCGGGCGGTCGGCGTCGAAGGTGTCGCGGGAGTCGGTCATCGGCCGCATATGGCGCCGGGCGGCGCGGACGCCTAGCTAGGGAGCATGTCCGACGCCGATCTGGGCCTGGCCCTCCCCCTCCCCGTTCCTTCGATCGAGCAGCAGGCGCGTCTGGCGCGCCGGCGTTCGGCCCCGGCCCAGGCGCTGGGCGGACCCGGGCCCTCGCCGGCGGAGATCGAACAGATCCTGCGACTGGGGGCGCGGACGCCGGATCACGGCAAGCTGTTCCCGTGGCGGTTCGTGGTTCTGGGGCCGCAGACGCGGGCGGCGCTGGCCGACGCCCTGCTGCCGCTGGCCGAACGGCAGGCCGATGCGGGCAAGGCGCGCAAGGTGTTGTCCAAGCTGACGGCGCCGCCGCTGACCATCCTCGTGGTCTCGACGCCGGTCGAGGGGCACAAGGTGGCGGTCTGGGAGCAGGAGCTGTCGGCCGGGGCGGTGTGCATGAACATGGAGCACGCCGCCGACGCGCTCGGTTATTCGGCCAGCTGGATCACCGACTGGTACAGCTATGACCCGGGGGCGCTGGCGCTGCTGGAGGTCGGGGCGAGCGAGCGGGTGGCGGGGTTCATCCACATCGGGACGCTGGCGGAGCCGCCGCTGGAGCGGCCGCGGCCGGATCTGGCGGCGAAGACGATCTGGCGGCCCTAGGCGAAGGCGTCCTGGATCATCAGGACGGTGGCGACGGCGAGCAGCAGGGTCACCACCACGAGGGCGGCGAACATCAGGTCCTCGATGCGGTCGCGGGACGGGCGCATGCTGGCAGAGTGGAGGGATTCGCCTTTCCGGACGATTACCCGCGCGCGACGCCGGCGACATAGCGGCGGTGCAGCAGCGGCTTGCCCAGCCAGTAACAGAGCTCGGCCGGCCGCTCGATGTCCCAGACGGCCAGATCGGCGGCCTTGCCGGGCGCGAGGGTTCCGGCCTCATCCTGCAGGCCGAGGGCCTTCGCCGCGACGCGGGTGGCGCCGGCCAGGGCCTCTTCCGGGGTCAGGCGGAACTGGACGCAGGCGAGGTTGAGCGCCGCTGTCATCGAGGCCAGCGGCGAGGTGCCGGGGTTGCAGTCGGTGGCCAGGGCCATGGCCACACCGTGGCGGCGGAGCAGCGCGACCGGCGGCGGCGTGGTCTCGCGCAGCATCAGATAGGCGCCGGGCAGCAGGACGGCGACGACGCCGGCCTGCGCCATGGCGCGGACGCCGGGCTCGGTGGTGTGTTCGATGTGGTCGGCGGACAGGGCGTGGTGGCGGGCGGCCAGTTCCGCGCCGCCGCTGTCGGACAACTGGTCGGCGTGCAGCTTGACCGGCAGGCCGAGGGCGCGGGCCCTGTCGAACAGGCGCCCGACCTCGTCGGTGGAGAAGGCGATGGGCTCGCAATAGGCGTCGACGGCGTCGACCAGACCCTCGGCGTGGGCGGCGGGCAGGATGTCATCCACAGCCTTGTCCACATAGCGGGCGCGGTCGGCGCGGTGCTCGGGCGGGACGGCGTGGAGGCCGAGGTAGCTGGTGCGGACGCGGACGCCGGCCTCGCGGCCGATGCGGCGGGCGACGCGCAGCATCTTCAGCTCGCTGTCGCGGTCGAGGCCGTAGCCGGACTTGATCTCCAGCGTGGTGACGCCGGTGGCGGTGAGGCCGGCGAGACGGGTCAGGGCGCTGGCGTAGAGGTCGTCTTCCGACGCGGCGCGGGTGGCGGCGACGCTGGAGACGATGCCGCCGCCGGCGCGGGCGATCTCCTCATAGGTGGCGCCCTCGAGCCGCTGTTCGAACTCGCCGGAACGGTCGCCGCCGAAGACGAGATGGGTGTGGCAGTCGATCAGGCCGGGGGTGACCCAGCGGCCGTCGAGGTGGTCAGTCGCCGCGGCCTCATGGGGCGGCAGGTCGGCGCGCGGGCCGGCGAAGACGATGCGGCCGTCGGCGATCAGGAGGGCGCCGTCGTCGATGGCGCCGTAGGGCTCGTCGCACTCGGTCATGGTCGCCAGGCGGCAGTCGGTGATCAGGCGGTCGGCGCGGATCATCGCGTTTCGAACCCGGCCAGAAGCTCGCAGAACCAGCGGCCGGCGGTCAGGGCGCCGAGGTCGCCGATCTCGAGCGAGGGATCGTATTCGGTGAGGTCGACGGCCTTGACCTTCGGGTGGGCGCCGATGACGCGTGTGGCGTCGAAGAAGGCGTGAGCCGGGACGCCGCCGGGGCGGGCGCCGGGCGAGGCCGGCCACTGGCTGCGGTCGATGACGTCGATGTCGAAGTCGACGTAGATGACCTCGACGAGGGCGGACAGACGCTCAAGCTCATGCGCCACCACGGCGGCCAGCCCCTGCTCGCGGCAGTCGCGGGCGGTGCGCACCGAAATGCCCGCCGCCTTCGCCTTGTCGTGGGCGCGGCGGGTGTTGGCGAAGGGGGCGAGGCCGACCTGGCTGATGCGGCGGCCGTCTAGACCGTCTTCCAGCAGGGCCTGTATCGGGTTGCCGTTGGTCAGGCCCTGATCGGTGTCGCGCAGGTCGAAATGGGCGTCGAGGGTCAGGACGCCGACGCGGTCGAGGCCGAGCCCGTGCACGCCCGGCCGGGTGATGGCGTTGTTGCCGCCGATCAGGACGGTCAGGGAGCGGGCGGACTGGGCGGCGATGGCGTCGCGCACGGGGGCGAAGGCGTCGGCGGGGACGACGGCTTTCAGCGGGATGTCGCCGGCGTCGTGGATCGGCGTCGAGAGTTCGGCGCCGGTCTCGACGTCATAGGTGGAGAAGCGCGGCAGGACGGCGCGGAAGGCCTTCGGGCCGAGGTCGCAGCGGCCGGGGGTCAGGGAGCGTTCGTTGAGGCCGGCGCCGATCAGGGCCACCGGGGCGTCGGGCTGGTCGCCGATCAGGTCCGCGATGGAGCGCCAGCCGAGGGCGTCGGATTCGGTCATATCCTTCCTTACCCCTCTCCCATCGGGAGAGGGAGGGGCCCGGCGGCGAAGCCGACGGGAGGGAGTGGGGACGGAGCGCCGGGGGGCGACGGCGCGGGGCGGCAAACAAGGCAACCCCACTCCCTCCCACGCGCATTGCGCGCGGGCCCCTCCCTCTCCCGATGGGAGAGGGGTAAGAGGTGCCCATGTCGACTCAACAGACCCCGAACACCCGCGTCATCCGCAGCCCGCGCGGCACGGAGATGACGGCGAAGACCTGGGCCGCCGAGGCGGCGCTGCGGATGCTGATGAACAACCTCGATCCCGAGGTGGCGGAGCGGCCCGAGGACCTCGTGGTCTATGGCGGCATCGGCAAGGCCGCGCGGGACTGGCCGTCGTTCGACCGGATCGTCGCCGAGCTGCGCGTGCTGGAAGCCGACCAGACCTTGTTGGTGCAATCCGGCAAGCCGGTCGGCGTTTTCCGCACCCACGCCGACGCGCCCCGCGTGCTGATCGCCAACTCCAACCTGGTGCCCAGATGGGCGACCTGGGAGCATTTCAACGAACTCGATCGCAAGGGTCTGATGATGTACGGCCAGATGACGGCCGGGTCGTGGATCTACATCGGCACCCAGGGCATCGTTCAGGGCACATACGAGACCTTCATGGAGGCCGGGCGGCAGCACCATGGCGGGGACTGGACCGGCAAATGGATCCTGACCGCCGGCCTCGGCGGCATGGGCGGAGCCCAGCCGCTGGCGGCGACCATGGCCGGGGCGTCCTGCCTCGCGGTGGAGTGCCAGCGCAGCCGGATCGAGATGCGGCTGAAGACCCGCTACCTTGATGTGATGGCCGAGACGCTGGATGAGGCCCTGGCCGTACTTGAGCAGGCAAAGGTTGACGGAAAGGCTATATCTGTCGGCCTGTTGGGCAATGCGGCGGATGTTCTGCCTGAACTCGTCAAACGCGGCGTGCGCCCCGATCTTGTCACCGACCAGACCAGCGCCCACGACCTGGTCAACGGCTATCTGCCGCAGGGCTGGACCGTGGCGGAGTGGGAGGACAAACGCGTCTCCGACCCCGCCGCCGTCGGGGCCGCGGCGCGCCAGTCGTGCGCCGTCCACGTCCAGGCGATGCTGGATTTCCAGTCGGCCGGCGTGCCGACGACGGACTATGGCAACAACATTCGGCAGGTCGCCTTCGACGCCGGCGTCAGCAACGCCTTCGACTTTCCCGGCTTCGTCCCCGCCTATATCCGCCCGCTGTTCTGCCGCGGCATAGGCCCGTTCCGCTGGGCCGCGCTGACCGGCGATCCGGACGACATCCGCAGGACCGACGCGGCGATGAAGACCCTGTTCCCCGACAACGCCGGCCTGCATCGCTGGCTCGACATGGCCGGCGAGCGGATCGCCTTCCAGGGCCTGCCCGCCCGCATTTGCTGGATCGGCCTCGGCGACCGGCACCGGGCCGGGCTGATGTTCAACGAGATGGTGGCCTCGGGCGAGCTGAGCGGACCGATCGTGATCGGTCGGGACCACCTCGACTCCGGTTCGGTGGCCAGCCCGAACCGGGAGACGGAATCAATGATTGACGGCTCGGACGCGGTGTCCGACTGGCCGCTGTTGAACGCCCTGCTGAACACGGCCTCGGGGGCCAGCTGGGTGTCGCTGCACCACGGCGGCGGGGTGGGCATGGGCTACAGCCAGCACTCCGGCGTGGTGATCGTCGCCGACGGCACGCCGGAGGCGGCGAAGCGGCTGGAGCGGGTGCTGTGGAACGACCCGGCGACGGGGGTAATGCGCCATGCGGATGCGGGGTATGAGATCGCGAAGGAGGCGGCGCGGGCGCATGGGCTCAACCTGCCATCGCTCAAATGACCCTCTCCCGAGGGGAGAGGGAGACCGCGCACGGCGGAGAAGCCGTCGTCCTCGCGCGGTCGGGCGAGGGTCGGCCGCCGCCGGCCTTCCACCACCTCGACCCTCACCCTTTCGCGCAAGGACGATCGCTTCGCTCTCGTGCGCTCAAGCCCTCTCCCATCGGGAGAGGGGAAGTGGACAGCCAATGACCCTCACACTCGGCCAGTCTCCCCTCACCCTCAGCCAGCTTCGCGCGGTGCTGGACGCGCCCACGACCGTCGCGCTCGCCCCCGAGGCCTGGACCGCCGTCGAGCGCGGCGCGGCCGTGGTCGCGGCCATCGTCGCCGAAGGCCGCACCGTCTATGGCATCAACACCGGCTTCGGCCTGCTGGCCAACACTTCCATTGCGACGGAAGACCTCGAGACGCTGCAGAAGAACCTGGTGCTGAGCCACGCCTGCGGCGTCGGGGCGCTGCTGCCCGACGAGGTCGTGCGGCTGTTGATGGTGCTGAAGATCGCCTCGCTGTCGAAAGGCGCGTCCGGCATCCGGCGCGGGACGCTCGAGGCGCTGATCGCCCTGGTCAACGCCGACGTCCTGCCGTGCATCCCATCCAAGGGGTCGGTCGGCGCCTCGGGCGACCTCGCCCCGCTGGCGCATATGAGCTGCGTGCTGATCGGCGTCGGCGAGGCCCGCCATGGCGGCGAAACGCTTTCGGCCGAGGCGGCGCTCGCTCGCGTCGGCCTCAAGCCGCTGACGCTCGGGCCCAAGGAGGGCCTCGCCCTGCTTAACGGCACCCAGTGTTCGACCGCGCTGGCCCTCGCCGGCCTGTTCGCGGCCGAGGCCGCCTTCGCCGCCGGCATCGCCGCCGGGGCCCTGTCGGTCGATGCGCTGAAGGGGTCTGACGCGCCGTTCGACGCCCGCATCCACGCCCTGCGCGGCCAGCCGGGCCAGATCGCCGTCGCCGCCCGCCTGCGCGAGCTGATGGCCGGCTCGGCCATCCGCGACAGCCACCGCGAGGACTGCTCCAAGGTGCAGGACCCCTACTCCCTGCGCTGCCAGCCGCAGGTGATGGGGGCGGTCCTGGACGTCCTGACCAACGCCGCCGCGACGCTGGAGCGCGAGGCCAATGCGGTGACCGACAATCCGCTGGTCTTCATCGAAGAGGGCGATGTCATCTCAGGCGGCAACTTCCACGCCGAACCCGTTGCTTTCGCAGCGGATATGATCGCCATGGCCCTGTGCGAGATCGGCAATATCTCGGAGCGCCGCACCGCCATCCTCGTCGATCCGAAGATGAGCGACCTGCCCGCCTTCCTGGTGAAGGAGAGCGGCCTGAACTCCGGCTTCATGATCGCCCAGGTGACGGCCGCGGCGCTGGTGGCCGAGAACCGGATGGTGGCCCATCCGTGCAGCATCGACACGGTGCCGACCTCGGCCAATCAGGAGGACCATGTCTCCATGGCCACCCACGGGGCGCGGCGACTGCTGGACATGGCCGAGAACACGGCGACGGTGACGGCCATCGAACTGCTGGCCGCGGCGCAGGGGATCGAGTTCCACCGGCCGCTGCGGACCTCGGCCGATCTGGAGCAGGTCTTCGCCATCGTGCGAGAGGCGGCCGCCGCCTATGGCTCGGACCACTATTTCGCGCCGGACATCGCGCGGGCGACGGACGGGGTGCGGGCGGGTCGGTACCGGGTGTTCGCCGGGGACCTGCTGCCCTCGGCCTAACCCTGCAGCGGCGCCTTGCGCAGGGCGGTCAGATTGGGCGAGCCGGTGCAGAAGCAGACGGTCCGGAGCTGGCGGATCACAGTCTGGAAATGGGCGACGACGGCCTCGGTCGAGACGGTCGCGGCGGTCAGGACGCCGGCCGCCTGACCGACCATGTCGGCGCCGAGGCGGATGGCTTTCGCCGCGTCGACGCCGTCGGCCACCCCGCCGGAGCCGATGATCGTCGCCTTGGGGCAGGCAGCGCGGGCTTCGGCGATGGCGCGGGCCGTGGGGATGCCCCAGTCGGAGAAGGCGGCGGCGTGGGCCTTGTCGGCGGGGTCGACGGCCCGCTCGCCCTCGACCATAGCCCAGTTGGAGCCGCCGGCGCCGGCGATGTCGATCGCGGCGACGCCCATGTCGAACAGCCGTTTCGC
The DNA here is from genome assembly GCA_018820665.1 of Alphaproteobacteria bacterium. Lineage (GTDB taxonomy): Bacteria > Pseudomonadota > Alphaproteobacteria > Caulobacterales > Caulobacteraceae > Brevundimonas. The sequence continues at coordinate 9,562 of JAHJNW010000168.1, read as the reverse complement.
CGTTGCGGCCGAGAGACCGGCGCCGGTCTCCTTGACCACCACCGGGGCGTCGAGCGCCTTGACGAGGGACTCCAGCGCCGCGCCGACGCCCCACCAGTCGCGGTCGCCGCCGGGCTGGCAGGCCTCCTGCAACGGGTTCAGATGCACGATCAGGGCGTCGGCGGCGATCATGTCCAGCACGCGCCGGGCCTCGTCGAGGCCGAAGCCGCGGGTCAGCTGGGCGGCGCCGATATTGGCGAGGATGGGGGTGTCGGGCGCCTTGAGGCGCACGGCCATGTCGAGACCGGGCGTCGGGCCGTCGACCGCGAGGGCGGCCCGCTGCGAGCCGACGGCCAGGGCGATGCCGAGATGCTGCGCCGCCTCGGCCAGCCGGGCGTTGATGGCCTCGGCCCGGTCCGGGCCGCCGGTCATCGCGCTGATCAGCAGCGGGGCCTTGAGCCGACGACCGAGGAAGTCGGCGCCGAGGTCGATCTTGCCGTGGTCGAGATCGGGCAGGGCCTCATGCACGAAATGGATGTCGGCGAAGCCGCTGGCCCGCCCGTGCCGCGCCTTGCCGGCGAGGATGACGTCGAGGTGCTGGTCCTTGCGGGCGGTGCTGTCGGTCAGAGCCATAAGCCTCCCAACGCCGCAGCGGGCGGAAGGCTCAGGGCTGTTTCTCGACGGTCAGGGCATAGGCCCCGGTCTGGCCCTGCTGATAGGCGCCGGCGCGGATCTCGAAGGTTCCGTCCTCCGGCGCGGTCCATTCGAGCTTGGCGTGGGTGTCGGTCAGGCCGTCGTCGTCGGAGCCCAGCACCTCGAACTCGCCGTCGTCCTTTTCGCGCCCGATGACGACGAAGCTGTCGACGTCGTTCGAGACCATGGTGATCAGCAGTTTCTCGTCCTCGCGCAGATCGACCCGCCAGGCGTCGTAGTGGGTGTTGCTGTCGGTGGTCGCATCGGTCGTGGTCAGGGTACCCCAGGCGGTCGAGCCGACGAGGATGCTGCCGGGCTGGGGCTGGGGACCGCGGTCGATGAGCTCGAGCGAATACAGGCCCTTGGCGTCCGACCCGAGAGGCGAGGCGCGCAGGACATAGTCGCCGTCCTCGGGAAGGGTGAAGTTGAGGCGCGAGTCGGTGCCCTCCATCAGGCCGTCGTCGTCGGAGGCCAGGGCGCTGAACTCGCCCCCGGCCTTGCCGAGCTGGAGGAAGGTGTCGAAGTCGCCGGAGCGCATGATGGCCTGGATGCGCTGGCCCTCGACGCCGGAGACGATGAAGGCGTCATAGCCGCGGTCGTCGTCGTCGCGCGGATCGTCGGCGTCGATCTCGCCCTGCAGGCTGGCGCCGAAGGCGAGGGTGTCGGGGGCGCGTTCCGGCTCGACCTCGGCGATCGACAGGCTGTAGGCGCCGACGCCCTCGGAGAAGGCCCGCGCCTCGACGATCCAGGCGCCGGTGCGCGGCAGGGTCAGGGTCAGGCGGGAATCGGTGCCCTCGGGACCGCCGTCGTCGTCCTCGTCGAGGCTGAGGCGGTTGTCGTCGAACAGCTCCAGGTAGGTATCGAAGTCGCTGGAGGTCATGTCGATGCGGATGCGCTGGCCCTCGCGGCCCTCGAACCGGTAGGCATCGGCCGGGGCGCCGCCCTCGCTCTTGCCGTCGCTGGCGGTCAGTTCGCCGTCGACCGTGTCGCCGATGGCGATGGGCTGGGCGGTGATCGGCGGCGGCCCCTCCTGCAGACGCAGGGTGTAGGCCCCCTCGCCGCCGGCGGCGACCGGCGTCACGCGGATCAGATAGTCGCCGTTCTCCGGGGCGGTGAAGATCAGGCGCGAGTTGAGGCCCTGGCCGGGCCCGTCGTCGTTCTCGGCCAGCTGGACGAAGGCGCCGTTCGCCGGCGTGCCGATGCGGACGACCGGGTCGAAGGCCTCGCTGTCCAGCGACAGCGAGAGCCGGTCGCCCTGGCGGGCGCGGACGGTGAAGGCGTCATAGGGGAGGCCGTCGTCAGTCTCGGGGTCGCGGCTGGACAGGTCGCCCTCGACCGTCTGCCCGAGGCGGATGCCCGAGGGTCGCGGCGCGCGCGGCGCCGGCGGGCGCTCGGTCAGGCTGAGGGTGTAGGCGCCGCCTTCCAGCCCGGACAGCGGCCGGGCGCGCAGGATATATGTCCCGGCGGTCGGAACGGTGAAGCGCAGGCGCGAATCGGTCCCCTCGCCGAGGCCGTCGTCGTCCGAAGCCACGGCGTCGCCGAGGGCGTCCTCGGGCAGCAGCTCCAGATAGGCGTCGAACGCGGCCGAGCGCAGCACCGCCTCAAGCCGCTGACCGGCGCGGGCAGTGATCGCATAGTCGTCATACCGGTATGCGTCCTCGGACGCCGTCGCGTCGCCCTCGTCGATGACGCCCTCGACCGTCGCGCCGGGAGCCAGCGGCTCGACCGACTGGGCCAGGGCGGAGCCGGCGGCGAGGGCGAGCGCGAGGCCGCTGACGGCGGCGAAAATGGTCTGACGGCGCATGCGAGTCCCCCTGGGTGCAGCCTCGATCATAGACGACGAACCGCCCGGTCTGTAAATCGCGCTCACCGCACGATTCCTGACCCGGAGCCGAAACCATGACGGCCGAACCCGCCCGCGCGACCCTGATCGACGGCAAGGCCTTCGCGGCCGGGCTGGTGGAGCGCGTCGCCGCCGCCGCCGCCCGGCTGCAGGCGGCGCACCGGATCAAGCCCGGCCTCGCCGTGGTCATCGTCGGCGAGGATCCGGCGAGCCAGATCTATGTCCGCAACAAGGGCGAGACGACGCTGCGGGCCGGGCTGCGCTCGGACACCCACCAGTTGCCGGCCGAGACCGATCAGGAGACGCTGCTGAACCTGATCGCGGCGCTGAACGCGGACAGCGGCATCCACGGCATTCTGGTGCAACTGCCCCTGCCCGGCCATATCGACGCCTCAGCGGTGCTGGGCGCGATCGATCCGGACAAGGATGTCGACGGCTTCCATGTCGTCAACGCGGGTCGGCTGGCGGTCGGGCTGCCGGGCCTCGTGCCGTGCACGCCGCTGGGCTGTCTGATGCTGCTGAAGGCCGAGCTGGGGGATCTGTCGGGGCTGAACGCGGTGATCGTCGGGCGGTCGAACATCGTCGGCAAGCCGATGGCCCAGTTGCTGCTGGGCGAGAGCTGCACGGTGACCATCGCCCATTCGCGCACCCGCGACCTGCCGGCCCTGTGCCGCACGGCCGACATTCTGGTCGCGGCGGTCGGGCGGGCGGAGATGATCCGCGGGGAGTGGATCCGGCCGGGCGCGACGGTGATCGACGTCGGCATCAACCGGGTCCCGTCGCGCGATCCGGAGAAGGCGGCGCAGGGCAAGACCCGGGTCGTCGGCGATGTGGCCTTCGACGAGGCGGCGGCGGTGGCGGGGCGGATCACCCCGGTGCCGGGCGGGGTCGGGCCGATGACCATCGCCTGCCTGCTGGCCAATACCTATACGGCGGCCTGCCGCTCGGCCGGCGTCGAACCGGAGCCGCTGGACGCTTGAACAGTGAAGCCTAACCTCCGATAGTTAATCCTGCAGGTCTGCAGCCTGACAGGAGACGACGATGATTCGCTTGAACTCCCGGGTGGCGGCGATCGCCGCTGTCGTGGTCATGGCCCCCGCCGTCACCGGCTGCGGCGTCAACGCTATCCCGACCAAGGAAGAGGCCGCCAAGGCGCGCTGGGCCGATGTCCAGTCGCAGTATCAGCGGCGCTCGGACCTGATCCCCAACCTTGTCGCCACCGTCCAGGGTGCGGCGATCGCGGAACGCGCCACCCTGACCGAGGTGATCGAGGCGCGGGCGCGCGCCACGGGCGTGACGGTGACGCCGGAGACGCTGAGCGATCCCGCCGCCTTCCAGCAATACCAGGCCGCGCAGGGCGAACTGACCCAGGCCCTGTCGCGCCTGATGCTGGTGGTCGAGCGCTATCCGGAAGTCCGCTCCAACCAGAATTTCATCGCCCTGCAGTCGCAGCTGGAAGGCACGGAGAACCGCATCGCGGTGGCCCGGCGCGACTACAATGAGGCGGTGCGGGACTATAATACGTCGCTGCGCACCTTCCCGACGGTGATCTGGGCCAAGACGATCCACGGCGGATCGGAGCCGATGCAGCTGTTCGCCGCGACCGAGGCGGCGCAGAGCGCCCCGACCGTCAATTTCGACGCCATCAATCCCGCCACGCCCGGCGGAACGGCGGCTCCGACCCAGCCCGGCGCGACACCGCCCGCCCCGTGATCGATGCCCTGACCCGAGGCCGGATGCGGCTGGTCGCAGGACTGGTCGCCCTGTCCGTCGCCGGCTGGCTGTGCGTGGCCGGCGCGGCCTCGGCCCAGGCGACCGACTTTCCGCCCCTGACCGGCCGGGTGGTCGACCAGGCGCGGCTGCTGTCGCCGGAGGCCGAGACCGACCTGACCACAAAGCTGGAAGCGCTGGAGCGGGACACCTCCGACCAGCTGGTGGTGGTCACGGTTGAGAGCCTGCAGGGGCAGGAGATCGAGGAATACGGCTATCAGCTGGGCCGGGCCTGGGGCATCGGCCAGTCCGAGGACGACAACGGCGTCCTGCTGATCGTCGCGCCAGAGGAACGCAAGGTGCGGGTCGAGGTCGGCTACGGCCTTGAGCCGGTGCTGACCGACGCCCTTTCGGCCCTGATCATCCACAATGAAATCCTGCCCGCGTTCCGCGATGGGGAGTTCGAGCGCGGCATCCAGCAGGGCGTCGACGCCATCGACGCCCAGTTGAGGCTGGATCCGGCCGAGGCCCAGGCGCGGGCGGCCGAGGCGGCGGCGCCCAAGGCCGGGATTCCGGTCGGGCCGTTGCTCATGATCGGCGTGATCCTGTTCCTGATGTTCGCGGGCATCGTCGGCGGCCTGTCGCGGGGCGGGCGGCGGCGGCGCGGCTCGGGCGTGGCGCCGATCCTGATCTGGGCGGCGAGCGAGGCGCTGCGCAGCAGCAGCCGCGGCGGCGGTGGGGGCTTTGGCGGCGGCGGCGGGTTCGGCGGCGGCGGCGGCAGTTTTGGCGGCGGGGGCGCGTCCGGCGGATGGTGATGAAATTGACGACCGCGGCGCACGACCGGATCGCCGCCGCCATCGCGGCGGCGGAGGCGCGCACGTCCGGCGAGATCTTCTGCGTCCTGGCCCGTCGCGTGTCGTCCTATCAGGACGTGTCGCTGGCCTGGGCGGCGGCGGCGGCGCTGGTTCTGCCGCTGGGCCTGATCCCGCTCGGCTTCGAGCCGGGGTGGATTCCCGGCATGGCCGACAGCTGGGAGGCGGCCCACCTCGCCGCGCGCGACCTGTCGACCGGTCAGGCGCTGGGCGCCTACGCCATCGTCCAGGCCGTGGTGTTTCTGATCGCCTATCTGATCACCCGCCTGCCGATGGTGACGCGGTGGGTCACGCCACGTGCGGTGCGCCGGTCGCGCGTCCGCGACGCCGCCCTGCAGCAATTCCTCGCCCATGGGCTGCACGTCACCGAGGCGCGCACCGGGGTGCTGATCTTCGCCGCCCTGTCCGACCATCAGGTCGAGGTCCTCGCCGACCAGGGCATCCACGGCAAGGTCGAGCCGTCGGTCTGGGGCGACGCCGCCGAGGCGCTGTCACAGGGTCTCAAGCGCGACGATCCGGCGGCCGGGTTCGAGGCCGCCATCGGCCTGTGCGGCGAGGTCCTGACCCAGCATTTCCCGCCCCGGCCCGGCAATCCGAACGAGGTCGCCGACCGGCTGGTGGTCATCTGACATCGGGTCGGATGCGCCCCACGGGGGTCGCATTCCTGATCGAAATGGCCTAGCCCGGCCGCCTCAGAGCGTTTCGGCCCCCGCCCAGGACCTCATGCCCCGCCTGCTGACCTACAATGTGCACCGCTGCGTCGGCGTCGACCGCCGGCTCGATGTCGACCGGATCGCCGGCGTGATCGCCGAGTACGAGCCCGATATCGTCTGCCTGCAGGAGCTGGACGTCGGTCGGGCGCGGACCGGGATGGTCGATCAGGCCAGCGCCATCGCCGAGCAGCTGGCGATGACCTACCATTTCCACGCGGCCATGACGGTCGAGGCGGAGGAGTATGGCGACGCGATCCTGACCCTTCGTCCCGAGCGACTGGTCAAGTCCGGGGCGCTGCCGACGCTGCGCGGCATACCGGGTCTGGAGCCTCGGGGAGCGCTGTGGGCGGCGATCGACATCGATGGCGTCGAGCTGAATGTCATCACGACCCATCTGGGGCTGGTGCCGCGCGAGCAGCGACTGCAGGTGGCGGCCCTGCTGGGCGAGGGATGGCTGGGGCACCCCGCCTGCGTCGGCCCCACCCTGCTGACCGGCGACTTCAACGCCACCTCGATCACCCGGCCGTATCAGGCGCTGGCGCGGCGGCTGTCGGACTGTCAGCGCGAACTGGGGCTCAAGCCCTCGATCAAGACCTTCCCGTCCAGCTTCCCGGCCATCCGCATCGACCACTGCTTCACCAGCCCGGAGATCGTGGTGACGAAGGTGGCGGCGCCCTTCTCTCCCCTCGCCCGCATGGCGTCGGACCACCTGCCGCTGGTGGTGGATTTCGAGATCAGGGCCTGATCAGCGGCTGGGGGCTTTGCTGCGCCCGGGTGCGGCGCTTCCACGGCCGGAAGGCGTCGGCGGTGGAGGTAGGGTCGCCCAGCTGGAATTCGGCGATGAACTGTTCGACCGGCGACGGCGGGACGGCGCCCAGGACCCGCATGCGGCCGGTGTCGAAACGCTGGATCGCCGCGCCGACGGAGCCGAACACAGCCTCGGCGGCGGCGAACTCGTCGGCGCTCTCGCCGATCCAGTGACCGATGGTGCGGTGACGGAAGCGGCGGATCGCCGCCTGCCCTGCCTCGGTGGTCGGCACGGCCGCGACGTCGCATTCGCTGTCGAAGCCGAACGACCGGTTGTTGAGATTGGTCGAACCGATACGCAGCACCTCGTCGTCGAAGATCGACATCTTGGCGTGGACGATGATCCGCTCGCCGCCCGTCGTATGCGGGGCGAAGGCGTAGAAGCGGTTGTTCCGGTCGGCCTGCTCCAGTCGGTACAGGACCTCCGAGCGCGCCGTGTCCATGGTCATCTGGTCGAACCAGCTGGGGCTTTCAGCCGTCGACACCAGCACCACCTCCGGACTGTCCGGCTCGGCCAGACGGTCGGCCAGGGCGGCGGCGATCTTCGGCGAGGTGAAATACTGGTTCTCGAGATAGATCAGCCGGCGCGCCCGGCGGATGCAGTCGAGGTGCAGGGCCTCGTTCTCGCGAACCTCGCGGCGCCCGGCCCAGGCCGGCTCGGTCCGGGCGATGCCGACCGGGGTGTCGAACATGTCCGGCTCGACGCCGTCGGGCCAGGGATCGCCGTCGACGTCCTGGGCGACCACCCGTTCCGATGTCGAGCGATACCAGCGCTCGCGCGCCAGATCGCCGAGCGCCCGGGCGGCCGGCCCGTCCATGACGCACATGACCTCGTGCCGCGGCGGCGCCAGCCGGCCTGACGGCTGGCAACGGCGCGGGTCGTCGTCCAGATGCTCGTCGGAATCCCAGCGGTCGGTGGCGACGTCGCCGCCGCCGCAAAACGCCACGGCGTCGTCGATGATGACCACCTTCTGGTGATGGCAGGCGCCGGGCGGGCTGAGGTTGTCGAGCCGCAGCTCGACCATCCGCTTGCGGAACCAGTTTTGCGCCCGATGCGGGAAGAAGCCTTGCGACGCGGCGATGACCAGCGGCGAGCGCCAGATCAGCAGCCGGACATCGAGGTTCGGCCGCGCCTTGACCATCATGCGCAGCTGGTGGCCGATCTGGGCTTGGGGGTCGTCGGGCCGGGATTGGGGGTCGAGCCGGGTCCGCGGATCGAACTGCCAGCCCAGCATGACGACCGAACGCTTCGCCTTGCCGAGGGCCGAGCTCAGGGCCTCGAAATAGGCGCCGTTCTCCATCAGCACGGCGAACCGCCCGGCGGTCTCGACCCGCCAGCAGTTGTCTCCCGGCTCCAGCCAGGGCTCGCTCTGTTCGTCCGCCAAAAGGCTCATGGAGGCAGCCTGACCGATTCGCGTGACGGCGGCATGCGCCCAAGCTTTACAGGACGCCTGGCGCCCCGTTCCGTTCCATGCAGGACTGGGATGAGCCGTACAAGGCGCAGCGCCGTTTCGCCTGGATTGCCCGACCGCTGTTTTGGGCGCATAAGGACGGCGTTCAACCGGACAGGGGAGGTCGGCGATGCAGGCGCTGATCGAAATGATCATCGGCTTTATCGCCCTGCTGGCCGCCGCGGCGCTGTCGCAGTTCGGCCTGCAGCTTGACGCCCCCGAGACGTCCCAGCGCGAGATTCACCGGGTGCGCGACTGCGGCGAGCAGCCGGCGGGCGCCATTCTCGCCATCGCAGAACGCAAACAGGACTGCTGAGCCGCCCCGGATTCGTCCGTGCTCGCCTTTGCGCGCCGCGAATGAGCCGCTAGGGTCGGAACGGGTCGCGCGTCCCGGCTGCGCGACGTCGCATCCAGTCGAGATCGCCGCCTCATGAAGTCCCGCCAACGGCCGCCGCTGAACCTGACCGACCCCGAACCGGAGGTCGACGCCATGGCCGAGATCAGGGCCGCGCTGGAGGCGCCCGACGCGCCGGAGCCGGATCCGCACGCGGAGCTGGAACCGGATCCAGAGCCGGAGCCCGAGCCGAGGGCCGAGCGCCCGATGTCCGAACGCCGCCGACGCCGCCTCGCCGAGGAACGGCGTCAGGCCGAGCAGAGGGCCGCCGAGGCCGCGCGCCGGGACGCGGCGGCCCCGGTCCCCACGGCGGAAACCGAACTGTCAGAGTCGGCGGACGCGCCACCGGTCGCCTATGAACCGCCCCCGCCGCCGGCGCCGTTGCGGCGGCCGACGGAAGCCGCGCCCTCCGGCCGCCACGCCTATCTGCTGGCCGGGGTCGCGGCGGCGCTGTGGATCGGCGGCGTCGCGGCCTGGCTGGCGTTCGAGATCGGCTCCGGCGCGGTCGAGCTGGAGCCGCTGCGGCTGGCGGTCTACGCCATGATCGCCCTGGCCCCGGCCGGGCTGGCCATCCTGCTGGCCCACGCCGTTAGGCAGGGCGCCGGCCTCGCCGCCGAGACCCGCCGCGCGCGCGGCCTGTCCGAGGCGCTGATCGCGCCGACGGCCCTCGCCGCGCAGCAGACCGGCGAGGTGCTCCAGTCGCTGCGCAATGACATCGATCAGGCCTCGCTCGCCGCCGAGCGCGCCCGCCACGACATGACGCTGCTGCGCGAGGCGCTGGCGCATGAGACGACGCGGCTCAACGAAGCCGCCGAGACCGCCGGCCGCACCGCCCGCCGGCTGGCCGAGCAGCTCGGCCACGAGCGCGACCAGATGCAGACGCTGGGGGTCCAGCTCGACAGCCAGGCGACCGGGGTGATCGATGCGGTCGAGCGCCAGTCGCGCATGGTGGTCGACGCCTCCGACCTGGCCCAGACCCAGCTGCGCGAGGCCGAGGCCGCCCTCGCCGCCCGCGCCGCCGACCTCGCCGCCGCCGCCGGCGAGGCCCAGGACGCCGCCCGCGTCGCCGCCGACGATCTGGCGCGCCAGACCCTGCGGCT
>JAHJNW010000167.1 GCA_018820665.1 Alphaproteobacteria bacterium | reverse complement strand
CGGCCGCCGTCTCCAGCCCATAGGCCCACAGCCGGTGCCGCCGCTCGAAGGACACGGCGATCCGGCCGCCCGCCAGCAGGAACAGCCCCTCGGCGTCCCCGTCCGCCTTGTCGGTGATCGGCGATCCGTCCTCCAGCGTCAGCCGCCGCCAGCGCAGCCCCTCGACCCCGGTCAGCCGCCCGGCCGCATCGTGCCGCAGCCGCCCGCGCACCAGATCGCCGGCGTCGCTGACCGAGACGAAGTCGTCGCCCTCGACCAGCTTCAGATCCGAGAGGCTGTGCAGCGGCGACTCCGTGGCGAGCACCAGCTCGACCCCGCCGGCGAACCGCATCCCCTGCGCCAGCATCGCCCCGCCGGGAATCCCCAGCCCGATCGGCCGCACCTCGGCCTCGCCGACGGCCCAGCCGTCGGCTCCCGCGCCCGGCCCGCCCGTCCAGACCGGAGCCGGAACCGCCGTGGCGCAGGCCGACAGCAGCAAGGCGGCCGCGGCGGCGATCCAGCGCGACGCCCTCACGCCGCCCGCCGCCGCCGCTTCGGCGTCGCCTTCGGCTCATTCTCGAACAGTTCAGCCAGCTTCTCGATCATGACCCCGCCCAGCTGTTCGACATCGACGATGGTCACCGCCCGGCGGTACCAGCGGGTCACGTCATGGCCGATGCCGATGGCGATCAGCTCGACCGGCGAGCGCGTCTCGATCTCTTCGATCACCTGGCGCAGGTGTTTGTCCAGATACAGGGCGGCGTTAGCCGACTGGGTCGAATCATCGACCGGCGAGCCGTCGGAGATGACCATCAGGATCCGCCGCGCCTCGGGTCGGGCCTTGAGCCGGTCGTGCGCCCAGGTCAGGGCCTCGCCGTCGATGTTCTCCTTCAGCAGCCCCTCGCGCATCATCAGGCCGAGGTTCTTCTTGGCCCGCCGCCACGGCGCGTCGGCCGATTTGTAGATGATGTGCCTCAGGTCGTTCAGCCGCCCCGGATTGGCCGGCTTGCCGGCGCTGATCCACGCCTCGCGCGCCTGTCCGCCTTTCCACGCCCGGGTGGTGAAGCCGAGGATCTCGACCTTGACCCCGCAGCGCTCCAGCGTCCGCGCCAGGATGTCGGCGCACACCGCCGCGACCATGATCGGCCGCCCGCGCATCGAGCCGGAATTATCCAGCAGCAGGGTCACCACCGTGTCGCGGAACGGGCTCTCGCTCTCGGCCTTGAAGCTGAGCGGGCTGGTCGGATCGGTGATGATCCGGGTCAGGCGCGAGGTGTCCAGCACCCCCTCCTCCAGATCGAAGGCCCAGCTGCGGTTCTGCTGCGCCATCAGCCGGCGTTGCAGCTTGTTGGCCAGCCGCGCCACCACCGACGACAGGGCCGTCAGTTGCTGGTCCAGCAGCGACCGCAGCCGCTCCAGCTCGTTCGGATCGCACAGCTCGGCCGCGTCGATGGTCTCGTCATGGGCGGTGGTGAAGACGCGATAGGCGTCGATCCGCCGGCCGTCGTCGCCGACCTCCTGACGATTGGGCAGGGCGCCTTCGTTGACCTCCGGCCCCTCGTCCGAGGCGTCGCCATCCGGATCGGCCGGGGCGCCGTCGGGGCGGGAGTCGCGCTCCTCGCCCGAGGTCTGGTCGTCGCTGGAGCCGTCCATCGATTGGCCCTCGCCGCCGCCGGCGTCGTTCTCCTCGTCCTGGTCGTCGGCCGCGTCCGGCTCCTTCGGATCGGGCTCGTCCTCGCCCTGATCGTCCGAGGCGTCGTCGCCGCGCCCGTCGCCGGGATCGAGGTCCAGCGCCCGCAGCACCTCCTTCAGCCGCACGGCGAAGGCGTCCTGGTCGTCGGCTACCTCGACCAGGGCGTCGATCTTCGCCCCCGCCTTCGCCTCCAGATCGGCGCGCACCAGATCCAGCATCGCCCCGGCCCCGTCCGGGGCCCGCTGGCCGGTCAGCCGTTCGCGCACCAGCAGGGCCAAGGCCTCGGGCGCCGAGACCCGCTCCGCCTCGGTGACCCGAAGCGCCCCGCTGCGCTCCAGCCGGGTCAGCAGGGCCGCGTTCATATTGGCCCGCACCCCGGCGAGGGACTGCGAGCCGACCGCCTCGACCCGCGCCTGTTCGACCGCCTCGAACACCTCGGCGGCCTTGCTGTCGGACGGGCGCAGGCGGGCGTGCAGCCCCTCGTCGTGATTGGCCAGCCGCAGCGCCAGCCGGTCGGCCTGGCCGCGCAGGGTGGCGCTCTCGGGCCCGGCCGGATCGCGCGGCGGGTGCGGCAGGGTCAGGACGCCGTCGGCCAGTCTCGGACCGTCAGTCCCGAACACGACCTCCAGCTCCGACTGTTCGGCCAGCGCCCGCGCGGCATGGGCCAGCGCGCGCTTGAAGATTTCGGCGGGTGTCTCGGCGGAGGCCATGGCGTCCGGTTAGCCTGTCTGCCGCCCGCTGCAAAGCGGCGCGGGCGTCGACCTAGTGTGCTTCGGGCGGGCGCGCGGCGGGGCTGAAATATTCGCTCTCGGGCTGCGGATGGGCCGACAGCACGAAGCGCCGGTCGCAATAGCCGCATTCGACGAAGTCATCCTCGCCCATGTCCATATAGACCAGCGGATGGCCCAGGGCTCCGCCGCCGCCGTCGCAGGCCACGCGCTTGCTCGAGACCACGATCTCTTCCGGCGGCGGGATGATCGCATCGGGATGACGGGGCGGCATGATCGACCTTGGGCTGGGAGGACGCGTCGGTGCGATTTCCTAGGCGGGGGCACGTCCCGCGTCAAACCGGTCGTGGTCGGGGGTTGGCCTTGGCCGCCCCCGCGCCTACCTAGGCGGACCCCCGTGTGAAAGCCGCCCATGACCGATAATGCCGCCCTGCCCGTCAACGCCATTGAGGTTCACGGGCTGGAGAAGACCTACGCCGGCAACAAGAAGTCGCCGCCCAAGGTCGCCCTGCGCGGCGTCGACCTGGTCATTCCGCGCGGCTCGATGTTCGGTCTGCTGGGCCCCAACGGCGCGGGCAAGTCAACCTTGATCAACATCCTCGCCGGCATCGTCAACAAGACGGGCGGCACGGCCGCGATCTGGGGCCGCGATATCGACAAACAGCCGCGCGACGCCCGCGCCGCCCTCGGCGTGGTGCCGCAGGAGATCGTCGCCGACGTCTTCTTCACCCCGCGCGAGGCGCTGGAGGTCCAGGCCGGCTTCTATGGCGTCCCCGCCAATGAGCGACGCTCCGACGAGCTGCTGGCCGCGCTGGGCCTCAGCGACAAGGCCCACGCCTATGTCCGCGCCCTGTCGGGCGGCATGAAGCGGCGGCTGATGGTGGCCAAGGCCCTGGTGCACAATCCGCCGATCCTGATCCTCGACGAGCCGACCGCCGGGGTCGACGTCGAGCTGCGCCGCCAGCTGTGGGAGTATGTCCGCCGCATCAACGCCGAGGGCGTCACCATCCTGCTGACCACCCACTATCTGGAGGAGGCGCAGGAGCTCTGCGACACCATCGCCATCATGAACCGCGGCGAGGTGGTGGCCTGCGAACCGACGCCGCAGCTGCTGCGCCGGCTCGACACCCGCAACGTGGTCGTCACGCCCGAACATGCGCTGGAAGGCCTGCCGAAACTGAAGGGTTTCGAGGCGGTGGCCCGGCCCAACGGCGCCTTCGTCGTCACCTACCGCAAGGGCCAGTCATCGGTGGAGCAGGTCCTCGCCGCGGTGCGCGCGGCGGGCGTCACCATCGCCGACATCACAACCGAGGACCCGGATCTGGAAGACGTCTTCCTGGCGCTGACCTATGGCGACGCGAGCGCCGTCGATCCGACGAAGGATTGAGGGGCGAGGGGCGAGGGGCGAGGGGCGAGGGGCGAGTAAGATACGCCGGACCAGGAGATGGCGCGAGACTGAAGCCGGCCGATCGTCGATCCTCCGTCGCCCTCTCCCCTCGCCCCTCGTCTCTCTCCCCTAGACCACCATCACCGTTCCGATCAGCAGCCGCGCTCCGGCGCGGCCCAGGGTCGTGTTGGTCGCGGCCTGCAGCTGGGCGATCAGCCGCTCCACGTCCGGCGGCGCGCCCGGCAACAGGCCGTTGGCCGCCTGCTGCACCACCGCCGCATAGGCGGCCCGCAGCCGGGGCGCCGACTGCCCGACCCGCGTACGCAGGGCGGCGTCGGGCGTATCGAGCCCGACCTCGACGGTCATCACCCCGCGCCCGCCGCCGGCACGGCGCACATTGGCCGTGACGGTCGGCAGCGGCAGATAGCTGGCCTCGGGCGCGCCCTTGGCGTCACCCGCGGCGGCCGAGCCGGCGGAGGCGGTGACGGCGGCGAGGCCGAGAAGAGCGCGACGATCCATGCCGTCACGCTGGCACACGGCGCTTAAGGCCCGGTTACGCCGCCGCGGCCGCCGCCTTCGGCTCCATCGGCCTCAGGTCCAGCAGGGCGAACAGGGCCGCGTCCTCGTCCTGCTCCGGATTGGGCGTGGTCAGCAGCCGGCCGCCGACGAAGATCGAATTGGCCCCGGCGAGGAAGCACAGCGCCTGCATCTCCGGGCTCATCGTCTCGCGCCCGGCCGACAGCCGCACCATCGCCTTCGGGCAGACCAGTCGCGCCACGGCGACGGTGCGGACGAATTCGATCGGGTCGATCTGGCCCTCGGCCAGCATCCGCTCGCCCAGCGGCGTGCCGGTCACCGGCACCAGCGCATTGACCGGCAGGCTGTCCGGGTGCTCCGGCAGGGTTGCCAGCGCATGCAACAGGCTCGCCCGGTCGCGCCGCGCCTCGCCCATGCCGACGATGCCGCCGCAACAGGTGCTCATCCCCGCCTCGCGCACGTGAGCCAGGGTCTCGAGCCGGTCCTGATACGTCCGGGTGGGCACCACCTCGGCATAGTACTCTGGTCCGGTGTCCAGGTTGTGGTTGTAGTAATCCAGCCCCGCCGCCTTGAGCTGCCGCGCCTGATCGGCCGCCAGCATCCCCAGGGTGGCGCAGGTCTCCAGACCCAGGGCCTTCACCCCGGCGATCATCGTCGCCAGCTTCGGCGTGTCGCGGTCCTTGAGCTCGCGCCACGCCGCGCCCATGCAGAAGCGGCTGGCCCCGCCGGCCTTCGCCGCCATGGCCTCGGCCATCACCGCCGTGGCGTCCATCAACTTCTCGGCCTTGAGCCCGGTCTGGAAACTGGCCGATTGCGAGCAGTAGCCGCAGTTCTCGGCGCAGCCGCCGGTCTTGATCGACAGCAGCTGGCTCTTCTGCACCTCGGACGGATCGAACCAGCGCCGGTGCACGGTGGCGGCCTCGAACACCAGCTCCATGAACGGGCGGGCGAACAGGGCCTCGACCTCGTCCAGGGTCCAGTCGTGGCGGGGGGTGATGAAAGCGCTCGTCATGACGGCGTTCCTGCCCGCCTCGCGGGCCGGAGGCAAGACAGGCCGTCGCCTCCGCCCGCCGGTCAGGCGACGCGGCGCAACCGGGACGCCGTTTCCGGGGGGGCGAGCCGGAACTGGCCCACGGAGCCCGACAGGCTCTCGGCCTGCTGGCGCAGCGAATGGCTGGCGGCCGTGGTCTGCTCGACCATGGCGGCGTTCTGCTGGGTCACCTGGTCCATCTGGTTGATGGCGGTGTTGACCTCCTGCAGGGCCCCGGCCTGCTCCTGGGCCGAGGCGGCTATCTCGGCCACCCGCTCGTCGATCTCGGCGACCCGGCTGACGATGCGTTGAAGCGCCTCGCCGGTCTGGCCCACCAGGTTGACCCCCGACGCCACCTGGGCGGTCGAGGCCGAGATCAGCACCTTGATCTCCTTGGCCGCCTCGGCCGAACGCTGGGCCAGGGCCCGCACCTCGGAGGCGACCACGGCGAAGCCGCGGCCGGCGTCGCCGGCCCGGGCCGCCTCGACCCCGGCGTTCAGCGCCAGCAGATTGGTCTGGAAGGCGATCTCGTCGATCACGCCGATGATCTGGCTGATCTCCTGCGAGGACTTCTCGATCGCGCCCATGGCGCCGACGGCGTCGCTGACGACGACGCCGCTGGTCTCGGCGTCGCCCTTGGCCGCCTGGACCGTCTGCGAAGCCTGGCCGGCGCTGGAGGCGGTCCGCTTCACCGTGGCGGTGATCTGGTCCAGCGCCGCCGCCGTCTCCTCGAGGCTGGCGGCCTGCTGCTCGGTGCGACGCGCCAGGTCATCCGCCGCCTCGCTGATCTCGCCCGCGCCCGACTGGATCGAACCGGCGTTGTCGGCCACGGCGGTCATGGCGTGTCCCAGATTCCTGACCGCGGCGTTGAAGTCGGACTTCAGCTGTCGGTACTCTTCCGGGAACTCGTCCTCGACCGTCGAGGCCAGATCGCCCTTGGAGAGACCGGTCAGCGCCTGGCCGACGATGGCCACCACCCGGCTCTGGCTGGCTTCGGCCTCGGCCCGCGCCGCCTCGCTGCGATCGCGCTCCTCCTTCAGCACCTCGAGGTAGATCGAGATCGCCAGATCCATGTCCAGCATGACCCGTTGCGTCAGTTCGGCGACGGCGTCGCCGGTGATGCGGTCGTGGTCGGCCGTCCGGGTCTTCCATCCCCGGGGACGGTTTGTCACCTGCCGGATCAGGTGGGCCAGCAGCACGCTGTAGCCCCCGATATACCAGCGCGGCTCCAACCCGATCCGGGCATGCACCTGGCCGATGATCCGTACGGATCGGCCGTAGTCGGCGTCCGTCCGGCCTTCGATGATGGCGTTCCAGTGGGCCTGCTGGGCCTTGTTGGCCGACGAGATGTGGTCTTCGTCGCGGAAGAACCGTCGTGTTTCGGGACTGGCCCTGACCTTCTCATAGAAGGCGCCGAGGGCGCCGGGCAGGGCCTCGCGAAGAATGGGGCCGACGGAGCGGTAGGCCTCCGACGGCGCGCCCAGCCCCATGAAGGCCGTACGCTGTTCCAGTTGTTCCTCGGCCATTCCACCCCCCGTCGATCAGACAGGCGATCAGCCTGGAGCCTGAGGCGTTCGCGCTACCTTAACGCGGACATCAGGAAGAGTACCTACTTGCGGTAGGTGATATAAGGATATCCTTATGGGTTTCTTGCCCGCAGGGGCGCGGCGGTCTATAGGCCGCGCAAACCGATCAGGACCTCCCCATGACCGACTACATCGTCCGCGACATCTCCCTTGCCCCCTATGGCAACAAGGAGATCGAGATCGCCGAAACCGAAATGCCCGGGCTGATGGCCCTGCGCGAGGAGTTCGGCAAGGACAAGCCGCTGAAGGGCGCCCGCATCGCCGGCAGCCTGCACATGACCATCCAGACCGCCGTGCTGATCCAGACGCTGGAAGCGCTCGGCGCAGAGGTCCGCTGGGCCTCGTGCAATATCTTCTCGACCCAGGACCACGCTGCTGCGGCCATTGCCGCCTCGGGCACGCCGGTGTTCGCCACCAAGGGCGAGACCCTGGTCGAGTACTGGGACTATGCCCACAAGATCTTCGAATGGGCCGACGGCGGCTATCCGAACCTG
>JAHJNW010000166.1 GCA_018820665.1 Alphaproteobacteria bacterium | reverse complement strand
CGCGCATGCCCCACCTCTTGATCGCGGGCACCACCGGCTCGGGCAAGTCGGTCGGGGTCAACGCCATGATCCTGTCGATCCTGTATCGCCACAGCCCGGCCGAGTGCCGCTTCATCATGATCGACCCCAAGATGCTGGAGCTCAGCGTCTATGACGGCATTCCGCACCTGCTGGCCCCGGTCGTCACCGATCCCAAGAAGGCCGTCGTCGCCCTGAAATGGACCGTGCGCGAGATGGAGGACCGCTATCGGCGGATGTCCAAGCTGGGCGTGCGCAACATCGCCTCGTACAACGAGCGCGCCCGCGAGGCCCAGGCCAAGGGCGAGCATTTCGAACGCACCGTCCAGACCGGCTTCGACGAACAGGGCCGCCCCGTCTACGAATCCGAGAAGATCCGCCCCGAACCCCTGCCCTTCCTCGTCGTCGTCATGGACGAGATGGCCGATCTGATGCTGGTCGCCGGCAAGGACGTCGAGGGGGCGGTGCAGCGTCTGGCCCAGATGGCCCGGGCCGCCGGCATCCACCTGATCATGGCCACCCAGCGCCCGTCGGTCGATGTCATCACCGGCACCATCAAGGCCAATTTCCCGACCCGGATATCCTTCCAGGTCACCTCCAAGATCGACAGCCGCACCATCCTGGGCGAGCAGGGCGGGGAGCAGCTGCTGGGCCAGGGCGACATGCTCTACATGGCCGGCGGTGGCCGCATCACCCGTCTACACGGCCCGTTCGTGACGGATCAGGAGGTCGACGAGGTCTGCAAACACCTGCGCTCGCAGGCCGAGCCAGACTATCTGGACCTGATCACCGACGATCCCGACGGCGACGGGGACGCGGCCTTCGGCGACGAGGGCGGCGGCTCGGGCGACGACCTCTACGACCGCGCCGTGGCCGTGGTCACCCGCGACCGCAAGGCCTCGACCAGCTACATCCAGCGCCGGCTGCAGATCGGCTACAACCGCGCCGCCTCCCTGATCGAGAAGATGGAACAGGAGGGCGTGGTCAGCCCCGCCAACCACGCCGGCAAGCGCGACGTGCTCGCCGGCCCGCCGCCGATGTAGCCAACGGCCGCAACGGAGACGGTCCGGCGACGTTATCTGGCCCGCCGTCGCCCGGATGAAGCTGAACAGGGCTTCATCGGAGCGCCTGAATATGGTCAGGCTCGGGTCACGCCACCGCCTGACCCATCCTGCAAGACGGCAGACATCAACCATCCCGAACGGGAGAAGACCCCCATGACCGTCTCACGCCGCGCTTTCGCCCTAGGCTCCGCCGCCCTCGCCGCCGTCGCCGCCCTGCCGGCGCACGCCCAGGCCAGTCTGTCGGCCGAGGATCGCGCCGTCCTCGCCCGGGCCCAGACCTATCTGCAGGGCCTGACCTCGGCCCAGGGCAATTTCGTCGAGACCTCCGGGGCCCAGCGCCGCGAGGGCCGCTTCTATCTGCAGCGGCCCGGCAAGATGCGCTTCGAATACACCAACCCCGCCGGCCTGCTGGTCGTCTCGGACGGCTCGAACGTCAAACGCTACGACCCGCGCCTGAACGTCTTCCGCCAGGTGCCGCTGGGCCAGACGCCGCTGTCGACCTTCCTCGCCCGCACCGTCCGCCTCGACCAGGGCGTGCGCATCGACCGCGTCACCCGGATGGCCTCGGGCGCCTTCGCCATCACCGCCCGCGACCAGCGCCGGCCCAATGACGGCTCGGTGGTGCTGGCCTTCGCCGGCGACCCGGTCCGGTTGCAGGAGTGGACCATCGTCGACGCCCAGGGCGGCCGCACCCGCACCCAGCTGACCAGCCTGCGTCCGGCCCCGGGCCTCGCCGCCAGCCTGTTCCAGCTGCGCGACCCGACCCAACGTCCGCGTCGCGGCTGATTCGCCTCTCGGGCGAACCACGCTTGACTTTTTTTCTCGGGCGTGCTGTTTTAGCCACAGATCGGCGGGAGCCGGTCTCAACCGCTACGGATTTCATCCCCTTCCCGGCGGCGAGAGAGACGAACCTTCAAACGCCCGGCCCGCAACGGCCGGGCGTCTCTTTATGTTCAGGGGCGCTAACGCTCGCGACGCGGTCGCTCGCGGCTTGAGCGCCGTTAGCGCGCTAGGTCGAATAAGGCGGAGCCTTTTGGACGCGGTCCCGCTAGGAAGCCCGGATGCTTCGCATCGCCACCTGGAACATCAACTCCGTCCGCCTGCGCGTCGACCAGGTCGCCCGCTTCGTCGAGGAGAGCGGAACCGACGTCCTGTGCCTGCAGGAGATCAAATGCCTTGAGGACCAGTTCCCGCGCGGCGCCTTCGAGGCCATGGGCCTGCCGCATCTGAAGATCGGCGGCCAGAAGGGCTGGCACGGCGTCGCCATCGCCAGCCGCGAGCCGATCGCCGAAGCCCCGAAGCTGGACGTCTGCCGCGAGGGCCATGCCCGCTGCGTCGCCGCCATGGTCGACGGCGTCGAGATCCAGAATTTCTACATCCCCGCCGGCGGCGATACGCCCGACCGGGCGCTGAACCCGAAATTCGATCACAAGATGGATTTCTACGAGCGCCTGACCGCCGAGATGGGCGGTCGCGACAAACAACGGCCGCTGGTGCTGGCCGGCGACTTCAACATCGCGCCGGGCGAGAATGACGTCTGGAACCACCGCTACATGTCGAAGATCGTCAGCCACACCCCGCTGGAGGTCGAGACCCTGCGCCGGCTGCAGGCGGCCGGCGGCTTCGCCGACGTGGTCCGCGACCAGATTCCCGAGCCGACCAAGCTGGCCAGCTGGTGGAGCTACCGCGCCGCCGACTTCCGCAAGTCCAACCGCGGCCTGCGCCTCGACCACCTGTGGACCTCGCCTGGCCTGACCCCCGCCGTGGTCCCGGCCAGCGCCCGCATCCACGACACGGTGCGCGAATGGACCCAGCCCAGCGATCACGCCCCGGTGACCATGGACCTCGACGTCTAGCGCGGTCCTCTAGAACGGGAAGAAGATCGGGATGGCGATCATCCCCGCCACCCAGGTCACCAGGTTCAGCGGCAGCCCGACCCGGACGAAGTCCATGTAGCTGTAGTTGCCCATCTGATAGACCAGCACATTGGTCTGGTAGCCGAACGGCGTCGCAAAGGCGGCCGAAGCGGCCATCATCACCCCCACCAGGAACGGCCGCGGATCGACCCCGAAACTCTCCGCCAGGGCCACGGCGATCGGCGTGATCAGCACGGCCACGGTGGCGTTGGACAATAGTTCGGTGGCGAACAGGGTCACCCCGTACAGAATGATCAGCCCGACCAGCGGGCCGAACGGCCGCAGCACCTCGATCAGCACCCCTGCTCCGGTGGCGGCCAGCCCGGTCACCTCGATGGCGGTTCCGACCACCACCATGCCGGCGATCAGCAGCAGGATCTCCGGCCGCAGACCGGCATAGGCCTCCTCCGGCGTGATCACCCGTAGCAGGATCAGGGCGACCGCGCCGGCGAAGGCCGCGGCGGCGATCGGGGCCCAGCCCATACCCGCCGCCGCCACGACGACGACGAAGACCCCGAGCGCCACCAGCGAACGCCGCAGATCGAACGGTCGGTCGGCGGCTCCAAACAGGGTGACGTCGCCCAGATGGGCGTCTCCGGACCCGTCGTCATTGGTGCGCGCCTCGCCCAGACGCGGCAGGCCGAAGGGGAAGCGGCGGCGACTGCGGGCGATCCGTTCGGCCTCCGCCTCTTGGCGCGCCTCCTCCATCGCCACCAGCCGGGCCTGTTCGGCCTCATCGGCCTCGACGCTGCGCCCCAGTTGGCGCGCGCCGACGAAATACAGCCATAGCCCCCCGGCGACGGCGATGCACAGGCCGACGGGCGTGATCTCGAACAGGCTGAACACCGGCTGACCGGAATTGCGCGCCATGTCGTTGACCAGCAGATTGGTCGAGGTGCCGATCAGGGTCAGCAGGCCGCCCAGCACCGAAATATGGCTGAGCGGCATCAGGAAGCGTTTGGGCGACAGTTTCAGCGACTGGGCCACGTCGCGGATCACCGGCGCCGCCAGCACCACCACCGGGGTGTTGTTCAGAAAGCCGCCCAGCACGCCGCACATGCCCAGCACCGCCCAGATGCCGATCGCCCCGACGCGCGCGGCAAGCCGGGTGGCCTGGCGAATCATCAGGCCCAGCAGGCCGGACAGCTCGATGGCGTAGGCGATGACGAACAGGCCGGCCAAGGCGATGACCGCCGGGCTGGCGAAGGCGCCCTGCACCTCGACCGGCCGGACCACGCCCAGCAGCAGCAAGGCCGCGGCGCCGGCCAGCGCCACGACATCGGCGCGAACCCGGCCGTGAATAAGCACCCCGACCACGGTGACGAGCACCAGCAGAGCCGCGATCTGATCGAAAGTCATTCGCTCTGCTGCCCCTCGCGCCCGGGTCAGGTCAACCTTTTCGGGTGAGCCGCCCCCAATTGAGCGATTGACGTGCTAGGCTGGTTCCATGCTGAAACCGGTCTCGCCTCTTCGCCTGCCGGTCGTCGTGGCTGCGGCGGCTGGTCTTCTTGCGGCCTCCTGTCAGCGAGAGGCCGAGCCCTCGGCCCCGTCGCCGGCGCCGTCCACGCCCGCCAAAAGTGCGCCCGTGACGCCGGTCGGGCCGGTTGCGCTGGATCGGCGCGCCCTGCTCGCGGCCATCGACCGGGCCGCCGCCGACTATGCTGCCGGGGCCGAGGCCGGGGACGCCAGCCCGCTGGCCGGGCGCCAGTTCGACATTCGCCTCGCCTTCGGTTGCGAGGGCGCCGAGGCGTCGCCGGCCGAGGGCGTGGGCGACGGCCTGGCCCGCTGGTCATGGGGCCCGGAGCGCGAGAACATCAATCTGAGCCTGACCCCGGGCGACTGGACCCGCTCGGCCCTGATCGCCGGGACGGGACAGGATCAGTGGGAAGCGGTCGAGGGATTCTGGGTCGCCCGGCCATGGATGGCCGCTGAAGGCTGTCCCTCGATCCGGGTCGATCCGCTGACCAGTGGGGCGGCGGCGGCCTCGCCGCAAACGGTCGGATTGGCCGCGGTGTTCGAAACGGGAAGCTCCCGCATCGGCCGCCGCAACGGGCGCGCCTATGCCCATACCATCCGTCAGGCCGGGGACGCGCCCCTCATCGCGCTTGAGGCCGGCTACCGGGTCCGCCTGCAGGGCCGGATGGCGGCCTTCCCGGACGGGCAGGCGATTCGTTGCCGCGCCGCCAATCCGAATCAGCGCCCGGTCTGCGTCGCGGCGGTGCAGCTGGACCGCGTCGCCTTCGAGACGCCGACGGGCGAGACCCTCAGCGAGTGGCGTCCCGGCTAGACCGATGCCGATCCGGCTCTAGGGCTGAAGCCGGTAGCCGCCGGCGTCGGTCAGCAACAACCGCGCCTGACCGGGCTCAGGCTCGATCTTCTGGCGCAGCCGATAGATGTGGGTTTCCAGCGTGTGGGTCGTGACCCCGGCATTATAGCCCCACACCTCAGTCAGCAGCTCCTCGCGCGACACCGCCTTGGCCCCGGCGCGATACAGGTATTTGAGGATGCTGGTTTCCTTCTCGGTCAGCCGCACCTTGCGCGTCTTGTCGTCGATCAGAACCTTGGCGGCGGGTCGGAACTCATAGGGACCGATGCGGAAGACGGCGTCCTCGGACTGTTCGTGGCTGCGCAGATGGGCGCGGATGCGGGCCAGCAGCACCGCGAACCGGAACGGCTTGGTGACATAGTCATTGGCCCCCGATTCCAGCCCCAGCACCGTGTCGGCGTCCGACGACTGACCGGTCAGCATGATGATCGGGGTCGAGACGCCATCCTTGCGCAGCAGCCGGCAGGCCTCGCGTCCGTCCATGTCCGGCAGGTCGACGTCCAGCAGGATCAGGTCGGCGCGGACCTCGCGGCCCATGCGCACCCCTTCCATCGCTGTCGCCGCCTGAACCGGCCGGAAGGCCTCATGCAGGGCCAGCTGCTCGGCCAGCGCCTCACGCAGGTCGTCGTCGTCGTCGATGATCAGAATGGTTTTGGGTGCGGGCATGGGTACCAGAATGGCGAGCGTCGGCCGTTCCGCCAAGGGTTGGACCCGAAGCGGAGCGGTTTTCAGTCACTAGAGGGGGTTTCGGAACGGTTTCGTTCCCCGAACAACGCCGATCCGACCCGGACATGGGTCGCGCCAAAGCGGATCGCGGTCTCGTAGTCGCCGCTCATCCCCATCGAGAGCGTGTCCAGTCCGTTACGGCGGGCGATCTTGCGCAACAGGGCGAAATGCGGACCGGACGCCTCATCCGCGGGCGGAATGCACATCAGACCTTCGACGATCAGCCCCTTGTCGCGGGCGTAGCGCACCAGTCCGTCTGCCTCTTCCGGCGGAACCCCGGCCTTCTGCGCCTCCTCGCCGGTGTTGACCTGGATCAGGACACGGAGCGTGCGTCCCGCCTTGGCGGCGGCGGTCGCGAGGGCGTCGGCCAGTTTCTCCCGGTCGAGGGTCTCGACGACATCGAACAGGGCGACGGCGTCGGCGGCCTTGTTGGTCTGCAACGGACCGATCAGGCGCAGCTCGAGGTCGGGGACACGACTGCGCAGTTCGGCCCAGTGGGCCTGCGCCTCCTGCACCCGGTTTTCGCCGAACAAGCGCTGGCCCGTGGCCAGCGCCGCCGCCAGGGCCTCGGCCGGCTGGGTCTTGGTCACGGCCGTCAGGACCACCGATGCGGGATCGCGTCCGGCGTCGCGACAGGCCCCGGCGATGCGGCGACGCACGGCGTCGAAACGGGCGGCGATGCTGGACCCGGGCGCGGGATCGGGAGAAGAGGAGGTCATGAACCGGTCCGAAGCGGATAGTCTGTGGGACGTCGCCCGCGTCCTCGCACGGGAGGCCGCCGATGTCAGCCGCGCCGCGGGACGCCCGGCGCAGAACCTGCCGCCGCTGCTGTTCTTCACCGACCCCGTTCGCACCCCCCGCCCTTGGGAGACGGCGGCGCGGCTGCCGGCCGGATCGGGGGTGGTGTTCCGGTCCTTCGGCGCGGCCGATGCGCGTGAGACCGGCCTGCGCCTGCGCGAGGCGACCCATAGACAGGACGGCCTGCTGCTGGTCGGTCTGGATGCGAATCTGGCCGAGACGATCAACGCGGACGGCGTCCATCTGCCCGAACGGGCGCTCGGTGAGGGCCCCGGCCTCGCCGTGGCCCGACCCGACTGGCGCATCATCGGGGCGGTGCATTCAGCGGCGGCCCTGGCCGGCGCTGAAGGTCTCGATGCGGCGGTGATGTCGCCTGTGTTCGCGGCCGGCGGCGCCTCAGCCGCCCGGCCGGCGCTCGGCGTGGAGGCCTTCGCGGCGCTGGTCCGCCAAACCGCCATCCCGGTCTACGCCCTCGGCGGGATCACGGGCGGAAATGCAGGCGAGTTGATCGGCTCAGGGGCCTGCGGCCTGGCCGGGATCGCGGCGATCCGGGCGGCCTTCGGACCGGTCGAGGCCTAGAAGCGGAAGATCGATTCCAGACGGAAGCGCGGCGCGGCGCGGCGGTCCGTCTGCGGCGCGCTGGCCGGATCGGCCTCGGGCTCGGCCAGACCAGCGGTGGCGCCGACACGCAGGCGCGGGTTGACGCGGTAATAGGCCCCGGCCTCGACGTCGCCGAGATTGCTTTCGCGCCCGACCGGCTGGCTCAGATTGAGGTCGAGGCCCCAGCGGCCGCGTTCGGTGAAGCGCAGGCGCGACTGGTTCGCGCCGGTGGCGGCGCGGGCGGCCTGGGCTTCGGTCAGGGTCACGGCCGGCGCGCGGGCGCGCGACGAAGCGGCCTGGGCCGAGGCGACATCGGCCATGGCCAGAAGCATGAGCCCTGCGGCTGCTCCGGCGATGACGGCGCCGTTTTTGCGCATAGTCTGGCGCATGTCCTGCCCTTTATGCCGCGACGGAAGCTTCCGTCGCAGTCCTTGCGGCGATTAGACACCGCTGTTCAGCCCGGTCAACGAAACGTGGGCGATTGCCCGGGGTTCCGCAAGACTCTGCGGGACTCCTGTGGCGCGAGCGTCACGGATGGCGCTCGCCCGTAAGTCGTTCCAGCAAGTCCTCTCGGGGCGGATCGCGACCCCGGAAGGCCTCCAGGCGGCTGAAACGATGCGACTTCGCCTTGTCATCGCCCCTTTTCACCGTGTTATAGAGCCTCGCTTCGGCATCCGCCCACTCGGCGGGCCGGCGCGTGCGCGGGACGGCCCGCTGCACGTCTCGATGGAATGGAGAGTCTCGATGGTGCTGGTTCGCGGCGCAGCGGTCGCCCTGATCGCCTCGGGTCTGATGCTGGGCGCATGCGGCGGGATTCCGGGCATGGGCGGCGGGGCCAAGCCCGTTCCGGCCGGCCAGACGGGCATTGGCGTCAACGCCTTCCTGTGGCGCGCCACCCTCGACACCCTGAGCTTCATGCCTCTCGCCAACGCCGATCCGTGGGGCGGCGTCGTCAACTACGACTGGTACACCGACCCCCAGACCCCGAACGAGCGGTTCAAGGCGACGGTGTTCATCCTCGACACCCGTCTGCGCGCCGACGCCCTGAATGTGACCGTGTCCAAGGAAGTGCGCGACGCTTCCGGCCAGTGGGTCGGCGCCGCGGTCGCCGCCCAGACCGAGACCGATCTTGAGAACGCGATCCTGACCAAGGCGCGCCAGCTCAACCTCCAGAACGCGCGCTGATCGACTCCTCCCGACCATAGCCTCCTCAAGGCTCGCCCTTAGGAGCGACGCCTCAAGGATTCCCGTGGCCCGATACGAGCCCAAGACCGCCGAACCCCGTCAGCAGGCCCGCTGGGCGGAGGCCGACGCCTTCCGCACGCCCACCGCAGAGACGGGCAAGCCCAAATACTACGTCCTCGAGATGTTTCCCTATCCGTCGGGGAACATCCACATGGGCCACGCCCGCAACTATGTGATGGGCGACGTCGTGGCCCGCTCGAAGCGGGCCCAGGGTTTCGACGTCCTGCATCCGATGGGCTGGGACGCCTTTGGCCTGCCGGCCGAGAACGCCGCCATTGAGCGCGGCATACACCCCGGCGACTGGACCTGGTCCAACATCGCCGCCATGCGCGAACAGCTGAAGCTGCTGGGCTTGTCGCTGGACTGGTCGCGCGAGTTCGCCACCTGCGATCCGTCCTACTATGGCCAGCAGCAGGCCTGGTTCCTAGAACTGTTCAAGCGGGGCCTGGTCTATCGCAAGGACTCGATCGTCAACTGGGACCCGGTCGACAACACCGTCCTGGCCAATGAGCAGGTCGTCGACGGCCGCGGCTGGCGCTCCGGCGCCGTGGTCGAGAAGCGCAAGTTGAACCAGTGGTTCCTGCGCATCACCGACTATGCCGACGACCTGATCGAGGGCCTCAAGGAGCTGGAGGGCCGCTGGCCCGACAAGGTCCGGCTGATGCAGGAGAACTGGATCGGCCGTTCGAAGGGTCTGCAGATGACCTGGGCCTGGGCCGGCGAGGCTCCCGCCGCCGCGCCGGACGGGTTGGAGATCTACACCACCCGGCCCGACACCCTGTTCGGCGCCTCCTTCATGGGCATCGCCCCCGATCATCCGATCGCCCGCGCCCTCGGCGAGACCAACCCGGACGCCGCCGCCTTCATCGCCGAATGCCGCAAGGGCGGCTCGACCCAGGCCGAGATCGAACAGGCCGAGAAGGTCGGTTTCGACACCGGCCTCAAGGTGCGGCACCCGTTCGACGGCCGCGAGGTCACCGTCTGGATCGCCAACTTCATCCTGTCGGAGTACGGCACCGGCGCCATCTTCGGATGTCCCGCCCATGACCAGCGCGACCTCGACTTCGCCCGAAAATACGACCTGCCCGTGATCCCGGTCGTGAGACCGGACGGCGCCGGCGGCGATTTCGCTGTGGGAACAGAGGCCTACACCGGTCCGGGAGCGATCTTCCACTCCGACTTCCTCGATGGGCTCGACATCGAAGCCGCCAAGGCCGAGGCCATCGCCCGCGTGGAAGCGGCCGGCCAGGGCGAGGGCGCGACCATCTATCGCCTGCGCGACTGGGGCGTCAGCCGCCAGCGCTACTGGGGTTGCCCCATCCCGATCATTCACTGTCCGTCGTGCGGCGCCGTGCCGGCCGCCGACCTGCCGGTCGAGCTGCCGAAGGATGTGACCTTCGACACCCCGGGCAATCCGCTGGACCGCCATCCGACGTGGAAACACGTCAAATGCCCGGCGTGTCACGAGCATGCGACGCGCGAGACCGACACCCTCGACACCTTTGTCGACTCCAGGTGGTATTTCGCCCGCTTCACCGACCCTACCGCCTCCGAACCGATCTCGAAGGCGGCGGCCGACAAGTGGCTGCCGGTCGACCAGTATATCGGCGGCGTCGAACACGCCGTCCTGCACCTGCTCTACGCCCGCTTCATCTCGCGCGCCCTGTCGGACGCCGGGCTGATGAGCGTGCGCGAGCCGTTCGCCGGCCTGTTCACCCAGGGCATGGTGGTGCACGAGACCTACCGCCGCCCCGACGGGGCCTGGGTCGAGCCCACCGACGTCGAACTGCTCAACGAGGCCGGCCAGCGCTCGGCCCGCCAGCGCTCGACCGGCGAGGCCCTGGTCATCGGCGACATCGAAAAGATGTCGAAGTCGAAGAAGAACGTCGTCGCGCCGCAGGAGATCGTCGACACCTATGGCGTCGACGCCGGCCGGCTGTTCGTCCTGTCCGACAGCCCGCCCGAGCGCGACGTGCAATGGACGCCGGGCGGCGTCGAGGGCGCCAGCCGCTTCGTCCAGCGGGTCTGGACCGAGGTCGACGGCTTCGATCCCGCTGCCCCCGGCGACGAGGCCGCCAACGGCGCCCTCGTGCGCGAGACGCACAAGGCGATCAAGGCCGTGTCCGAGGGCATCGCCGGCTTCCGCTTCAACTCGGCCATCGCCCGGCTGTACGCCTTCGTCGCCGTCATCCGCGACCACGCCACGGCCGGCGGCGAGGCGCGGCGTCAGGCCCTGTCGGCCCTGCTGCGGCTGGTCGCCCCCTTCACCCCCCACCTCGCCGAGGAAGGCTGGACGCGGCTGGGCGAAGCGGGGATGATCCTCGACGCGCCGTGGCCGGAGCACGACCCGGCGCTGGCGGCCGACGACGAGGTCACCCTGCCGATCCAGGTCAACGGCAAGCGGCGCGGCGAGATTCGCGTCGCCCGCGGTCTGGAGCCGGCCGAGGTCGAGGCCATCGTCATGGCCGACGCGGACGTTCAGGCGCGGCTGGAGGGGCAGACGGTGAGGAAGATCGTGGTGGTCAAGGATCGCATCGTCAATCTGGTGGTCGGCTGATGCGTTTTCGCCGGGCCGGACTTGTCGCACTGGCGGGACTGGCCTTGGCCGGCTGCGGCTTCACACCCCTGTACGGCGACGCCGGGGCCGGCTCCGGCCTCAGCCGCATCGCCGTCAGCACCCAGGACGACCGGCTCGGCTACCGCCTGCGCGAGCAGCTGGAGGACTCCCTCGGTCGCGACGCCGCCCAGGTTCCGCTCTGGCGGCTTGAGACCACGGCCGAGCAGTCGCGTCGTCCGCTCGGCCGCCGCATAGACGACACCGCCACCCGCTACGAACTGACCGTCATCGGCCGCTGGATCCTGACCCCCGCCGCCGGCGGCACGCCGCTGACCGGCACGGAGACGGTGACCACCACCTACGCCGCCGCCGACCAGCCCTATGCCGCCATCGCCGCCCAGCAGGACGGCGAGGAACGCGCCGCCGCCGAACTGGCGCGCGAGATCCGGCTGGCCCTTATGCTGGCCCTGCAAGGCCAGCCATGACGGGCCGGCGATGATCCTGGCGAAACGGCCCGAGGTCGATCGCTTCCTCAAGACGCCGGACCCCTCGGTGCGCGCCGCCGTCATCCATGGCAAGGACCGCTCAGGGGTGGCTGAACGCGCTGCGCTGCTGTGCAAGGCCATCACGCCCGACCTGAACGACCCCTTCAACGTCACCGTCCTGACCGACAGCGATATCGACGGCGACGAGGCCCGTCTTGAGGAGGCCCTGACCGCCCTGTCGATGATCGGCGGCCGTCGCCTCGTCCGGGTTCGGCTCGGCTCGGAAAAGGCTTCGATCGACAAGATGCTGGCCGCCGCCCTCAAGACTCACGCCGATGGCGGCTACAACCCCGACGCCATGCTGGTGATCGAGGCCGGGGCGTTGGGCCGCGACTCCGCCCTGCGCAAGGCCGCGGAGGCGTCGCAGGGCGCGGTGGGCATCGCCTGTTATGAGGACGAAACGGGCGATGTCGCCCGCATGACGCGCGAAGCGCTCGCCGCCGACAAGGTCGGGCTGACCGGCGACGCGCTGGACCGGTTCGTCAGCCGCCTGCCGCGCGAACGCGGCCTGATGCGGCAGGAGATCGAGCGGCTGGCGCTCTATATCGGCCCCGGCTCGGGCCAGACCTTAGACGTGGCCGAACTGGAGCAGCATCTGGGGGTCGAGGCCGACGCCTCGCTGCAGGACGCGGCGCTGCAGGCGTTCGGCGGCCGGCCCGGCCCGGCCCAGTCGGGCCTGCGCCGGGCTCTGGCCGAAGGAGAATCGCCTGTCATGGCGGTGAGACAGGCGTCCATCCACCTCGGCAAGCTGCGCCGTATCAATGTGTTGCAGGCGAATGGCGCCGGGGCCAAGGAGGCCGCCAAATCGGCCGGGGTGTTCTGGAAACAGGAGGCTGAAATGCTGCGTCAGGCGCGCAGTTGGCGGCTCGAGGATCTCGACAAGGTGCTGGACAGCGTCAACGCCGCCGACATCGCCACCAAGACAACCGGCTCCCCCGACCAGCTGATCGCCGAACGCCTGCTGCTGGAGATTTCGGCGCGGGCCCGGCGGCTGGGGCTCTAGCCGCGCTTCGACGCCTTGCGGAAGGCCGGCTTGGACAGGGCCAGGTTCCGCGTCTGCTGGGCCTTCTGCTCGGCCCGGGCGCCGCCCTCCAGACCGGCGTGGAACGGTCCGCCCCCGGCCTTCTTGGCGGCCAGGGCCTTCTTCATCGCATCGGCGGTCGGATTGCTCGGTTTCTCGGTCATGCTGTCACTGTAGCACGGGCGGCCTCATCCACGCATCAACCGCCGGCACAGGTCGTCCAGTTGCTCGAGGCTGCCGTAGCGCAGGCTCAACTCGCCCTTGCCGCCGCGGTCGGCCAGCGACACCGGCAGGCCGAGAGCGTCGGTCAGATCCTGCTCGAGGGCGGCGATATCGGCCCCGCCCTCGCCCGTCGACGCGCCGGCGCGGCCCTTGCCCTTGCCCGGCTTCGGTCCCTCGGACGCGCGCCGCGCCAGCACCTCGGCCTGACGGACGTTCAGCCCTTCATTGACGATCTGTTCGGCCAGGGCGGCCGGGTTGGGCGCGGTGATCAGGGCCCGGGCGTGGCCGGCGCTCATCTTGCCGTGCCGGACGTACCACAGCACCTCTTCCGGCAGCTGCAGCAGGCGCAGGGTGTTGGCGACATGGCTGCGGCTCTTGCCGACCACGCCGGCGACCGCGTCCTGGGTGCGGCCGAACCGCTCCATCAGCAGGCGGTAGGCGTCGGCCTCCTCCAGCGGATTGAGGTCGGCGCGCTGGACGTTCTCGATGATCGCCACCTCGAACACCGCCACGTCGTCCATCTCGCGGACAATGACCGGCACCTGGGTCAGGCGGGCGAGCTGCGACGCGCGCCAGCGGCGTTCGCCGGCGACGATCTGCCAGACGCCGTCTTCCTTTGGATGCGGCCGCACGAGGATCGGCTGCAGCACGCCCTTGTCGCGGATCGATTCCGCCAGTTCGGCCAGGTCGTCGTTGTTGAAGATCTTGCGCGGCTGGTCGGGATTGGGCTTCAGCGACTCGATCGGCGCCATGCGCACGCCGGCGGGGGCGGCCGAGCCGTCGACCGGCACGGCCTCGCTGGCCTGCTCCCCCAGAAGGGCCGACAATCCCCGGCCCAGACCGCGCTGACGTTCGCTCAAGATACTGATTCCACTTCGTAATTTCGCATCAGGCGGCCTGCAGCCGCCGCGTCTTCTCGCGCGCCACCACCTCGCGGGCCAGGCGCAGATAGGCCTGGCTGCCGGCGCATTTCAGATCGTAGATCAAGGCCGGCTTGCCGAACGACGGCGCCTCGGACACCCGCACATTGCGGGGGATCACCGCCTCATAGACCTTGTCGCCGAAATGCTTGCGCACGTCCGCCGCGACCTGACCCGACAGGGCGTTGCGGCGATCATACATGGTCAGGACCAGACCCTGGATTTCCAGCGTCGGGTTCAGGCTCTGCCGCACCATCTCGATGGTCTTCATCAGCTGGCTCAGGCCCTCGAGGGCGAAGAACTCGCACTGCAGCGGCACCAGCACCGCGTCCGCGGCGGCCATGGCGTTGAGCGTCAACAGGTTGAGCGAAGGCGGGCAGTCGATCAGCACATAGTCATACCGGGTCTGACCCTCCCCGCCCTGCCCCTCGAGGGCGTCGCGCAGCCGATACGAGCGGCGATC
The DNA here is from genome assembly GCA_018820665.1 of Alphaproteobacteria bacterium. Taxonomy (GTDB): domain Bacteria; phylum Pseudomonadota; class Alphaproteobacteria; order Caulobacterales; family Caulobacteraceae; genus Brevundimonas. Next base: position 4,202 of record JAHJNW010000166.1, on the reverse strand, counting down.
GGCCTGGCTCAACTCGATCTCGACGCCTGACATGTCGGCGTCCGCGGGCAGGATATGCAGGCCGGGCACCGAGGTCTGGACCGCCGACTCGTCGACGGACCGCCCATCGACGATGACGTCGTAGATGGTCACCCGGCGTGTTTCACGTGGAACACCGAGGCCGGTGGAGGCATTGCCCTGCGGGTCCATGTCGACGATCAGCACCTTTTCGCCGATCGCCGCCAGGGCGGTGCCGAGGTTGATCGCCGTCGTCGTCTTGCCGACGCCGCCCTTCTGATTGGAGATGGCGAGGACGCGCGTCTTACCGGCTATGGACACGACGGAGACTCCGGACGGAAACGATACGGCCGCGCGGGTCGCTGCGCGAGACGGAAAGACTGCTCTCGAAATGCCAGACCTTGCGGGCTTCGATCAACTCAGCCTCGGCCTTTTCCCCCTTGAGAAACAGCCCCTGTGCGCCGCGCTGTAGATAAGGCTGTGCATAGCCGAGCAGCTTCTCCATCGGCGCGAGTGCGCGGGCGGTGACGACGTCGACCGTGACCCTCTGCGCCTCGGCCCGGCCATTGATCACCGTGGCCCGCAACGACAGCCCGTCCACCGCCTCCTGCAGGAAGCGGCAGCGCTTGCCAAGACTGTCGATCAGCCAGACATGGCTGTCGGATCGATCTTTCAGAAGAATAGCGAGCACCAGACCGGGAAAGCCGGCCCCGGCTCCAAGGTCGGCCCACGTCCTGGCCGCGGGCGCCATGCTCAGCAGCTGAGCCGAGTCCCAGATATGCCGGTTCCAGACGTCCGGCAGACTGTCGGGCCCGACGAGATTCATCACCGCATTTGTCTCGGTCAGCCGTTCGATGAAGATGTCGAGGTCGGCCATCTGCGCCGGGGTAGCGCCGGTCACCGCCTGAAATTCCGAAGGCGTCACGCGGCCACCCGGGTGCGTTTGACATGCGACAGCAGGGCCGTCAGGGCGCCGGGGGTCATGCCCTCGATCCGGCCGGCCTGACCCAAGGTGCGCGGCTGGACGAGGCTGAGCTTCTCGCGCACCTCGTTCGAGAGGCTGCCGATCGCCGCGTAGTCGAGGTCGTGCGGTATGGCCAGGGCCTCCTCCCGGCGCAGGGCCTCGGCGTCAGAGGCCTGGCGGTCCAGATAGCCGGCGTAGCCCGCGTCGATCTCGATCTGCTCGCGTACCTGACGCGGCCAGGCGGCGATGGTGGGATGGGCCGCCTCGAAGGTCCCCAAGTCGACGCCCGGGAAGGCCAGCAGGTCGCGGATCGAACGGCGCTGCCCGTCGGCGTTGACGTTCACGCCCAGGGCCCCGGCCTCCTTTGGCGTATAGCTGGTCCCGCGCACCAGCGTCGCTGCCTCGGCCAGCAGGGCGGCTTTGGCCTCGAAGGCCCGCCGCCGGTCGCCCGAAACGATCCCGGCCGCCATGGCGAGCGGGGTCAACCGTTGATCCGCGTTGTCGGCCCGCAGCGTCAATCTGTACTCGGCGCGGCTGGTGAACATCCGGTAGGGCTCGGTCACCCCGCGTGTGACCAGATCATCGATCATCACGCCGATATAGGCCTGATCGCGACCGAGGATGATCGGATCAGAGCCGGCGGCGGCGCGGGCGGCGTTCAGCCCGGCGATCAGCCCTTGAGCCCCCGCCTCCTCATAGCCCGTGGTGCCGTTGATCTGGCCGGCCAGATACAGGCCGGGGCGTCTCTTGACCTCCAGCGCCGGGGTCAGCTCGCGCGGGTCGACGAAGTCATACTCGATAGCGTAGCCGAAGCGGAACACCTCGACCGCCTCGAGCCCCGGAATGGTGCGCAGGAAGGCGGCCTGGGTCGCGTCGGACACCGAGGTCGAGATGCCGTTGGGATAGACGGTCGGGTCGTCGAGGCCTTCCGGCTCGAGGAAGATCTGGTGCGAGGTCTTGTCGGCGAAGCGCACCACCTTGTCCTCGATCGAGGGGCAGTAGCGCGGGCCGCGCCCGGACAGATGGCCGCCATAGACGGCGCTGTCGCCGAGATTGTCGCCGATAATCCGGTGCGTCGCCTCGGTCGTGTGGGTGACGCCGCAGGCGATCTGCGGGACGTCGATGCGGTCGGTAAGGAAGCTGAACGGTACGGGCTCGGCGTCGGCCGCCTGCATCTCCAGCGCATCCCAGGCGATGGTACGGCCGTCCAGCCGCGCCGGGGTGCCGGTTTTGAGCCGGCCCATCTGAAGGCCGGCGCCATAGAGGTCCGCGGCGAGGCCGGTCGAAGGCGCCTCGCCGTGGCGGCCGGCGGGAATGCGCTGGTCGCCTTTGTGGATGACGCCATTGAGGAAGGTGCCGGTCGTCAGCACGACCGCGCCCGCCGGCAACTCGACGCCCTCCCCGGTCACCACGCCGGCGACGCGTCCGCCGTCGAGGATCAGGCTCTCCGCCGTGCCGGCCATAAGAGTGAGGTTTGGCGTCTGCGTCAGCTCGGCCTGCATCGCCTCGCGATAGAGCCGCCGGTCGATCTGGCTGCGGGGGCCCTGCACCGCCGCACCCTTGGAGCGGTTGAGCAGGCGGAACTGAATGCCGGAGACGTCGCCGAGGCGGCCCATGACGCCGTCCATGGCGTCGATCTCGCGCACCAGATGACCCTTGCCCAGACCGCCGATGGCCGGGTTGCACGACATCTCGCCGATGGTCTCGAGCTTCTGGGTCAGCAGCAGGGTGACGGCCCCGGCGCGCGCGGACGCGGCAGCGGCTTCACAGCCGGCGTGACCCCCGCCGATGACGATGACATCGAAACGCTTCATGGCCGGGGACATAGGGGAAAGCCGGCGGTTTCGCTACCGGCGTGCAGGGCGTGTTTCACGTGAAACGTCACTTGCCGATGCAGAAGGTCGAGAAGACCTCGCCGAGGATGTCCTCGACGCCGATGGCGCCGGTGACCCGGGCGAGGCTGTCGGCGGCGCGGCGCAGATCGTCGCCGGCCATCTCGGGCGCGATGTCGAGCGCCCACCGCCCCGCCTCGACCGCCGCCAGGGCCTCGGTCAGTCGGCGGCGGTGCCGCTCGCGGGTGACCGCCGGGAAGTCCGCGCCCGACAGGTCGCGGGCAAGGCGGGCCGCCAGCCAGTCGTGCAAGGCGCCCAGCCCCTCCCCCGTCGTCGTGCTGACGATCAGGGATTCGTGGTCCGGCGACGGCGCGGCGCGGTCAAGGTCGGCCTTGGTGAAGACCAGCAGGTCGTCGGGCCGGGCGTAGGCCGCTGCGGGTCCCTCGGGGTCACCCGGCGCGCGGACCCACAATCTCAGTTCGGCCTCCTCCGCCCGGGCTCGAGCCCGACGGACCCCCTCGGCCTCGATCGGATCGTCGCTGTCACGCAGGCCGGCCGTGTCGGACAGGGTCACGGCGTAGCCGCCGATGATCAGGTCGGCGTCCAGCACGTCGCGGGTGGTGCCGGCGATGGGAGTGACGATGGCCGCCTCGCGGGCGATCAGGGCGTTAAACAGCGACGACTTGCCGGCGTTGGTCTCGCCGATCAGGACGATGCGATAGCCCGCGCGCACCCGCTCGCCGCGTCGGGCGTCGGCCAGCGCCGCCTTGAGGTCGGCGATCAAGCCGTCCAGCACCGGTCCGGCGGTGCGGGCCAGATTGTCCGGCACCTCCTCGTCGGGAAAGTCGATCTCGGCCTCGACCAGGGCGAGGGCCCTGAGCAGGTCGCGGCGGAAGCCGGCATAGGTCTGAGACAGGGCGCCGTCCAGCTGGCCGAGGGCCTGGGCCGCCTGGGCCGCGGTCTCGGCGTCGATCAGATCGGCCACGGCCTCGGCCTGGGCCAGATCCATGCGGCCGTTCTCGAAGGCGCGGCGGGTGAACTCGCCGGGCTCGGCCGGGCGCAGGCCGAGGGCGATCAGGGCGTCGCCGACGGCTTCCACCACCGCCCGGCCGCCGTGCAGGTGCAGCTCGGCGCAGGCCTCGCCGGTGTAGGAGTTCGGGGCGAGGAAGCGGAGCACGAGGGCCTGGTCGAGGGCGCGGCCGTCCAGCGCCAGATCACGGAGCGAGGCCAGACGCGGCGTCAGATCGCCGGCGCCGAGGCTGGCCAGAGCGGCGTCCGTCCCCGGTCCGGACAGGCGGAGGATGGCGATGGCCCCCCGGCCCGGAGGCGTGGCGAGGGCGAAGATGGTGTCGGGGGACGTCATGGTCTCCTCCCCCTTTGGGGGAGGGCGACCGCGAAGCGGTGGAGGG
>JAHJNW010000165.1 GCA_018820665.1 Alphaproteobacteria bacterium | reverse complement strand
TGGGCCGCCTCGAGGCTGACGGCGAAGCCGCCCGCCGCGTCGCGGTCGAATGGCGCGCCGAGGGCGGCCAGCCACTCCACCGTGGCGCGGCCGTCGTCGGTCAGCAGCCGCGCGGCCTCGGCCTCGACCAGACCGGCGCCGGCGGCCTGGGTGTCCGCCGCATGCAGCGCCGGCGCGTCGGTTTCGGACAGGGCCGCCGCCACCCCGCCCTGGGCCCAGGCCGAGGACGAAGCCTGCAGCAGGGGTGCGGGGGTGACGACGAGGACATTGCGCGGCGCGGCCTCCAGCGCGGCCGAAAGACCGGCCAGACCCCCGCCGATGATCAGCGGGCCGTCATGTTGGATGCGGTTCACCCGGCGATACCCAAGTTGCGACCGGCGATGTCGAGCGCGACCGGGAGGGAGCCGCCTCCCAGCGGCATCAGGGCGGCGATCCCGACTGCTGCGCAGGCCGCTGCGGTTGCGATGAACAGACCGACGCTGGACACCGCCTCCCGGATGGTCAGCGGACGGCCGTCCGGTCTCCACGCTCCGCGCTTCAGATGACCAATGAGGGCAATGGCGAGAAAGATCGCGAGAGGCCATCGTCCCGTCATGACGCCCCACCAGACCACCAAGGCCCCGATGGCAATCATTGCGACCCGCTCGAGCATGGGGTGAACACGGGCAAGCACAGGCCCCAAAGCCTTTGAGCCGTCGAGCGGCGGCGCGGGCGCCAAATTAATCAGATTCAGCGCCGCAATCACGGCAGCGCCTAAAAGCCAAGCGGCCTGCCCGGTGACGACAAAGCCAGCAAAAAGCGGAATGGCGGCAAGCAGGCCGAACGCCGGGCCGGCCAGCGACACCAGCACCCCGTGCCACTCGCTATGTGGCAGGCGCTGGCTCTTCGCCACCCCGCCGAGGAAGGGGATGATGTAGATGCGGGCCGGGCCCATGCCGAGCCGGTTCATGGCCAGCACATGCCCGTACTCGTGGACGAACAGGCCCCAGATCAGGGCGGCAGCAATGACCCAGCTCTTGGTCAGGTACCAGATCAGGCCGCCCAGCAGCAGGGTGGAAACCACCGCCCAGACCGGGTTCTGACCCTTGTCCAGGGGCGACTCGGCGACGCGAGCCGGTTCCGGCGGCGCGGGCGCGGCGGCGATGTCTTCAGGGCGCGGGTCCCAGGGACCCGGGCGGCGGGGCGTATTGCTTTCGGTCATGCCCGTGACTTGGCCTCGTCCGTCCGCAGCCACAAGGCCAGGACGGCGAGAAGCCGCAGGGACTTGCGATCGAGCGTAGCGACGGCGCGGACCGGCGGAACGTAATGCATCAGATCAGCTCCACTGCGACATGGTGTTTGGCCTTGACCAGGTCGTAGCGGGCCGGGACCGCCGGGGGCGGCAGGTCGATCATCCGCTGCACCGCCAGACGGGCCCGCTCGGCCATCTCTTCCGGGACCGTGACCTCGAACTGCATGTGAAGGAGGCAGTCGCGGATGTTCTCCAGCGTGATCCGCTTCATATAGGGGCACATGTTGCACGGGCCGATGAAGCTGACCTCGGGCACGTCGCCCTGGATGTTCGCGGCCATCGAGCATTCGGTGATGAGCACCACCTGCTTCGGCTTGCGGCTGGTGATGTAGTCGGTCATCGCCGCCGTCGAACCGGCGAAGTCAGCCGCCGACAGCACGTCTTCCGGGCATTCGGGGTGGGCGAGGATTTCCGCGCCCGGATAGGCCTCGCGCATCTCGGCGATGTCCGAGGCGGTGAACCGCTCATGCACAATGCAGCGGCCCTTCCAGGCGATGATCCCGACATTGGTCTGGGCCGCGACGTTCTTCGCGAGGAATTCGTCCGGGATCAGGATGACGCGGTCGACGCCCCATTCCTTCGCCGCCCATTCCACCACCTGCACGGCGTTGGCGCTGGTGCAGCAGATGTCGGTCTCGGCCTTCACATCGGCCGTGGTGTTGACGTAGGTCACCACCGGCAGGCCGGGGTAGCGCTGCTTGATCAGGCGCACGTCTGCGCCGGTGATCGCCTCGGCCAGCGAGCAGCCGGCCTTCAGATCCGGGATCAGCACCGTCTTGTCGGGCGACAGGATCTTCGAGGTCTCGGCCATGAAATGCACGCCGGCCTGGACGATCACGTTCGCCGGCGACCGCGCGGCTTCCTTGGCGAGGCCGAGGCTGTCACCGACGTAGTCGCCGACGCCGTGGAAGATTTCGGGCGTCATGTAGTTGTGGGCGAGGATGACCGCGTCGCGCTCGCGCTTCAGAGCGTTGATCTCGTGGATCAGGGCGGCCTGGGCGGGCCATTCGATCGGGGTCACATGATCCTTGACCTTGGCCCACACCGGGGCGGTTTCCCGGGCGAGGGAGTCAGACAATCCGAACATTCCGTCCGCCATGGCCAGTCCTTTTGCTCGATCTGAGCAAATCAGGGGTCCAAAGAACGACGGAGGTCCCGAGGGGCTTCCGCCGACTTATGCTCACTTTCAGCATAAGCAGGAACAATCTAGGCCGTCGGGGCGGGAAATCAAGGGGGACACGGCGTTTCCACGCCTCTCAGGCGAGGGCGCCTTCATGCCGGAGCAGCCACATCTTGCGTTCCAGTCCGCCGGCATAGCCGGTCAGGGCGCCGGTCGAGCCGATGACCCGGTGGCAGGGCACGATCAGGGCGACCGGGTTCTGGCCGTTGGCGAGGCCGGCGGCGCGGACGGCGCGGGGCGAGCCGATGGCGGCAGCGAGCTGGCCGTAACTGCGGGTCTGGCCGGCCGGGATGGCGCGCAGGGCGGCCCAGACCGTGCGCTGGAACGTCGTGCCGCCGGTCTTCACCGCGACGCCGTCGAGGGCTGCGAGGTCGCCGTCGAAATAGGCGGTGACGGCGGTGCGGACGGGGTCCGGGGCGCGGCCGGCCTCGAGGACGAAACCGGGAAGATGACGGGACAGCAGCCGCATCATCCGGGGCTCATAGTCGGCGAAGTCGAGCGCCCGGACGGCGCCGTCCGCATCGGTGACCAGCAGGACCTCGCCGACGGGCGTGGCGATCCGGTCGAGGGTCAGGGTTTCAGGCAGCGCGTTGGGCATCGCTCTTCTCCATCAGGTCCGCGCCCGTGATCCCGGCCATGGCGAGATGCAGGGCGCCATAGGCGCGCCACGGACGCCAGGCCGCGGCGCGGACGACGAGGGCGGCGTCATCGAGGCGGTCGTTCGGCGGTTCGGGGCTGTCGTCGATCCAGTCGCCGGGCAGCCTCAGGCCGGGGCGTCGGGTCAACAGGGGCTCGAGCACGGGATCGGCCGACAGGTCGCGGGCGATGGCGGCCGGGTCGGCGGACAGGTCGAACACCCGACGCACCCGGGCGAGCACGCCCGGCAGGGCTTTCAGATCGGCGATCTCGACGCAGACCGAGACGCGCCCCTGCTCAGCCGGCTCGACGGTGACCGAGCCCTCGGCCCCGTCGATCGAGGGCGTCAACGGGCGGGACCATTGGCGGCCCTCGACGTGGTCGCCGCGGGCGGCGAGGGCCGCGAGCATGGCGTCCCAGTCATAGGGCGGGCGGTAGGACAGGTTCAGGCGGACGCCGCCGTCGTGCACCCGGTCGCCGCGGCGGCGCAGGGCCGAGGGCGGACGGTCGTAGAGGGCCTGGAAGGTCTCGTTGAAACGGCGGACGCTGCCGAAGCCGGAGGCGAGGGCGACCTGGGCCATCGACAGGTCGGTCTGGTGGATCAGGGCCTTGGCCAGCAGGACGCGGCGGGTCTGGGCCACGCTGACCGGGGCGGCGCCGAGGTGCTGGCGGAACAGGCGGCGCAGGTGGCGCTCGCCGACGCCGAGACGGCCGGCGAGGGCGTCGACGTCGCCTTCGTCCAGCGCCCCGGCCTCGATCAGGGCGAGGGCGCGGCTGACGGTGTTCGAGGTTCCGCGCCAGGCGCCCATGTCGGGAGCGGTCTCGGGGCGGCAGCGCAGGCAGGCGCGGAAGCCGGCCTCCTCGGCCGCGGCGGCGGTCGGGACGAAAAACATGTTCTCGCGCTTCGGGGTGCGGGCCGGGCAGACCGGACGGCAGTAGATGCCGGTGGTCTTGACGCAGCCGAAGAAGCGGCCGTCGAAGCGGGCGTCCCGCGTCAGCACGGCGCGGTAGCAGGCCTCCTGATCCAGATCGCGGGCGGTTTCCATGGGTGCAGGATGATCTCCCGGCGGTGGCGAGTCTCGCGGTTTTCGGACACGGCGGCTCAGGCGGCGGGCCGGGGGTCGGGCCGGGCCAGACGCCACAGGTTGGCGAGGATCTTGAACACGAAGCTGATCGCCGAGATGAGCAGCGCCCAGGTCAGGATCAGCGACAGGGCGCTGGCCACCCCGGTCAGATCATGGCTCCCCTCGCCCAGCGTCCGCAGGTGGTCGAGGTCCAGCAGCCTGCTATCGCCGGCGATCGGCGCGGTCTCGCCGTCGCGGGTGAGGGTGAACCAGTGGCCGGCCTCGAAGATGGCCCAGGTCAGCCACAGGCCGCCGGCGGCGATGGCCACCTGGGCGGCCGCGCGCAGGCGCACGGCGTGCGGCCAGGCCAGGCTGACGAGGTCCACCGCCATCTGGGCGAGGGCGTAGAGCAGGATCGGGCCGTACAGGACGGTCCAGACCGGCGCGCCGGCGACCTCGGCCTCCGCTCCGGGCGGGCCCATGCGGATCAGGCCGGGGAAGTGGATGGCGCCGATCCACCAGAGGACGAAGACGCCGCCCGCGAGGAAGGAGAAGAGGTATTCCCCGCCCGGCCAGCGCATCGGCCGGACCCGCGGCGCCCAGCTCGCCCTGGCAGGCCGGGATCCGCCCATGGCCACGCCCCAGGCCGCCGGATCGGACAGGCCGAAGGCCGACAGTTCCTTGACCCGCCATTGGGTCATCCAGCGCGGCCGGTAGCCGAGGTGCTCCATGGCGGCCCCGGCGACGGTGACGACGCCGATCAGGGTCAGGCCCGAGCTGATGAAGCCGTTGATCGCCTGGCTGATCGACTGGCCGGCGTCGGCCGGTCCGCCGACCAGATTGAGCAGCAGGACGAGGGCCTGGACCGCCGCCATCAGCAGCAGGCCGGCCTTCACCGCGAACAGCCAGTAGGGAAAGAGCTCGGGGCCGACGAGAGAGTCGGGGCCCTTGCGGTAGCGGGCGGCGACGACCAGCGGATGGCCGACCTCCTGCAGGATGGCCTCCTTCTCGTCGTCGGTGAGCGGGCGGCCCAGATCCTCCTCCTTCGCCTCGAAGCGGCTGAGGATCAGGTCGCGTAGTTCGGCGATGATGTCGGCGCGTTCGTCCTGGCCCAGCTGGGCGGCGACGGCGTTGAGGTAGCGATCGATCAGGTCCATGGCGGTTTTCCCCTTCAGCCCCGGTTTCACAGAATCTTGTCGAGCGAGGCGTTGATGCCCCGCCATTCGGCGGCCAGCGCGGCCAGCATTTCGGTTCCGGCGGCGGACAGGACGTAGAAGCGCTTCTTGCGCTTCTCCTCCTCGCGCCATTCGCTATCGAGCAGGCCCTGGCTCTCGAGCCGGCGCAGCAGCGGGTAGAGGGTGGATTCCTCCATCTCCAGCCCGTCGGCGGCGAGGGCCTGGCGCAGGGTGTAGCCGTAGCGTTCGGTCCGCAGGCAGGCGAGCACAGCGAGGACCAGCGAGCCGCGGCGCAGCTCGAGCCGCATGGATTCGAAGAGGTCCGGATCGACGCTCATGCCGCTTCCCTGTCCGCCACATAGTGTGTGCCATACAGTGTATGCCGCATACTGTACGACGCTGTCAATCGAGGTCGTTCATTCAGGGATGCGCTGTCCGTCCCAGGCGAAGACGCCGCCGCTGTCGGCGGGGGTGAGGCCGGCGATCACGGACAACAGGCGTTCGGCCGAATGCGCCGGCGTGAACAGCCTGTCGGGCGCCACGCCCTTGCGGAACGGCGCGCTGAGATCGCTGTCGACAGTGCCGGGGTGCAGGCCGGCGATCACGGCCTGCGGATGGGTGCGGGCCAGTTCGACCGCCAGATTTCGCAGGATCATGTTCAGCGCGGCCTTGGAGGCGCGGTAGCTGTGCCAGCCGCCCAGGCGGTTGTCGCCGATGGAGCCGACGCGGGCGGACAGGGCGGCGAAGACGGCGCGGCGGTCCCGTGGCGCCAGCGGCAACAGGTGTTTGGCGACCAGCGCGGGGCCGATGGCGTTGACCCGGTAGTCGCGCAGCAGGTGCTCGGGCGTCAGGGCGCGATAGCTGCGCTCGGGCTCGAAGCCGTCGTGCAGGACGCCGGTGGCGACGAGGATCAGACCGGGCGGGGGGCCTTCGGCAATGCGGGCGGCGGCCGCCGCGATCGAAGCCTCATCCTCCAGATCGAGGCCGTCGGCGCGGGACAGGGCGTGGACGACGGCATAGGCGCCCTGCCCTCTCAGCCGCTCGACAAGGGCTGAACCGATGCCCCCGGCGGCGCCGATGACGACGGCCGCTTCAGTCATGGTCGCCCTTGGCGCGGCGGCGGAAGGCGTGGAGCAGGGGTTCGGTGTAGCCGTTGGGCTGGGTCGTCCCCTCGAAGACGAGGGCGCGGGCGGCGGCGAAGGCGAGGCTGCCGGCAGGGTCAGGCGCCATCGGCTGGTAGAGGGGATCGGCGGCGTTCTGGGCGTCGACCTTGGCGGCCATACGCAACAGCGCCGCGTCGACCTGTTCGGGGGTGCAGACGCCGTGCAGCAGCCAGTTGGCCATGTGCTGGGAGGAGATGCGCAGGGTGGCGCGGTCCTCCATCAGGCCGACGTCGTGGATGTCGGGCACCTTCGAACAGCCGACGCCCTGGTCGATCCAGCGGACGACATAGCCGAGCAAACCTTGCGCATTGTTGTCCAATTCCTCGGCGACCTCGGCCCCGGACCAATTCTGGCCAGCCGCCAGCGGTGGGGTCAGCAGGGCGTCGAGGCTCGGGAGCGGGCGGGCGGCGATGTCGGCGCGCAGGGCGAAGACGTCGGTCTGGTGATAGTGCAGGGCATGCAGGGTCGCGGCGGTCGGGGACGGCACCCAGGCGGTGTTGGCCCCGGTCTTCGGATGGGCCGCCTTTTGCTCCAGCATCTCGGCCATGCGGTCGGGCGCGGCCCACATGCCCTTGCCGATCTGGGCCTTTCCGTCGAGACCACAGGCCAGACCGATGGCGACGTTGCGCGCCTCATAGGCGGCGATCCAGGCGGAGGTCTTGATGTCGCCCTTGCGCACCATCGGGCCGGCCTGCATCGCCGTGTGGATCTCGTCGCCGGTGCGGTCGAGGAAGCCGGTGTTGATGAAGACGATGCGGTCGCGGACGGCGTGGATGCAGGCGGCGAGGTTGGCCGAGGTGCGGCGCTCCTCGTCCATGACGCCGACCTTGATCGTGTGGCGGGCGAGGCCCAGCGCGTCCTCGACGGCGTCGAACAGGGCGTCGGTGAAGGCGCACTCTTCCGGGCCGTGCATCTTGGGTTTGACGATGTAGATCGAGCCGGCGCGGCTGTTGGTGAACCGCCCCTGCCCTTTCAGGTCGTGCATCGCGATCAGGCTGGTGACGATGGCGTCGAGGATGCCTTCGGGCGCCTCCGACCCGTCGGGCAGCCGGATCGCCGGGGTGGTCATCAGGTGGCCGACGTTGCGGACGAACAGCAGCGACCGGCCCGGCAGGGTCACGGTCGAACCGTCGGGGGCGGTGAAGGCGCGGTCGGGGGCGAGGGCGCGGGTCAGGGGGCGGCCGCCCTTGTCGAAGGTCTCGACCAGGTCGCCCTTCATCAGGCCGAGCCAGTTGCGGTAGGCGGCGGTCTTGTCGGCGGCGTCGACGGCGGCGACCGAGTCCTCGAGATCGACGATGGTCGAGAGGGCGGCTTCGAGGATGACGTCCGAGATGCCCGCGGGATCGGTCGCGCCGATCGGGTGACCGGGGTCGAAGACCACCTCGATATGCAGGCCGTTGTGGCGGAACAGGCGCGCGCGGTCGGAGCGGCCGACGGCCTGGGCCGCGTCGCGCAGGACGATGTCGGTCGCGTCGGTCAGGTCGGCCCATGAACCGTCGGCCAGGGGGACGGCGTCGTCGAGGAAGGCTTTCGCCCGGGCCACGACGCGGGCGCCGCGGGCGGGGTCGTAGCCGCCGCCTTGCGGCAGGTCGCCGAGGGCGTCGGTGCCGTAGAGGGCGTCATAGAGGCTGCCCCAGCGGGCGTTGGCGGCGTTGAGCACGAAGCGGGCGTTGAGGATCGGCACGACCAGCTGCGGCCCGGCGAGGGTCGCGACCTCGGCGTCGACATTGCGCGTGCCGATGGCGAAGGGGGCGGGTTCGTCGACGAGGTAGCCGATCTCGCGCAGGAAGGCGGTCGTCGCCGCCGGGTCGTGGGGCTGGCCGCGGCGCGCCGTATGCCAGGCGTCGATCCGGGTCTGGAGGTCGTCGCGGACGGCGAGCAGGCGGCGGTTCTCCGGGGCGAAGCGGGCGAAGACGTCGGCGGCGCCGGTCCAGAAGCGGTCCGCCGGAATGTCGAGGCCGGGCAGGACCTCGGTCTCGATGAAGGCGGCGAGGTCTTCGGCGACCTGCAGTCCGGCGCGCGGCGTCATGGGCATGGGCGTCTCCTTCGGGGCAGGCTGTAACATTCCGTGATGACCCGGGGGAAGTCGAGAGGTTTTGCGATTGCGCCAGGGAGATGCGGGTGTGGGGTGTGGGATTAGGCAGCAGGCAGCGGGCATGGGTCTTCGCCGTCTGTTTCCAGGCGGGTGGGGAGAGAGCGGGGCGGCCGGGCCTCGCCCGGTGCTTTGATAGATAACCGTTTCGACGAGACAGGCCGCCCCGCGCAGTCGTTTTCCACACGCCCTCCGGCTGGCGGCCCTGGCATTCGGGCCTTGCCGGATCA
>JAHJNW010000164.1 GCA_018820665.1 Alphaproteobacteria bacterium | reverse complement strand
TGATCCGGCAAGGCCCGAATGCCAGGGCCGCCAGCCGGAGGGCGTGTGGAAAACGACTGCGCGGGGCGGCCTGTCTCGTCGAAACGGTTATCTATCAAAGCACCGGGCGAGGCCCGGCCGCCCCGCTCTCTCCCCACCCGCTTGCCCGCAAGCGGCGCAGACTCATGCCTGCCTCTCCCTCCCGTCCCGGGGAGGGATGTCGACGCGTAGCGGCGACAGGGTGGGGGCGGCCCGGCCGGGCCGCGCTCCGTCGCCCGGCCGTCCCCACCCGGTCGCTCTTCGCGACCACCCTCCCCCGGACGGGGAGGGTGAACCGCTCTCGGTCTTTGACAATCCAACGGCGGACGCCGCCTCAGGTGATCTGCTTGGCCGCGGGGGGATCGCTGGCCGGGAAGCTCTCCTCGATGCTTTCGTCGATCAGCGCCTCCTGCCGGTTTTCGGCCTTGCGCTCGTCTTCACGCAGCTGGTCCGGCTTGCCGGTCTTGCGGTCCGCTTCCCGGGCGTAGGCGATGTCGTCGGCCGGGGCCTGCTGGTGTTTGGGGTTTGGTGTCTCGGTCATGATGCGCTCCTCAATTCTTCGGATGATCTTCGTCGCCGTCGGGGCCGTAGCCCAGCTCGGATATGTCGTCGTCTGACAGGCGTTTGGCCTCCCAGTGGGCGGCGCTGGCCTGGGCCCCGCGGGCGTTCCGCATCAGGCCGGAATAGACCAGCTCGACCTCGTCCGGTGCGCCGCCGTCCGCACTCTCGCGATCGATCTCGGTCAGCTTTTCGCCATCGACGCCCAGCAGGGCGTCGGCCTCGGCCTCGACGCCGGAGGCGCCCAGTTCGTCGTCGACCTCGTCGATGGCGTCCTCGTCGAACGACTCCTCATCGGCGTCGCCGTCCATCTGGGTGACGTCCAGCACCGGATCCGCCTCGTCCGGCAGGATGTCGCCGTCCCCCTCATCGTCGATGTGGGTTTCGTCAAAGGTTTCAGACTGTTCTTGTTCGTCTGAGTAGTCGTCGATCTGCGGCACGGGAACCTCCATAGCTGGAGGAACAACGCGGCTGAGTCAGGCGGCGTTCCAGCCTTCGGCCACCGCGCGGTCCAGCGCCGCCCGCATTTCGTCGATCACCGCCGGCCAGCCGTCGACCGCGCCGCGAACGAAGACCTTCGTCGCGGGATAGAAGACATAGCCGTCCGTCTTCATCAGGTGCCAGTCGTCGGGCGCGGCCACCAGCCAGGTCCGGGCCCCGCAGGACGCCGCGATATTGGTGCCGGCGATGCCCGGGCCGATCACCAGATCGCAGGCCACCGACAGGGCGGCGACATCCTCGAGGTCGTCCTTCAGATTGATCGGCGGGGTCCACACCGTCGCGCCCGCCGCCTCGGCGGCCGCGAGGTCATCGGCGACGTCGCCGCACTGCAGGTTGATCATCACGCAGCCCGGCGTTCGCAGGACCGGCTCCCAGCGTTGGAAACCGGAGGCGAAGACGGCGGCCCGCGATCCGGACATCACCAGACTCTTCCAGTGGAGACCGACCTTGAGCCCCGGCCCCAGCTTCTCCAGCTCGCCCTTCCAGTGGCTGACCCGCTCGGGATCGGGCCGGATATAGCCGTCGTGCTTCGGAAACGCCGCCACCGACGGGCGGTAGACCGCCATCAGGCTGCCCATGGGGAACCAGAACTCCGGCGCCTCGTCCGCCGACAGCTTCTCGATGAACGGCACATAGCGGGTCAGCCGGCCTTCCAGACGCACCGCCTTGTGGCCGCCGACGATCGCCGCCGGGAAGCTGCGCTGGAACAGGTCGACCATCCGCGTCTCGACGGCGATGAAGACCTGACCCTCCGGTCCGACCGCCTCGATGACGTCGTTCAGGCAGTTGGCGAACACCAGTTCGTCGGCGATGCCCTGCTCCCCGACGATCAGCAGCCGCCGGCCGCGGATGTCCTGTTCCGCCGGCAGCCACCGGGGCGCCGGCACGGCCACCCTCAGGGCGTCCGGCAGATAGGGATTGAACCGCACCTCATAGGCCTCGAACCCGTCCGGCAGCGTCCCCTCGCCCATCAGCATCAGGGCCCGGGCCATGTTCATCATGGCCACCTCATAGGCGCCTTCGGCGCCCGGCAGGGCCGCCTCCAGGTCTTCCAGGGCGCCGGCGATGTCGCCCAGCGGCCGCCGCACATTGGCGCGGTTGTAACGCGCCTTGGCGAAGTCCGGATTCAGCCGCAACGCCTCCTCGAAGAAGGTCAGGGCCTCGTTCAGCCGCCCCTGGTCGTTCAGCACCGTGCCGAGGGTATTCCACAGGACCGCGCTTTCCGGCTCGATCTGCAACATCGGGCGCAGGGTCTCGATGGCGTCCGCATAGCGCTGCTGGTCCCGCATGACGCAGGCGAGGTTGTTGGTCGCCTCGATATGTCCGGGATTGGCCGCCAGGAATTTGACCAGCAGCTTTTCGGCGATCGCGAGATAGCCGAGCCGCTGCGCCAGCCGGCCCAGGTCATGGGCGATGTCGGTCTGCTCCGGCAGCAGTTTCAGCGCCGCCTCATAGGCGTGAAGCGCGGGCCCGAACCGGTTGACCTTCTCCTGGCAGATCGCCAGCAGATGCCAGGCCAGGCCGTTGGTCTTGTCGGTCCTGAGCACGGCGAGGGCGTGCTCGGCGCCGCCTTCGAAATCGTTCTGCCGGATGGCGGAAAGCGCGGCCTTCAGCAGATCCAGCGACTTCCTGCGGGTCTTGAGCGACCGGTTCTTCCCCGCCGCCAGGACCTGCGAAAGCCGGCTTATGGCCGCGGGAGACGCGGCGTCGCCGGCCATGCCTTGCGCCGTCGGCGCCGGCGCGTGGGCGGCGTCATCCGCCGTGGGGGAGGGGGTCTGGGCGAGGAGCATGGACGACTCGGACTGTGATGACCCGCCATCTAACCGTCGCCGGCCACAATACATGGTTAACCACGACTGTTTATCGTGTGTTTGTTCCGGCTTCCTAACGTCGCCGTGCGCCTGTTCAGGAGACGCCCCGAATGCCGCTGAAGCTGTCGCTGAAGCCCGGTGAGAAATTCGTGCTCAACGGGGCCGTCGTCCAGAACGGCGACCGCAGGGGCGTGCTGATCCTCCAGAACAAGGCCAGCGTGCTGCGTGAGAAGGACATCATGCAGCTCGAGGATGTCACCACCCCGGCGCGGCGGGTCTATTTCCCGGTCATGATGATGTACCTGGACGAGACCTCGGCGCCGAAGGTCTATGACGAGTTCGCCAGGCGTCTGACCGAATTCATGAGCGCGACCCGCAATCCGCAGGTCCAGGCCGACTGCGTCGCCGCGTCCCGACACGTGATGGCGCGCGAATACTACAAGGCGCTGATGGCCGCCCGCAAACTGGTCGATTACGAGGAAAATCTGGCGAATGTCGCTTCAGGCGTACAAGACCGCGGCGGCGCGGGCTGAAAACCCGCGTGAGTTGGAGTATCGGCTGTTCGGTCAGGTGACCCGGGCGTTGATACACGCTTCGACCGTCGACAAGAGCGATATCACCACGCGCATCAACGCCCTCGACTGGAACCGTCGGCTGTGGTCGACGCTGGCGACCGACTGCTCGGATCCCGGCAACGCCATGGACAAGAGCCTGCGGGCGCAGATCATCTCGATCAGCCTGTTCGTCGGCCGTCACTCCTCCGCCGTCATGCGTGGCGAGGAGGGTTTCGAGGACCTGATCGACATCAATCGCATGGTCATGCAGGGCCTCGCCGGCCCCGGCGCCCAGGCGGCCTGAACCCTAGCCGGCCCGGCGGATCAGTTCGTCGGCCAGTTCGGCGGTCAGGTAGCCGTCCGCCAGCCGCCCGGTCGCCATCTGCCAGCGACGCAACGCCGCCCGGGTGTTGGCCCCGATCACTCCGTCGATGCCCTGGGTGTCATAGCCGAGGACGGTCAGGGCGCGCTGGGCGCCGATCCGCTGATCTCGCGACATCGGGGCGTCGTCCGGCCAGGTCCCGACCAGTCCCGGCTTTCCCTGGATGCCGTCGGCGGTCAGGCCGATCGCGAGGGCGTAGCTGACCGAGTTGTTGTAGCGCCGGATCACATAGTGGTTCGGCAAGGCCAGGAAGGCCGGCCCCCGCGCGCCCTGCGGCAGCAGGATCGTCGCCTCCTCGCCCGCCTCGGCGGCGTTGGGCGCGCCGCCATGGGCGAGGGTCACGCCCCGCGCGGCCCAGTACGACCACGGATGGCGCGGCCCCTCGGCGTCGGAATAGTCGAAGTTCGAAGGCAGGACGACCTCATAGCCCCAGCCCTGACCCCGCTTCCAGCCGGCCTTGGCCAGCAGGTTGGCGGCCGAGGCGAGGGCGTCGGCGTCCGAGCCCCAGATATCGACCTTGCCGTCGCCGGTCTCGTCGACGCCGAGACGCAGATAGTTGTCGGGCATGAACTGGGTCTGGCCCATGGCCCCGGCCCAGCTGCCCTTCAGGCCGTCGCGCGAGCGCCGTCCGTCGACGACGATATCAAGGGCGTGCTTCAACTGCCCTTCGGCCCAGTCGCGGCGGCGGCCGTCATAGGCGAGGGTGGCCAGCGAGCGGATCACGTCATTGTCGCCCTGCACCTGGCCGAAGGCGGACTCCTGGGCCCAGATGGCGACGAGGATTTCGGACGGCACGCCGTAGCGCTGCACCACCGCCCACGGCACCCGGTCGGTGCGCTGGCGGCCCTGGGCGATGCGGGTGGCGGTGACGGCGTTCTGCACATAGGCGCCGGCCGGGCGGCTGAACTCCGGCTGGTTGCGGTCCAGCCGGATCACCGACGGATCGGGCGTCAGCCCCGCCAGTTCGCGCTCATACCGGGCGCGGCGATCGCCGCCATGGCGAGCGAGGAAGCCCTGCTTCCAGCCATCGAAGCCGGCCTGGTCGGTCGGACCGGCGACCGGCGGCGTGGTCGCCGGAGCGGGCGCGGGGTCGGTCTGAACCGGCGCCGGTGCGGGCGCGGGCCCGGGAAGGGGCGGCTCGGGCAACATGGGCGCGCAGGCGGCGACGGTTCCGATGAGGATGAGGCGAAGGCTGAAACGCATGATGGGCAAGCTAATCTCCCGGGCGGCCGGAGCCTCATAACAAGTCCGCGAGTCCGGCGCGCGACGGAAGATAAAGCGCCCGGGTGGAAAAAGCGTTGCCGTGGGGCCTCTATGGTCCTTTCGTTAACCTTCAATCTCCTTGGCCCGGTAAGGTGTCGAGGCGCATAGGGCGGCGGCTCTCTGAGACCGATACGGCCTGGTGGCGGAGCGGCGACGCGTCGGGCCCGCAAGCCCGAAGACCCTCCGTTCGACCCGGAGGCCAGGCCTCCATCGATCGCTACGAGCGGGTCCGCCTCACGCATCGCTGTCCCGCCAGAAAGATCATTGGCGCAGCGGCGTCCCGGCGCGCTATACAGGGCCATATGGCTGGGATCAGGCTTTCGCTTCGCGAGCCTTGGCCGCGCCAGGAACGGCCGGATGGCTCAGACCCCGACAAACGACGATCTCGGCGCGACGCTGGCTTTGGCCGTCATCGCCGCCTCCCAGGCGCCGCTGCTTTTGCTGGACGGCGAGTCCCAGGTGATCGCCGCGAGCGAATCCTTCCTCGCGCTGTTCGGAATGGCGTCCAGCGGTGCGCGGGCGTTCGCTATTCTCCCTCGGCCAGGGAGAATGGAACCTGCCCCGGCTGCGTTCCCTGCTATCGGCCGTGGGCTCGGGCGAGGCGGTTGTCGACGCCTATGAGATCGACCTGGTCGGACCCAGCGACCGGCGCCGGCATCTGATCCTCAACGCCCGCCGTCTGGAGTTCACGGAAGCGTCCTCCCTCCGCGTCCTGCTGACCGTTGTGGACGGCACGGCGGCTCGCGCGGCCGAGAGGCTCACCAGCGACCTGATTCGCGAAAAGGACCTGCTTGCGCGGGAAGTCCAGCACCGCGTCGCCAACAGCCTGCAGATCATCGCCAGCGTCCTGTTGCAGAACGCCCGCAAGGTGACCTCCGAAGAGAGCCGCCTGCACCTGCAGGACGCTCACCAGCGCATCATGTCGGTGGCGGCGATCCAGAAGCAGCTGGCCGTATCGAGTCTCGGCGAGGTCATCCTCAAACCGTATCTGACCCAGTTGTGCCAAAGCATCGGCGCCTCGATGATCGATGACCACGACCGGATATCCATCGAGGTGGACGGCGATGGCAGCGCGACGAGCAGCGACATGTCCGTCAGTCTCGGCCTGATCGTCACCGAACTGGTCATCAACGCCCTGAAGCACGCGTTTCCGGATGGCCGGCGCGGCAAGGTCACCGTGGACTATCACTCCGGGTTCGAGGGCTGGGCCCTGTCAGTCTGCGACGACGGCGTCGGCATGTCGGCGGCGAACGACACGGCCGGGCTCGGCACGGCCATTATTCAGGCCCTGGCGAACCAGCTGTCGGCCACGATCACCGTCACCGACCTGGCCCCGGGGACCGCCGTATCCGTCGTCCACAGCAAGCCCTTCGGCGCGGTGAAAAAGGCGGACAAGGCCGAAGCGGGCGGCCGCCCGGCATGGCCACGACTGGTTGACGAAGCCGGCGGGCCTCTCTATACGCACCGCTCCGCCGCAGGTCCGCCCCGTTTTCGGGAAGGAACTTGGGGCTTTTCTGTTTTGCTTTGCCTCAGGACGACGACCATGAAGGTCCGCAGCTCGCTCAAGTCGCTCAAGGGTCGCCACCGCGACTGTAAAGTCGTGCGCCGCAAGGGCGTCGTCTATGTGATCAACAAGACCGACCCGCGCTTCAAGGCGAAGCAGGGCTAGGTAGCGCTCAAGCAGCCCGTCGCCGCGCGACGGGCGTTAGCGCACCAAGGGTCTATCCACAGGTCGCGGGCCTTGTCCGCGGCCTTTTTCGTGCCTGATGTTGAGCCGGCCGGACAGGCGTGGTTAGCGTCCGGGCTCAGTTCCGTTCCCCCATTTCAGGAGTCCGCCCGTGGCCGACGACGCATCCTTCGACGCCAGCCCCGACGTCCTGACCTCGGCGGCCCAGGGCCGGCTGCGGACCATCATTGAGCGCATCGAGCGGCTTGAAGAGGACAAGGCCGCCGTCATGGCCGACATGAAGGAGGTCTTCCTCGAGGCCAAGGGCGAGGGCTACGACGTCAAAATCCTGCGCAAGGTCATCCGCATCCGCAAGCAGGACAAGGCCAAGCGCCAGGAAGAGGACGCCATCCTCGACCTGTACATGGCCGCGCTCGGCGAGATCTGACACTGAAGCGAACCGGCTTCGGCGGCGGCAAGGGCGGTTCGAAGAAACCGCCCGCGAGCCCGTTCGAGGCCGAACGCAAGGCGGCCCAGCGGGCGGCCCTCAATGCTCTCAGACGCGCCCGCCGCTCGGCCGAGAAGGCGGGCGTTTCGCTGTCCGAATGGGAGGGCGAGTTCATCGAGTCGGTCAGCGAGCGGGTGAAGACCCACGGTCGCGCCTTCGGGGATCCCGAGCTGGGCGCGCCCGGTCAGGCCCTGTCGGCGATGCAGGGCCGCAAGCTCAAGGAAATCGCCGCCAAGGCCCGCGGGGAGGAACCGAAGCGGCGCTGGGGGCGCAAGACCCCCAGGACCTCCGACGATTGATCAGAACAGGATCTTGCGCAGCGAGAGGCTGATCGTGCGCCCCTCGGGATCGAGGTAGTCCGGCTGATAGTTCAGCGGCGTGTCGCCCGTCGCGCTGGTGACCTCGGTGCGGCTGTCGAAGACGTTGCGGACGCCCAGTTGAAGGCGCGCGCCCTTGAGCCAGGAATATTTCTCGACCCATTTGGTCTGGGCCCCGAGATCGATGAACATGTTCAGATTGACGGTCGCGAGGCTGGAGAAATCGAGGTCCGAACCGGTTCCGCCGTCAATGCGGGTGCCGTCCAGCCAGTTGGCCTGGACGAAGGCCCCCATGCCGCTCTTGAACACGCCCCCCTGGGCTTGGATTTCGTGGCGCGGGCTGCCGCCCCGGCTGGAGGTCGCTGCGCCGTCGAGCAGGTCGAGGATCGGCAGGCCTTCCGCGATCAGGATCTGATCCTGGATCCGGTAGGTGTGGTAGACGGACAGCATGAAACGCCCCTGACCGGCCTGCATGGCGCCGCCGCGTCCGCCGCCGCCACGGGGGCCGCCGCCACCCGGGCCGCCGGGTCCGCCGCGAACGATCATCGGCCCGCCGGCCCCCGGCTGGGCCGCCGCGGTCGGCGTCGGCGTGCCGAAGGCCTTGGAGAAGTTGAAGCCCGTGCGAAGGTCTTCACGCTCGGCCCGGGCGAAGTTGATCGGCCGCGAGTCGATCGCGATCAGGTCGCCGTCAGCGTTGCGGGTGAAGCGGCCGGGCAGGGCGGCTTCCAGGTCCGGGGTGATGGTCGGGAAGCTGTTGATCGGATTGTCGGTGGCGTTGCGGGTCCAGGTCGAGCTGATCGACAGGTTCTCTTCCTTGAACGGGCGCAGGGTGATGCCCGCCTTCCACACGCGGCGGTCCTCCGCGTCGAGGTCGGCGTTGCCGCCTTCGACCCGGTTGACCAGCACGGTCTCGCCGGTGGCGATGTCGAACACCGGCACGTTGGGCGTCGAGATCACCGGGTCATTGAGTTGCCCGATGGACGGCGCGCCCTGCTCGTCGGTGTAGCTGACGAGGAAGGACACCATCTCCACCGGCGTCCAGTTCACGCCCAGGCCCAGGCTGGCCAGACCGCCGAAGTCCGACAGGTCCTCATAGCCGGCGTTGAAATTGACCGACAGGTCGCCGAGCTGCGGCAGGACCCCGGTGCGGGTGCTGGCGATGGGCAGGTCGAAACTGGCCTGGGCGTTGTAGCGGTCCCGCGATTGTGAGCGCTCCGTGGTCACCCCCGAGCGGGTGCTGACCGAGTCCAGCGACCGGGTGTCGGCGCCGAATTTGAACGTCGACGATATGTCGCCGGCTGGCAGTTCCCAGATGTCCCCGTTGAGAACGACCTCGGTGGCCAGCACCTCGGACACCGAATTGGCCGTGTCGTTCGGGGTCAGGGTGAAGTCGGCCGGAACCAGGGCCGCGAACGGATTGGCGGCGGCGTCGCCCGCGTCGAGGCGGGTCTGGAACGGGGCGGCGTTGTAGCCGCGGCCGGTGACGGTGTCGGTCTCGACCCGGTCATAGTCGCCGGACCAGGTCCAGCGCCAGTCCTCGCCGAGGAAGCCGTCGACCAGCACCCCGGCCCCCGCCGTCAGGGAATCGGTGCTGCGGGCCAGGGCGGCGGCGTCGTCGAGGTAGCGATAGACCAGCACGTCGTCGGAGAAGTCCGACCAGGGATTGGTCTCCGGCAGGTTCAGCACGACGCCGGGCAGGCCGTTGAAGCTGCGGCTGCTGTTGTCCTCAAGGCTGCCGCTGAAGGTCACCTGGGTCGTGCCGTTGATGTCGCGCTTGACCGTGCCGCCGACGGTGGCGCTCTCGTTCGAGCCCATCAGGGTGCGGGAAACGCCCAGGTCGCCGGTGCGGGGATCGCCATAGGCGGCGGCGAAATCGCCCAGCGCGTATCCCCCCGTCGGAACCGGCGCGACCGTCGCCGTTTCGCCGACCAGGCCGGACAGGGCCGGATCGATCTCGGTGTCGAACGGATTCCCTGAGATGTTGCCGATCAGGTCATAGGGCGTGGACCCCGGTTCGCGCAGCAGGTCGCGCTCGCTCTCGAACAGCGGCGTCGCCTTTTCGTACTCCAGCTCCATCGACCAGCGGTCGCCGCCGGCGATGCGCAGGACATTGGCGTCGACCTCGGTCACCGAGCGGCCGCCGGCGGTCGGCACGCGGCCTTCCAGCTCGGCGATGAGCGACTGGAAATTGGCCTTGAGGACGAAATTGACCACCCGCTGGTCGGCCCGGTAGCCGTATTGCAGGGCCACCTCCTCGGGCAGGATGTCGACCCGCTCGATGGCCTCGGGCGGCAGGCCGCGGATCTCGCGGAAGCCCGAGATGCGGCGTCCGTTGACCAGCATCACCGGCTGGCCGCCCGAGCCGCGCGAACTGCGGGTCACCGGCTCCAGATAGGTCAGCAGTTCGGCGATGCTGCCCGCGCCATAGGACTGGATGTCCTCGGCGCTGAGCGTCAGATCCGGCGGGATGTCGCTGTCGACGCTGCCGCGCGGCCGCTGGCCGGAGACGGTGATCGTGCCCAGATCGACAGCGCCGTCGAGGTCGTCGTCATCGGCGGTCGGAGCAGGCGTCGCGTCCTCGGGCGCCGCCTCCTGCGGTGTCGCGTCCTGGGGCGTCGCCGCCGGCTCCGAGGCGGCCGGCGGAGGAACCTGCTGCAGGGCCGGTTGGGCGACGGGCGCCGGCGCGGTCTGGATCAGGCCGGCCATAAGGCCGGACAGGGCGGTGGTCACGAGCAGCATGCGGCGGTGTTCCGGGAGGGAAGAGACAATGGGCTTGAACGTGCCGCCCCGGCATTTCCGTCGTGTTGCAAGCGCGAAACGGGCCGGGGCGCCGCCGATGCTGTCGCACGGCCGCGCCTCCGGACCTGAGTGAACTTTCGTTCAGGTTGCGGTCCTTCTGAAGGCGTGGCCGTCCGGCCTCAGCCCGCGTCGCGGATCGCGCCCTCCAGGCCCTGTTCGCGGACCTTGCGGTACAGCGTCGACCGGCCAATGCCGAGGCGCCGGGCGATCTCGGACATATGGCCTGCATAGACCTCGATGGCGTGCTGGATCAGGTCGCGCTCGATCTCCTCCAGCGTCCGCAGATGCCCACGCTCGTCGAGGATCCGGATCGGCGTGTCGGGCAGGGGCGGAAGCTCCACCCCGGCGCCGAGCATCGCCGCCAGCCCGTCGGCGGCCAGTTCGCCCGGCCCGCCCTCCGCCGGCAGGAAAGGGGCGGCGACGCCGGAGATGGCGGGAAAATCGTGCGGCTGCAGGAACGGCGAGTCCGACAGCACGATGGCCCGGTAGATGGCGTTCTCCAGCTGGCGGACATTGCCGGGCCAGTCGAAGGCCGACAGCAGGGCCAGGGTCTCGGGCGCGCAGCCGGCGACGCGCTTGCCTTCCTCGACATTGAACCGGCCGATGAAGTGGTCGACCAGGGGCGGGATGTCCTCGCGCCGGTCGCGCAGGGCCGGGGCCTCGATCGGGAAGACGTTGAGGCGGTAAAACAGATCCTCGCGGAACCGGCCCTCGCGCACCTGTTCGGCCAGGTCGCGGTTGGTGGCCGAGACGATGCGGACGTCGACCTTGACCGACCGCTTGGAGCCGACCGGGTCAATCTCGCCCTCCTGCAGAGCGCGCAGCAGCTTGACCTGCATGTCCAGCGGCAGCTCGCCGATCTCGTCGAGGAACAGGGTGCCGCCGTTCGCTTCGGCGAACTTGCCCAGATGTTTGTCGCTGGCCCCGGTGAAGCTGCCTTTCTCGTGGCCGAACAGGATCGACTCGACCAGATTGACCGGCAGGGCGCCGCAGTTGACGGCCACGAACGGCTTGCCGCCCCGGTCCGAGGCGCCGTGCAGGGCGCGGGCGATGACTTCCTTGCCGACGCCGCTCTCGCCGGTGATCAGCACGGGGATGCCGGACTTGGCGGCGCGCAGGCCCAGCGAGCGGACCATCCGCATCGGCGCGCTCTGGCCGACCAGATCGTCGAACGAGGTGCGGCCGGCGACGTGTTTCTTCAGCCGCCCGACCTCGGCCGTCAGCTGGGTCAGCTGCAGGGCGTTACGGACCCCGACCAGCAGCCGCTCGGCCGAGACCGGCTTGACGAAGAAGTCCTGGGCCCCGGCCTGCATGGCCTTGACCACGGCGTCGACCCCGCCGGAGGCGGTCAGCACGATCACCGGCGTGGTGACGCCCGCCGTGCGCATCTCGGCCAGGGCCTCCATGCCGCTCATGCCCGGCATGATCATGTCCAGCAGCACCACATCGGCGCCGCCGCCCTTGGTCAGGCGGTCGATGGCCTCGCCGCCGGATTCGGCGTGGACCACGGCGTAGCCTTCGCGCTCCAGCACCGCCTGCGCCAGGCGGCGCTGGGTCGGATCGTCATCGACCACGAGTACGGTCTTGGCCATGGGGCGCCCTTCAACATCACGTTCGGCCGGTCCTCATTGCAACGGGACTGGCTCATTCCGGGACGTTTTAGGCCGCACAAGGTGAAGATCGGGTTTTGCGGGGTGGTGAGCGCAGGGTTAACGGGCGGCGGCGGGGGCCGGCCGCGCGACGACGCTGTCGCAATCCATATTGCGTTCAAACGGCGCGGCGCGGAGACCGCCGACGGCGAGATCCGGCCACGCGGGCGCGACAGCCCGCGCCTCATCCTTGCGCAAGGCGTCCCGCATGTCGGGCCGGTCGGGATCGTTCCGACCTTGGCACTGATGCGGCGACCACCGGCCGGTTCGCGACCAGGCGCCGGCCGCGTCGCGGGACCACAGCTGGATCGTCCATTCGGTGGCCACTAGCACCTCCGGCGCGCCGTCGCCGTTCACGTCCATGGCGCGGGCCACGCAGCGGGCCGGCCCGGCGCACTGCGCCCGCTCGTCGGTCGGCGGCACGGCCACAACGAAGCCCTGCGGCAGCGTCGCACCGGCGGGGACGACCTCGAACTCGGGCGTCCGGTTCGGCGATCCCACGTCCGTGTCGTCCCAGCGGTTCTCGACCGCCTTCACGTTGCGGGCGCTGCGCGCGACCACCGGGTCCGTGGATCGGGTCAGCCGCTCCAGCGCCGCCTCGCCAACCTTGCCGCTCTGGAAGCGCAGGAAGCGGTAGTCGAACTGGTCCGGCTTGACCGCGCCGCGCTCCAGCCGCGCGACCTGATCGGCGACCGACACGCGGGCCGGGTCGGCGAGGGGGCTGAACAGGGCGAGGATGACCCCGATCTCCAGCACGGCGGTCGCGACATTGGTGCGCTCCAGCGGCTGCATCCAGCCCGCGCCCTTGCGCCAGAACGGGCTCAGGGCGGCGAAGCCGTAGCCGGCCGCATAGGCCGCGCCGATCACGGCGCAGGCCGCGGCGATGATCCGGTCTGGCGTCAGCCCGTGCTGGCCGATCCGCAGGGCCAGACCCCAGAAGGCGATCAGGACCAGCGGCGTCAGCAGCACGGCGGCGACACGGACCGCGCCGCGCAGGATCGCCGGCGGCAGGTTGTCGGCGCGCCCGTCCTGATAGGCGGTGTTGATGAGGATGATCAGGGTCGCCGCCGCCGACAGCACCAGCGCCGTGGCGCTGCCCGTCTCCCACAGGCCGTCGAGGCCGGTGAAGGGCAGGGCGGCGAGGAAGCCGGCGACCAGCACCGTCATCAGCAACAGCAGCCACGACAGGAGCATCAGGGCGACGCTGCGCACGCCCCGGATCAGGCCGTCGCGCACATCGGTCAGATGCACGGCGATGGCGAAGACGACGGTGGTGACCGGGATGGAGAACCAGTCCTGGCCGATCAGGTCGCCGAGGAAGTCGAGGCCGATGACGTCGAACAGGGCGGAGCCGAGGAACAGCAGCAGCCAGAAGGCGCCGGTGAAGCCGATCGACAGGACCAACTGCACCCCGGCCTTCCACGCCGTGTCGAAATAGGTGGGGAAGGCGGCGATCCACCGTCGCTCGAGGTCGGCGGGCAGGACCAGATGGTGGCCGATGAACAGGGCGGTGGCGGCGAAGAACGGCATCGGCCACGGCAGGAACGGCGGATAGCGGCCGGCGCCGTATTCGCTTGCGCCCTGACTGGCCACGCCGTGCCAGCCCAGCAGGGCGAGGAAGGCTGTCGCGCCGAGGCCCCAAGCCAGCAGCACGGGCCAGCGCATGCGCCCGACTCCGGCCAGCATCAGCACCGGGACCATGACCAGGATCATCGCCAGCGGCCCGAACACCTCGGGCTGCGTTGCCGGCCACGCCATCCCTCCCGGCTCCCGGGCGGAGCGGTACAGCCACCACAGGGCGGCGCCCTGGATCAGGCCGATGGCCAGCCGCGCCGCCACCAGCAGGGGCGATCCAATGCGGCCGAGGCTGTCGCGGCCCGTGGCTTCGTTGGTGTCGGTCATTTGGTCTCCCCTCCGCATGCCGCGGCAACCTGCACTATAGTCGCGCCGCGCGTCTTGAGGATTTCTCGTGCAGCCGTCGTGCAGAAGCCTCGCCGCTTGAGTTCCCGCCGGTTCCGTGTATAGAGCGCGCCTCTTCCGTCGCAGCTTTTCGCCGCGGCGGTCCTGTCCGAGAACTTCGGGGCGTGGGGGTCACCCAAGCCGTAAATGTCAGAGAGCCCTCTGACGCCGTGGGGAGATGGGGATGCAGACGACCATCGTTACCCGGTTTTCCGGGGGCACGGGGTTCGAGCTTCCTTCGGACATTACGACCGGCCTGAACGCTTCGCAGCGATGCGCGGCGATTTGGCCAATCCGTCGTCGGGAATAAGCCCGGCGGCGAATACCAGACTGGAGACCGCAATGGACCGCGCTCAAAAAGCCGAGTCGATCGAGACGCTCAAAGGCGTCTTCGCCGACGCGGGCGCCGTGGTCGTGACCCACAACCTGGGTCTGACCGTTGCGGACATGGAAGACCTGCGTGGACGCCTTCGTAAAGAAGGCGGCACGTTCAAGGTGGTCAAGAACCGCCTGGCGCTCAAGGCGCTCGAAGCCGACGAAGGCAGCGAATACCACGGCCTGTTCAAGGGTCCCGTGGGCATCGCCTATGCCGACGACGCGGTGACGGCCGCCAAGATCACCGCTGAATACGCCAAGGCCAACGACAAGTTTGTCGTCCTGGGCGGCTTCATGGGTGAGAAGGTTCTGGACGCGAAGGGCGTGGAGGTTCTCTCCAAACTGCCGTCGCTGGATCAGATCCGCGCTTCGCTGCTCGGCCTGCTCAACGCCCCCGCGACCAAGATCGCCGGCGTCGTGCAAGCCCCGGCTTCCCAACTGGCCCGCGTGTTCAGCGCGTACGCCTCGAAGGACGCCGCGTAGGCGACATCGCCTCTTTCATCTCTGCAAACTCTCTACTGAAACCCAATCCTCCGAAGGAACCTACCCATGGCCGATCTCGCCAAAATCGTTGAAGACCTGTCGAAACTGACCGTTCTGGAAGCCGCCGAGCTGTCCAAGCTGCTGGAAGAAAAGTGGGGCGTCAGCGCCGCTGCTCCGGTCGCCATGGCCATGCCGGCCGGTGGTGGCGGCGGCGCCCCCGCCGAAGCCGCTGAAGAGCAGACCGAGTTCACCGTCGTCCTGCTGGACGGTGGCGACAAGAAGATCAACGTCATCAAGGAAGTCCGTGGCGTGCGTTCGGACCTCGGTCTGAAGGAAGCCAAGGACCTGGTCGAAGGCGCTCCGCAGAACGTCGTCGAGAACGTCTCCAAGCAGAACGCCGACGAAGTCGCCAAGAAGCTGACGGAAGCCGGCGCCAAGGTCCAGATCAAGTAAGATCTGAATCAGCCGTCCGCCCCGGAAGGGGAGGAAGACTTCAGACGGGTCCGGAGGGAAACCTCCGGACCCGTTTTCGTTGGGGGTGGCGGGCAGGGCGTGGGCTTCCCACCTCCCGTGCCTCCCCCAATCGAAAGGCCTCCCCATGAAGATCCTGATGGTTCTGACGTCCCACGACGCGCTCGGCGACACCGGCAAGAAGACCGGCTTCTGGCTGGAGGAGTTCGCCGCCCCCTACTATGTGCTGAAGGATGCGGGGGCCGACATCACCCTGGCCTCGCCCAAGGGCGGGCAGCCGCCGCTGGATCCCAAGAGCGACGAGCCCGACGCCCAGACCGACGCCACGCGGCGCTTCAAGGACGACGCGGCGGCCAAGGCGAAACTGGCCTCGACCCGGCCGCTGTCAGAGGTCTCGGCCGACGACTTCGACGCCGTCTTCTACCCGGGCGGCCACGGCCCGCTGTGGGACCTGGCCAAGGACCCGGCCTCGATCGCGCTGATCGAGGCCTTCGCCAAGGCTGACAAGCCGGTGGGCGCCGTCTGCCACGCCCCGGCGGCTCTGCGCCATGTGAAGGGCCCCGACGGCGAATTCCTGGTCAAGGGCCGCAAGGTCACCGGCTTCACCAATGGCGAGGAAGAGGGCGTCGGCCTGACCGATGTCGTGCCCTTCCTCGTGGAGGACATGCTGATCGCCAACGGCGGCCGCTATTCGAAGGGCGCGGACTGGGGCGTGCACGTCGTCACCGACGGCAAGCTGGTCACCGGTCAGAACCCGGCCTCGTCGGAAGGCGCGGCCGAGGCGCTGCTGGCCCTGCTGAAGTAGGGGAAGCGGAAGGGGGCGTTCAGCCCCCTTCCAACCCTCAACGTCGGCGCGGTGCGAAGATGTCGGCCAGACGGTCGCGCGTGCCTTCGATCCGCACCAGTCGCGGATAGCGCAGGCCGTCGTGCCAGGCGATATTCACCGTGCGGAACGCGTCGCCCCGCTTGAGGATCAGGCTGATTGGCTCGCTGCCGCCTTTGGCCGCCGTGACGGCGTTCCGCAGCGCCTCGGCGGAGGCGGTGCGATCGCCGACCGCAACCAGCTCCCAGCCCGCGCCCAGTCCCTGCTCGAAGGCAGGCCCGCCCCAGCGGATGCCGACGATCCGGTTTCCGGCGCCCAGGCTGAACCCCAGCGAATACTGGAAGTCATTGCCCCAGCCGCCCATCATCCGCTTCTCCAGCGGCGTCAGTTCGTCGACGTATGTCAGCCGCCAGCCGGCGCGCTCGATACCGTCCAGCGGCGCTTGGGCCCCGGGACCCACAGCGTCCAGCCGGGTGCGCAGGAAGCTGGCCCAGTCGTGCGGATGGACCGCATTCAGATGCTCGACGACATCCTCGAACGTATAGGGCCGCGCCTCCCAGACCCCGTCCTCGGCGCCGTAGAAGGACTTGGCGAAGTCGTCCAGCGACTTGCGGTCACGCGTGGCCTCGCGGATCAGGGTGTCGGCATCCAGCCAGATCAGCAGCGCCTCGCGGTAATAGTCGCCGGTGCCGCGCATCCATGACGGCCACGGGTTGGAGGTGCGATAGCCCAGCAGATTGTGGTTGGTCGTGTCCTGCAAGGCGCGCCACTCGCGGCCCGGCTGGTTCTCGTAGAAGGCGGCCACCCCCGCGAGATTGACCACCGCCTCCTCGACCGTTCCCAGGCCGGAACGGGGCGTCAGCACGTCGCCCCAGTACTGGGTCTGTCCCTCATAGACCCACATCAGGCTGTTCTGGGTCGGGACGTTGAAATTGGCCACCAGCTCGTCCGACGGCCGCCGGTATTTGCCGTTCCAGCTGTGCACATACTCGTGGGGCAGCAGGACCCGCGACCCATAGGCGGGGTTGGGCGCGGTGAAGAAGGTCGGGCTGGCGGTGTTCTCGGAGGACCGGTGGTGCTCCAGACCGATGCCGCCCAGTTTCGAGGTCAGGCCCAGCAGGAATTCGTACCGATCGAAATGGCGGGCCCCGAACAGGCGGTCGGCCTGGTCGACGAGGGCCTCGTATTTGCCGATCCATTCCGGGCTGGGGTTGATCGAGGCGGCCGTGTCGCCAACCAGGTTCAGGTGGACCGGCGACCGGCCGCCCGGATCGATGTCGATGCGTCGGTAGTGTTTGCCCGCGAACATCGGGCTGTCGGCCAGATGCTCCAGCGAAATCGGGGCGAAGGTGGCGACGTTTCCGTCGCGCGAGACCGTGTCCAGCGCCACGCCATAGTCCCATCCCTCGGGCAGCACGACCGACGGCGCGAAGGTGATCCGGCCGTGGCTGTAGCCGGCCGGATAGAGCACCGCCTTCTCCCACTGCAGATTGACGATCTCCTCGGTCATGACCACGCGCCAGGTCGAATTGTCCGGCTGGGTCAGCCATTCGAAGTCGACCTCGATGGTCTCGACGCCGGCGGGGATATCGAGATGCAAGGCGTGCGGATCGACCGTGTCGCGCAGCCACTCGACGCGCTGGCCGTTCCCCGTCACCGTCAGGCCCGAGATCAACTGGATCGGACCGGTGTCGGCGTGGTTGCCGGGAATGAATTTCGGATACTGAAGCACCAGCGGGCCGGCGCTGACCGGCACGGTCTGGTTCACCCGGATGACCTTGTGCGCCAGATCGGTCAGGTCGACGCGGATGCCGATGGTCCCTGGATAGTCACGATCCTGCGGCGCCGGGATCGGCGGCAGGGGGCGCGGCAGGCTGGTCGGCGCCGGCAGGGGCGTCTGCGCCTGCGAGGCCGCGACCTGGGCGAGGGCCGGCGCGGCCGTTGAGACCAGAAGCAGGGCGAGGGCGGCGGACTTCAGCATGGTCTTTCCTCGCGATCAGCGGCGACGGGGGGCGAGGATGTCGCCCAGGCGGTCGGGGGCGCCCTCGATCCGCTCGAGGTGCGGGTAACGCAGGCCGTCGTGATAGTCGAACCGCACCGTCCGGAAGCGCTCGCCGTTCTTCAGCATCATCTCGATCGGGGTCGTATTGCCCTTCGAGGCCGTGATCGCCCCGGCGATGACGGACGGGCTCGCGGTGCGGCCGTTGACGGCGACGATCTCCCAGCCCGAGGTCAGCCCCGCCTCGAAGGCCGGCGAGTTCCACCGCACCGACGAGATCCGGTTGGCGTTGTTGGTGCTGATGCCGAGCGAGTACTGGAAGTCGTTGCGGCCGTACTCGCCATACAGGGCCTTCTGATAGGAGTTCGGCTCCTCCTTGAAGACCAGCCGGTAACCGCCCCGTTCGATGCCGTCCAGCGGCATGGCCGCATCGGCGCCGACGGCGTCCAGGCGCGTGCGCAGGAAGGTCGCCCAGTCATTCGGCTGGACCGCGTTCAGGGTCCGCACGATGTCGTCGAAGGTGTAGGGCGCCGGATCCCAGTCGCCGTCCTCGACGCCGTAGAAGGCCTTGGCGAAATCGTCCAGCGACCGCCGGCCGCCCGACTGCTCGCGGATCCAGGTGTCGGCGTCGAGCCAGATCAGGGCGCCTTCGGAATAATAGTCCTCGCTGCGCTGGACGCTGCCCCACGGCTGCGGCCGGCGCTGGGCGATGATCGGATCGTTGACGGTGTCCTGCATGGCGCGCCACGCGCGGCCGGGGCTCAGGCCGTATGTGGCGGCCGTCATGGCCAGCGAGCCCAGTTCCAGCTCCTTGCTCAGGAGGCCGGCGCGGGTGGTCAGCACCTGGCCCCAGTACTGGGTCTGGCCCTCATAGACCCACAGCAGGGTGTTCTGCATCGGCTCGTTCAGCGTCGGGGTCAGCTGGTCGGCCGGACGCCGCCACTTGCCGTTCCACGAGTGGACATATTCGTGGCCCAGCAGGTCGCGGTCGCCGAGGGTGTCCGTGGGCGCCGTGAAATATTTCGGATCGACGCTGTTCTCCGACGAGCGGTGATGCTCCAGCCCGATGCCGCCCAGCTTGTCGCTGACCGCCAGCAGGAAGTCGTAGTGGTTGAAATGCCGCGCCCCGAACAGGCGGTCGGCCTGGTCGACCAGATCGCGGTGCAGCTCGATATGCGCGTCCGTGGCGGCCAGCATGGCGGCGTCGTCGGCGACGACGTTCAGCCGCACCGGCGAGCGGCCGCCCGGGTCGAGGTCGATCTGGCGATAGTGGGCGCCCGCGAACACCGGACTGTCGGCGAAATGCTCGAGGCTGATCGGGGCGAAGGTCGCGAGGCCGTTCTCGAAGCTCTCGGTGTTCAGCGCTGTGCCATAGCGCCAGCCGTCAGGTAGTCGCAGGGTTGGGCGGAAGGTGATCTGGCTGGAATAATAGCCCGCCGGATAGAGAAGGGCCTTCTCCCACTGGATGTTGAGCATATCCTCGGTGATCACCACCCGGCCCTGGCTGCCGTCGATCGGCGTCAGCCATTTGAAGGAGATGTCCAGCGCCGTCGCCCCGGCGGGCACCTCGATCTGGAAGCCATTGGTGTGGACGGTGTGGCGCACCCAGCGCAGCGGCTGGCCGTTGGCGCTGATCTGCAGTTCGGCGATGTCGTCGACCGGGCCGACGGGGCCGTGGTTGCCGGGAATCCACTGCGGATACAGCAGGATCATCGGCCCGGCGGCGGTCACCGGGATAGTCTGTTTGACCGAGACGATGCGGCGGTCGAGGTCCGTGGCGTCCATGTCCAGGGTGATCACGCCGGGGTAGGGCGCATCCCGCGGCGCCGGGATCGGCGCCAGGGCGCGATCCAGCGCCGGGGTCCCGACCTGGGCCAGGGCGGGCGCCGACCCGAACAGCAGGGCGGCGGCGCAGGCGGAAGCGAGCAGGCGGGCAGGACGCATCATCGGAGGCTCTCGGTCAGTGAGGTTTGACGGCACGCTAGAGCGGCCGGACGGCTCGCCGGATTAAATCCTCGTCATGTTCCGGGTTCCGATCGGTCGGCGGCAGAGTCGTGGAGCCTGACTGTCCCTGTTCTGGCTTCCTTTGTCCCGTCTTTGTCCTCGCGACGGGGACAAAACAGGCGGGGACAAAACCCTCATTGCGCCGGCTTTACGTCCAGCAGTTCGACCGTGAACAGCAGGGTCGAATTGGGCGGCAGTTCGTCACCGCCCGCCCAGCGCTCGCCGTAGCCGAGGGCGGCGGGGATGACGAACTCGTAGGTCTCGCCCTCACGCATCAGGCCGACCCCTTCGGTCCAGCCCTTGATCACCCGGTTGAGCGGAAACTCCGCCGGCTCGTTGCGGGCGTACGAGCTGTCGAACTCGCGCCCGTCGACGAAGGTCCCCCGGTAGTGGACCTTGACCGTATCGGTCGCGGCGGGCTGGCGGCCGGACGGTTTGGCGCCGCCGACGCGGCGGTATTGCAGGCCCGAGGCGGTGGTCGTCCAGCCGCCACGGGCGGCGTTCCACTCCAGATAGGCAGCGTTGCCGGCGTCCCAGTTGGCCTGGCTGGACGTCCCGGAGAAATCATAATCGCTCGCGGGCGGCGCGGAGGCGCAGGCGGCGAGGGTCAGGGCGGCGGCGGCCGCGAGCGCGATGCGAGTCATGCCGCGACGCTAGCGGGGCGGACGGCTCCCGTGAAGCCTGCCCGACCAGGGCGCGAAGGGCTGTGACGGATCGATATTGTCTGCTTGACAGGACATGATGTCCGCTAGACATTACATTTAGACATCTGGAGCGTACGTGTGAGCAGGATTTTCGGCGTGCTGGCGATCAGCCTGGCCTTCGGGGCCTTTCTGGCCTGGCCCCTGTTCGCCTGGCCGGTGCGTCCGGGCTGGATCGGCGCGGCGGTGCTGTTGCTGGTCGCGGTCGGGGTTCGCCGCCACTGGGACGCGCGCGGGCGGAGGGCCGGGGACGACCCCGGGGCGCGTGAGCGTCAGTCGTGGCACGCCGTCGCCGCGCTCGGCGTGTTGAGTGGTCACCTGATCGTCGCCCTGGCGCAACAGGTCGATCTGCATGTCGGCCGGGGCAACACCCTGGCGCTGGACAACTGGACCCTGCTCGCCGCTGCCGCCCTCGGCTGGCTGATCGTGCGCGCCCCGCGGATGGTGAAGGATGAGCGCGACCGCGAGATCGCCGCGCGCGGGGCCCATGTCGGACACGCGACCCTGACGGGACTGCTCGTGGTCCTGCTGCTGACGCTCGGCTTCGCGCCGCCGCCAGTAGTGGATCAACTGCAGCCCTTCGTCCTCGGCAACGTCCTGGTGGTCCTGATCCTGCTGGCGACGCTGGCGAAGCACGCGACACAGCTTGCCGGCTACTGGGCCGCGCGCCCGGGAGACGACGCCGATGGCTGAGCTGACCATCGGCAATCATCTGCGGCGGCTGCGCTTCGAGCATGGCGAGATGACCCAGGACGCCCTCGCCCGCGCCGCCGGGGTGACCCGGCAGACCGTGATCTCACTGGAAGCGGGCCGCTACGCCCCCTCGCTGGAGCTGGCCATGCGGCTGTCCCACGTCTTCGGACGGGGCGTAGACGACGTCTTCTTCTGGCGGACGCCGCCGACGCCCTGACGACTGAGCGCTCTTCATTTTCAAAGCGCGCCACGGCGCACAGACGGGATACGATCCATGACGACTGGACAGCACGCCCTCCGGTCCCTTTCGGGCGCCGCAGCCCTGATCGCCCTCCTGGCGGCGGGCGCGGCGACGGCCCAGACCTTTGAGATCACCCCCGGCGGAGACGTGCTGCAGGGGCGGCCGGTCGCCGTGCGCCTGACCGGCGTCGCCCCCGGTCAGGCCGTCGAGATCAGCGCCGAACGCCGCTTCGGGCGGCCCGAGCCGATGGTCTGGCGGTCCAGCGCCGCCTTCACCGCCGACCTGCAGGGCGAGATCGATCTGACGGCCGACGCCGCGACGGGCGGGACCTATGACGGGGTCGACGCTGCCGGCCTGTTCTGGTCGATGACGCCGACTCCAACGCCCGCGCCCGCCGACTGGCGGACCGGCGAGGTCCGGCTGACAGCGACGGTCGACGGGCAGGTCGTCGCCACCGGTGCGACCCGTCTCATCGGCGCCCTGCCGGCCGTCGAGACGGAAGAGATTCCCGGCTTCCCGGCGGCGCGGCTGTTTCGCCTGCCGGACGGCGGCCCCCGGCGGGTGATCGTGGTGCTGCACGGAGCCGACGGCGGGACCGGAGCCAGCGACCGCTATGGCCGCAAGCTGGCCTCTCTCGGCTATGCGGTGGTCGGCCTGCCCTATTATTCGCCGGACTGGGGCGCCTACGGCCCGCCCAAGGCGATCGCGGACCTGCCCGGCAGTTTCATCGACATCCGCGTTGACCAGATCGCCGAGTTGCGCGACTGGCTGCGCACCCAGCCGGGCGTCGACGCCGACCGGATCGCCCTGTTCGGCGGGTCGAAGGGCGCCGAATTCGCCCTGATCGCCGCCAGCAAATACGACTGGATCGCCTCGGTCGTGGCCTTCGCCCCGTCGGACCTCGTGTGGGAGGGCTGGGGCCTCGAGACGCTGGAGGGGGAGGGCCTGCGCTCGTCCTTCTCGCATCAGGGTCAGCCGCTGCCGTTCATGCCCTATGTCGGCTTCCTCGACGGTCTGCTGGCGGGGCCCGGCAACGCCGATCTGCTGAAGATCCACGAGGACGGCCGCGCCGCCCATCCTGACCGCGAGCCCGCCGCCCGCATCCGGGTCGAGGACTATCCGGGGCCGGTGCTGATGGTGGCCGGCGATGCGGACCGCGAATGGCGGTCCGGCCAGATGGCGCGCAATGTGGCCGCGAGTCGGGCGGCCGCCGGGCGGGATACAACCCTGCTGATCTATCCCGAGGCCGGCCATGACGTGGGCGGCGACGGCTGGGCCCCGACCGCCGGGGAAGTCGCCCGCGGCGGGGGTTCGGCCCGGGCCAACGCTCACGCCCAGGCCGACGCCTGGCCTCGTGTGCTGGATTTTCTGCAAAGGACGCTGGGCCCGGACGAAAGATAGGGAAGAGAGGGCCTTTATTTCGCCGTCAAAGCGAGTATATCAGCGCGTTCCGCTAACTCCACGAGAGATACGCGCGAAAGCGCCGAGGCCCGGTTTGTCGCCCTCCGACCGGTGCGAAGGCGCGCTCCTTCCCAAGGGAGCCCTACATTTCAGGCGTCCTGGCTGAACAAGCCGAGGGTGGACGCCGAAACCGATGGTCACGGGTCGCCGGAATGGCGGAGCCGTGGCTGCTGCATTGAGCGCGGGCTGCCCGGCCTCGCGCGATTGGGAAGACAGAATGGCCAAGTCCAACGCCGAACTCGCCGTCAACGGTCAGTTCGCCACCGCCACCTCGTTCACCGGCAAGAAGCGCATCCGCCACTCCTTCGGGCGGATTCCCGAAGCGGTGCAGATGCCGAACCTGATCGAGGTTCAGCGCGCCTCCTACGAGCAGTTCCTGCAGCGCGAAGTGCGCAGTGGTCCGCGCAAGGATCAGGGCATCGAGGCGGTGTTCAAGTCGGTCTTCCCGATCAAGGACTTCAACGAACGCGCCATCCTGGAATACGTGTCGTACGAGTTCGAGGACCCGAAGTACGACGTCGAGGAATGCATCCAGCGCGACATGACCTATGCCGCGCCGCTGAAGGTCAAGCTGCGCCTGATCGTGTTCGAGGCAGACGAAGAGACCGGCGCGCACTCGGTCAAGGACATCAAGGAGCAGGACGTCTACATGGGCGACATCCCGCTCATGACCGACAAGGGCACCTTCATCGTCAACGGCACCGAGCGGGTCAT
>JAHJNW010000163.1 GCA_018820665.1 Alphaproteobacteria bacterium | reverse complement strand
ATGCGGGCCCCGTCGACGCGGATCTGGCCGCTGCGGGCCATCTTCTGCACCTGGATGTTGGACAGGTGCGGCCAGCGCCGGCGGAACCAGCGGTCCAGCCGGATGCCGTCTTCGGCCTCGGCGACATAGATCGTCAGCACCTCGCGTTTTGCGGCAGGTTCGGACTCTTGAATGGGTTCGTCGGTCAAAGGGCGGCTCCGAAGGCGCGGCGGGCGACCATCAGGCCGATAAACAGGGCGACGATCGACAGGACCACCGAGGCGGCGACATAACCGCCGGCCATGGCCAATTGACGGCGCTCGATCATCAGGGCCGTCTCCAGTGAAAAGGCGCTGAAGGTGGTGAAGCCGCCCAGCAGGCCGACGGCGGCGAACAGGCGGAGGGATTCGCTGTTCACGCCGCCCCGGAAGGCCAGCCAGCCGGTCAGCAGGCCCATCAGCAGGCCGCCAAGGAGGTTGGCGGCCAGGGTGCCCCACGGCCAGGCGGCGGCCGGAAACAGGCGGAAGGCCCACAGGCCGACGCCGTAGCGCGCCATGGCGCCGAGGGCCCCGCCGGCCGCGACGATCAGAAATCGTGTCATGATGCGGCGCTTATACTGCACCCGGCGGCAAAGCGAAGGCGGCCCGCGCGGCGGCGACGGCGAACCGTCAGCCTGACCGAAACTTCACTTGCCGGGCGATACGGTTAACGGCGATACCTGAACGCGACGGCTCAGCTTCGCGTAACGAGGGAAGGCCGTCGGTCCGGGGGCGACGATCCGCCATACTGCCGGACCATTGATGGAAGGACCGCCGAAGCGCCATGTCGCACGACGATCACAGCCACGCCTCGCACGGGCACGCCCCGCACGGGCACGATCCGCACGCACCGCAGGGCGCGCCCGCTGACGGCGGTCACGGCGGCCAGGGTCACGACGCCCGGTCGGACGGCGTCGACGCCGCCGCCAATCCCCCGCCCCGCGGCGCCGCTGACGTGCACGACCGCGCCGTGCCCTCGGCCACGCCGCCGCGCCGCACCGGACCGCTGCGCAATCCGGAAGGCATCCTGCACCCGATCCAGGACAGCGAATATTTCTC
The DNA here is from genome assembly GCA_018820665.1 of Alphaproteobacteria bacterium. Classification (GTDB taxonomy): domain Bacteria; phylum Pseudomonadota; class Alphaproteobacteria; order Caulobacterales; family Caulobacteraceae; genus Brevundimonas. The sequence continues at coordinate 11,482 of JAHJNW010000163.1, read as the reverse complement.
GGAGGACCCGGAGGCGACCGACCGCGTCTCGGCCCATATCGACGAATATTTCAACCAGCCGCTCGACATCTTCCCGTTCTGGGAGACCGAGGGAAAGCCCGACCGCTTTCACGTGCTGTTCGCCCGCCAGATCGAGGAGCGGTTCCCGATCGACAACGATCTGAGGGCGCACATCTACGCCTACGGTCGTCGGGTGTTCGACGCCCTGCGCGTGCATGTGCTGATCAAGCGGCTGACCCAGGCGCTGGCCATGGCCGGCTTTGGCGTGCTGGCGGTGCTGGGCCCGACCTGGTTCAGCCGCTGGACCGGCACGGACGCCGCGGGCGCGGCCATCGCCGGCGGCGCCATGCTGGCCTCGCTGGGCCTCTACTGGGGCATCCAGCAGATCCTGTTCATCCAGTATCGTTTCCGGCTGGAGAACGACTCCTACCAGCTGTCGCGCGAGATCGTGCAGCGGACGCGCGAGCTGCAGAACCTGTTCACCACGGGCCGGGCCATGGCCGACCAGGCCGAGACCCGCTACCAGCAGGACGGCAAGGCCTGGGGCCAGCGGGCGCTGTATCTGACGCGGCTGACCATGTGGCTGGGCGCGCGCATGGAGTACCTGGAGAAATACGTCCAGATGGAGCTGTGGCGGGTGCGGCGTGAGCGCTACTGGATGCGCTGGCTGGCGCGGCTGCTGACGCCGGCGGTGTTCCTGATCGGCGTCGCGGTGATCGCCGTCCAGTCGCCTCCCGCCGGCCATGAGGTCGCCTTCCGCGGGCTGCAGGCGCTGGCCATCGGCCTGTCGGCGGTGGTCGCACTGCTGTCCTACTTCCTCTGGCAGACGCCAACCTCGGCGGTGCAGGACAAGCTCGGCATCGAGAACTGGGTCCGTTACGCCTCGCTGGACGTCGACAACGCCGTCGCCGACCAGGTGCGGCGCGACAAGGAGCGGCTGGTCGAATACCGGGCCCTGACGCGCGGCGGGCGCTGAACCGCCACGGCTTGAGCAGGATCAAGGACGCCGCGGGCTGAGCGCGGCAGGCTGTGCGCCCACGGCCGGAGCCCGCCATGTTCAAGACGCCGCACACGCACGGCCCCCGCCCCCGCCCACGCCCCTCGCCGCGCCGGCGCTGGATCGCGGCCACGGTCGTACTCGCGGCCGCGGTCGGGGTCCTCGCCGTTTCGCTGGCCTGGCGTCAGGACATGGCCGCGGCCCGGGCGCCGCTGGTCGACCGCAGCCGCGTGGTCGACAGTCCGTGGGGTCCGATCGAATACGCCGACGTCGGCGCGGGGACGCCGGTTCTGTTCATCCACGGCAGCGGCGGCGGCTTTGACCAGGGGCTGGCGTTCAGCGCGCCGTTGACCGGGCAGGACGTCCGCATCATCGCCCCGTCGCGGTTCGGCTATCTGCGCAGCGCCATGCCGCCGGACGCCACGGTCGAGATGCAGGCCGACGCCCTCGACTGGCTGATGCAGTGGCTGGGGGTCGAACAGGCGGTCATCTTCGGCGGTTCGGCCGGGGCCCTGGCGGCGACCCAGCTGGCGCTGCGGCATCCCGAGCAATGCCGGGGTCTGGTGCTGGCGGTTCCGGCGCTCTACGCGCCCGACCGGCTGCCCGGGGCCAATGCCGCGCCGGACGCGCGGACGCAACAGGCGATCAATGCCGCCTTGGGCTCGGATCTGCTGTTCTGGGCCGGGATCAGGGCGGCGCCCGACGCCATGACCCGGATGGTGCTGGCGACCGATCCGGCCACGGTGAAGGCGGCGTCGGCGAGGGAGCGCGAGCGGGTGCGCGAGGTGATGTTCCACATCCTGCCGGTCAGCGCCCGGCGCGAGGGGCTGTTGATGGATTCAGCCACGGCGGGCGCGCCGCCGGCGTGGCCGGTGGAGCGGATCACCTGCCCGACCCTGGTCATCGGCGCGCGCGGCGATCTGTACGAGACCGACAAGGCGGCGATCCACACGGCGGGCCGGATTCGGGGGCGCGGCTGGTGCTGTATCCGGACGGCGGCCATCTGTGGGTCGGCCACGACGCCGAACTGTGGCGGACGGTGGCGGACTTCGTCGACGGGCTTGAGCCGGGCGCGGGCCCGGCGTCCGGGGCCTAGAGTCGGGGCCGCAGGCTATCCTCGACGCCGCGGGCGTCATAGGCGTTGGGGCGGGCGGGCGTTTCGCCGCGGCCCATGACCACTTCCAGCGCCGTAGAGGTCGGCGACGGGCCGCTGAAATTCAGGCCGACGCCGACGCCGACGCCCGAACTGCGATAGTTGCCGTAGCGGCCGCCGTAGCTGCTGGAGCCCGCGCCGATCGAGACGCTGGGGCGCAGGCCGCCGGCGCTGTCGAGACGGCCGTCGGTCCAGCGCTGGGTCACCTCGAACCAGTCATAGCCCTCGGCGGTGGTCAGTTCGGCGGCGCGTAGCAGGGCCATTTCGGCGACCGGGCCCGGCGCGCCGACGCCGTTGTAGGTGACGCGGAAGCGGTTGGATTCGATGCGTTGCTCGACATAGCCCTGCCCGCCCGACCCGGTCTGTGGGCCGTAGGGGGCGAGGCTGGCGCAGGCCGACAGGGCGAGGCCGGCGGCGGCGATCATGGGCAGGGTCAGGCGGTTCATGGGGCGGCTCCGGAGTTCACCTGAAATAGCGCCGGGCTAGCGGGATTGTTCCTGGAGGTCGGCCGCCTGCCTCAGCGTGTCGAAATCGGCCGGGAGGGGCGCCTCGACCGTCAGGTCGCCGCCCTCGGGATGGGGGAAAGTCAGTTTCGCCGCGTGGAGCATCAGCCGCGGCGCGGCGCGGCCGGCGAAGGTCAGGGCCCCGCCGTAGCGCGGATCGCCGACCAGCGGTCGGCCGATATGGGCCATATGGACGCGAAGCTGGTGCATCCGGCCGGTCAGCGGCTCCAGCTCGACGAGGGCGCCGTCCTGCGAGGCGGACAGGGTGCGGTAGCGGCTCTGCGAGCCCTGGGCCCCGGGGGCGTCGAAGGCGCAGACGCGCATATAGCTCTCGCGGCCGATCTCCTGACGCACCAGCGGGGCGTCGATCTTGCCGGCCGGAGGCTCGGGGGCGGCGGAGACAAGGGCCAGATAGGTCTTGCGGAAACGGCGCATCTGCAGCGCCTTGCCGAGGAAGCCGGCGGCCGGCTTGGTCTTGGCCGCGAGGATGACGCCCGAGGTGTCGCGGTCGAGCCGGTGGACCAGTTCCGGGCGCTTGCCGTTGGAGCGCATGAAGGCCCACAGCAGGTCGTCGAGGGTGTGGGCCTTGATCCGCCCGCCTTGGCTGGACAGGCCGGCCGGCTTGTCGAGGACGAGCACGTGCGGGTCCTCGTGCAGCACCCACGAACGGACGGCGACGATCTCTTCGTCGGAGAGGGAAACGGGGGCGCGGTCGGTCACCGCGCGTGCATAGGCGAAACGCCGGCCCCCGTCAGCCCGTCGTCAGCGCAGAACGCCGTTGCGGATTTTCCGGCTGTCGACGACGAAAAGAAGCCCGAGCATCCGGACGCGGTTAGGCTTCCGGCCCCTCGCCCGCCTGCCTCCGCGCCCGCAGCGCGGCCCAGCGGTCAAGCCGCTCCTTCACCTTGGCCTCGTGCCCCTCCCCCTTCGGCGCATAGAAGACGCGGCGCTCCATTTCATCGGGGAAGAAGTTCGCACCGGAGAAGCCCTCGGGCGTATCCGGGTCGTACTGGTAGCCCTTGCCGTAGCCGAGCGACTTCATCAGCTTGGTCGGGGCGTTGCGAATGTGGGCGGGAGGCATGAGCGAGCCGGTTTCGGCCGCCGCCCGCTTCGCCGCCTTGAAGGCTTCGTAGACGCCGACCGACTTGGGCGCGGTGGCCAGATGGACGACGGCCTGGGCCAGGGCCAGCTCGCCCTCGGGGGAGCCGAGGAAGTCGTAGGTGTCCTTGGCGGCATTGGCGACGAGTAGCGACAAGGGGTCGGCCTCGCCGATGTCCTCCACCGCCATGCGGACGATGCGGCGGGCCAGATACAGCGGATCCTCGCCGCCGTTCAACATCCGGGCGAGCCAGTAGAGGGCCGCGTCCGGGTCCGACCCGCGAACCGATTTATGCAGTGCGGATATAAGGTTATAGTGTTCTTCTCTGCTCTTGTCGTAAGCCGGCGCGCGCTTCTGCAGGATGCCGGCCAGGGCCTGGACGTCCAGCGGCTCGGTCGAGGTCAGGTCGAACAGCACCTCGGACATGGTCAGCAGGTAACGGCCGTCGCCGTCAGCCAGGGCGGTCAGCGCATGGCGCGCTTCGGGCGTCAACGGCAGGGTCTTGCCCTCCTGCGCCTCGGCTCGGATCAACAGTTGATCGAGGGCGGCGTCGTCGAGCCGTTTGAGGACATAGACCTGAGAGCGGGACAGCAGGGCGCCGTTCAGCTCGAACGACGGGTTCTCGGTCGTGGCCCCGACGAGGGTGATCACCCCCTCCTCCACGAAGGGCAGGAAGCCGTCCTGCTGGGCGCGGTTGAAACGGTGGATCTCGTCGACGAACAGCAGGGTCGACTGGCCGGCGGCGCGGCGCATGCGGGCGGCCTCGAACGCCTTCTTGAGGTCGGCGACGCCGGAGAAGACGGCGGATATCTGCTGAAACTGGTAGCCGGCGGCCTGGGCCAGCAGGCGGGCGATGGTGGTCTTGCCGGTGCCCGGCGGGCCCCACAGGATCATGGAGCCCAGCCGGCCGGCCTCGACCATGCGCCGGATCGGCCCGCCCTCGCCCAGCAGATGATCCTGCCCCACCACCTCCTCGAGGGTGCGGGGGCGCAGGCGGTCGGCCAGGGGCGCGTCGGGGGGATGGATGCCGGAGGCTTCGAACAGATCGGTCATGAACGGGCAGAGATAGGCGTTACCGACGCGCATTTCACGCGTTAGTGTGGCCACCCGCAGAGGAGAGCGACATGGCCGATCCGAACCAGGGCCCGACCTCGGGCGTCACGCCGCATCTGGCGATCCCGTCGCGCGGCGGCCAGGCGGCGCTGGAATTCTACACCCGCGCCTTCGGCGCCCGCGTGCTGGACCAGAAGCCGGCCGAGGACGGCGAACGACTGATCCACGCCCATCTGTCGATCAACGGCGCCAGCGTCATGCTGCACGACGAGTTTCCGGAATATGGCGGGGCGCAGGATGTCGTGCCGACGGGCGTCACCCTGCACCTGCAGGTCGATGACGCCGACGAATGGTGGACGCGAGCCCTGCTGGCCGGGGCCATACCGACCATGCCGATGGCCGACCAGTTCTGGGGCGACCGCTACGGCCAGCTGAAAGACCCGTTCGGTCACAGCTGGTCGATCGGCGCGCCGATCAAGGAGCCGTAGCGCCGCCCCGGGTCAGCGGATCACCCCACTGATGCGCCGGCCGCGACGTTCGAGGACGACCTCGGAGCCGCGCGCGACGTCGGCCAGTTGCGACACGGCGGTCACCGGGCGGCCGTTGACGGTCAGAAGGACATCGCCGCCCTGCACCCCGGCCCGTTGGGCGTAGCTGCCGCGCTGCACCCGCCCGACGATCACGCCAGTGGCGAACGGGTCGCCGCCGAGGCTGTCGGCCAGGGCCGGATTGAGGGCCAGCACCTGGGCGCCCGACAGGACGCCCGACTGGATGACCGTGGCCTTGTCGACATCGGCGTCGCCCGGCAGCCGCTGCACCCCGGCGTTGAGCGTTTGCGTCCGGCCGTCGCGCAGGACTGCGACGGCGACGGTGTCGTTCGGTTCACGCGTGCCGACGCGGAAATTGAGACCGCCCTGGTCGTTGACCTCGGCGCCGTCGATGGCGGTGATGACGTCGCCCTCGCGCAGGCCGGCGCGGGCCGCCGGGCCGCCGGCGTAGACTTCGGTCACCACCAGACCTTGCGGCCGCTCGAGGCCGAGACTGCGGGCGATGTCGGCGCTGACGGTTTCGCCCTTCACGCCCAGCCACGGCCGCACCACAGCGGTGGCGCCGCCGACGGCCGAGTCGACCACGCGCTTCACCAGCGTCGCCGGCACGGCGAAGCCGACGCCGGACGAGGAGCCCGAACGCGAGAAGATGGCGGTGTTGATGCCGATCAGGTCGCCGTCCATGTCGACCAGCGCCCCGCCCGAGTTGCCCGGGTTGATGGCCGCGTCGGTCTGGATGAAGGAGCCGCTGTCGCTGATGCCGGTCTCGGTCCGGTTCAGGGCCGAGATGATGCCGTTGGTGACCGTCTGGCCGACGCCGAACGGATTGCCGATTGCCAGAACCAGATCGCCGATCTGCTGCTCTTCGCGATCGTCGATGCTCAGCGTCGGCAGGCTTTCGCTAACGCCCTCCAGCTGCAGCACGGCGATGTCGGAACGGGCGTCGGCCAGCACCACCCGGGCCGAGAACTCGCGCCGGTCGTTCAGGGTGACGCGGATTTCCTGCATGCCATCGATGACGTGGTTGTTGGTCACCACCACGCCGTCCGGGCGGACGATGACGCCGGAGCCGACCGAACCGGTCTGACGCTGGCCGGGGATGCCCCAGAAGGGATCGCGGACCTGCTGCACGCCGCGGGCTGAGATATTGACCACGGCCGGGGCGGCCTCGCGCACCACGGGGGCGAAGCTGGCCTTCATCGACAGGGCGTCGCCCGGCACGACCCGGTTGTCGGCGAAGACGCCGTCCTGGGCCCTGGTGTCGCTGGGCTGGCCGCAGGCGGCGAGCGACAGGGCGAGAGTGATCGCGAGGCTGCTGGTCTTCATTATCATCCAAGGGGTCATGAAGGCGTTGTACACCGATTTCGCCCCGATTTTTGGACACGATCAAGGCGCGGACTGGTTCAAACGGTTACGGTTTGCTCACGTTCCGGCGCCTCCCGACGTCTCATGTTGCAAAAGGGTAATGCCATGCCGTCTTGCGCCCGGCTGCGACGCACGCTCAATCTGGGATCATGACCGCTGTTCTCGAGACGCCCGTTATCCAGGTCGTGGGGCTGACCAAGACCTACGGGGCCGTGCGCGCCCTGGACGGGCTGGACCTGTCGATCCCGCGCGGCGGGGTCTATGGCGTGCTGGGCCCCAACGGGGCCGGCAAGTCGACCCTGTTCCGCATCCTGCTGGGCCTGATCCGCGCCTCGGACGGGACCGCCAGCGTGATGGGCGGCGGCGTCGGCGACGTGGCCGCCATGCGCCGCATGGGCTCGATGATCGAGACGCCGCGCTATCCGCCCTACCTGACCGCGCGACAGGTGCTGCGCTGGCTGGCGCTGGCGCATGGCGTCGGCGGCGAGACCGACATTCCCTATTGGCTGGAGCGGGTCGGATTGACCGAGGCGGCGGACCGCCGGGTGCGCGGCTTCTCGGTCGGGATGATGCAACGCCTCGGCGTGGCCGCGGCCCTGCTCAGCAGGCCCGAGCTGATCATCCTCGATGAGCCGACCAGCGGCATGGACCCGCCCGGCATCCAGGACATGCGCGCCCTGGTCCGCAGTCTGGCCGACGACGACGGCGTCACCGTCGTGCTGGCCAGCCACCAATTGCTGGAAGTGCAGCGCATCTGCGACCGCGTCGCCATCCTCAACAAGGGCCGTCTGGTCCGTGAGGGCTCGGTCAACGAACTGACCGCGGTGGGTGAGCGGCTGCGTCTGTCGGTCGTCTCGACCGCCCCGGCGCTGGCCGTTCTCGGGGCGCGGGGCGCGCTTGAGGGCGACGCCGTTCTGGCCGACGTCAAACGTCCGGAAGGACCGGCCCTGATCCGCGCCCTGGTCGAGGCCGGGGTCGAGATCAATGAGGCCCGCTGGGTCGGCGCCGATCTGGAAAGCATCTTCTTCACCGAGACGGGCGCCGTGCAGACGCCGGAGACGATCCATGCTGGTTGACGCCGTTCGCGCCGAAGGCTTCCGCCTGTCGAAGAACCGGACGCTGGTGTTTCTCAGCGTGCTGTTGACGCCCCTGCTGTTCGCGGTCGGCGGGACCGGCTTCCACCTGATCAGCAAGGCCAAGGGCGAGGAGGCCGCTGCGGCCGCCGGCCTGTCCGCCCCCGCCGAGTCCGCCGCCGTCAATCTGGGCGACGCCCTGAGCATGGGCGCGGGCGCCGGGGCCAACGGGTTGATCCTCGTCTTCATGCTGATCGCCGCGGCCACGCTCTACGCCGGCGACTACCGCTGGGAGACATGGCGTCTGATCACGCCGCGCAACGGCCGCGTCGCCCTGCTGCTGGGCAAGGTCGGTGTGTTCAAGCTGCTGGCGCTGGCGGCCATGATCGCCTTCCTCGTGGCGACCTTCGTCTTCTTCATCGCCCAGGCCGTGGTGTATGAGCGGCCGCTGACCTTCAGCTACCCGTTGGACCAGCTCGGCGGATTCGCCCTGGTCTGGCTGCTGTCGTGGATCCGCATCATCCAGTTCGCCATGGTCGGCCTGCTGACGGCGGTGATGACCCGCTCCCTGCTGGCGGCGCTGTTCGTGCCATGGGCCCTTGGCTTCGGCCAGTCGATGCTGGGGCAGTTCATGCCGCTGATCGGCTGGGAGCCGCAGATGTGGGCGCCGCAGCTGCTGCTGCCCGGACTGGCCTATGACACGCTGAAGGCGGCGGTGGAGCCGGGGCCGCTGGAGGCGCCCCTGACCGACGCCACCGTCTGGCGCTCGCTGATCGGCTTCACCCTGTGGACGCTGGTTCCCCTGGCGCTGTCGATCTTCTGGTTCAAACGCCAGGATCTGTCGAAGGAATAGGCGGCGGGCTGACGGCCCCCTCGGCCACGAGCCAGTCGCGGAAGGCGTCAAGGGCCGGATCCTTGCGGCCGGCCGGGCGCAGGAAGGCGAACTGCGAGGGCCTCAGAGCGAAACCGAACGGCGCCACCAGCCGGCCTGCGGCGATATCCGGCGCCACGAAGGCCCAGGGCGCGATGGCCACGCCCATGCCCGCCACGGCGGCCTCGATCATCGAGTGATTGTGGGCGAATTCGCGCTCGACCGCGGGCGGCGGCAGGGCGACGTCGGTCAGGTCGCTCCATACCCGCCAGCTCTCGGGGAAGGTGGCGGCGTGCAGCCTGGGCAGGGCGGCGAAGGCGTCCAGCGACTGCCCCGGCGGCGTCACATGCGGCGCGGCCACCGCGCCCTGATACTGCGGCAGGAAGGGCGTCACCTCGGCGCCGGGCGTCTCCGTCCCCGGATTGAGGATGCGGATGGCGCCGCTGAACCGGTCGCGGGCGAAATCGACGGGCGCGTAGGACTCCGACAGCCGGACGCGGATCTCGGGATGGGCGGCGAGGAAAGTCCCCAGTCGCGGGATCAGCCATTTCAGCGCCAGGGTGCCGAGACAGGAGATCTCGATCGAGCGATGATCGCCGGCCCGCGCCGCCGCGACCGCCTCGTGGATGGCGGCGAATCCCGTCGACAGCCGGGCCGCCAGCTCCGCCCCCGTCGGCGTCAGGACCAGCCGGTGCCGCGGGCCGGTCACCAGCGGCGCGCCCAGCGCCTCCTGCAGGGCCCGGACCTGACGGCTGACGGCGCCGTGGGTGACGCACAGCTCGGCGGCGGCGGCGGTCATGCCGCCGTGCCGGGCGAAGGTCTCGAAGGCGCGCAGGGCGTTCAGCGGCGGTGACGGCGGCGGGCGCGACATGTGACCTCAGCTCACAACGTGAGCCCGTTTAATCGATTTCGGCGCCGCATGAAATCGGCTTCAAACTGGCCGATGCCGCTGTTCGACAAACCCCCGCCCCCGCCGCGCCGGACCCTGTGGGACCGGATCGCCTATGTCCTGTGCGCCATCCTGATCTGGGCGGCCGTGCTGTATGAGATCTTGGGCTAGAGCCGCTTCTCCATCCACACATCGGCGCGGGCGTAGGGGCTGGGCCGGGGCGGCAGGTCGACGAAGCCGAAGCCGCGGTATAGCGCGCCGGCAGGTTTGAGGGTGCTGCTGGTTTCCAGGTACAGGCGCGGCGCTCCAGCGGCCCGCGCGGCGGCCTCGCAGGCCTCGAGCAGGCGGCGGCCGAGACCGAGGCCGCGGGCCGCTGGCGAGACCGTCATCTTGGCCACCTCATAGCCGCCGTCACCCATGGCCATCAGGGCGCAACAGCCGACCGCCTGGCCCGCGCGCTCGGCCATGAAGATCAGCCCGCCGGAATCGAGGATGGCGCCCTGGGGATCGTCGATGACCTTGCGGTCCCTGGCCTCGACGGCGAAGCCGCCCTCGGCCAGCCAGGCCTCGTTGAGCGAGGCCCAGGCGGCGGCGTGGTCGGGGCGGAAGGGGACGATCGAGACGCTCATGACCGCCATCTGGCGCCGCGCGGACCCGACGGCAAGCCTGGCGCTGTGAGGCGTCGAACGCCCGGGCCGGCGGTCAAAAGAAAAGGGCGGCCGGATCGCTCCGGCCGCCCCTTCGAAGCCCCAACGAGAAAAGCTTACGCTTCTTCGTCGCCCTCGATTTGATAGACCGGACCCGAGTCCTGGCCCTTGGCGTCGACGTCGCGGTCGACGAACTCGATCACGGCCATGGCGGCGTTGTCGCCGTGGCGATAGCCGGCCTTCATGATGCGGATGTAGCCGCCGTTGCGGTCGGCGTAGCGCGGGCCGATCGTTTCGAACAGCTTGCCCACCTGCGGCACGTCACGGACGTGGCTGATGGCCTGACGACGCGCGTGCAGGTCGCCCTTCTTGGCGAGCGTGACCAGCTTCTCGACGAAGGGACGCAGTTCCTTCGCCTTGGGGAGGGTGGTCGTGATCTGCTCGTGCTTGATCAACGACGCCGCCATATTGGCGAACATCGCGGTCCGGTGGCTGGCCGTACGGCCGAGCTTGCGATAGGCGGCGCCGTGGCGCATCGGGGTCTCTCCTACTCACCCTGGTTTCCACGACAGCGGACCTGGGGTTCTCTCATTCTAACCGCTCCGTCAGCCGTGACGGCCTGGGGCGGAGGGTTGAAACTAGATCTGGTCGTCGAACTTCTTGGCCAGGTCTTCGATGTTTTCGGGCGGCCAGTTGGGCACATCCATGCCGAGCGAAAGGCCCATCGTCGCGAGAACTTCCTTGATCTCGTTCAGCGACTTGCGGCCGAAGTTCGGGGTGCGAAGCATCTCGCCCTCGGTCTTCTGGATCAGGTCGCCGATGTAGACGATGTTGTCATTCTTCAGGCAGTTGGCCGAACGGACCGAAAGCTCAAGTTCGTCGACCTTCTTGAGGAGGGCCGGGTTGAACGGCAGGTCGGGCTTGCCGTCCGCCTGTTCCACGGCCTTCTTCGGCTCGTCGAAGGTGATGAAGATCTGCAGCTGGTCCTGCAGGATGCGCGAGGCGTAGGCCACGGCGTCCACAGGCGACACTGCGCCGTTGGTTTCGACTTCCAGCACCAGCTTGTCATAGTCCAGCGACTGTCCCTGGCGGGTCGGCTCGACGCGATAGGCGACGCGCTTGACCGGCGAATACAGGGCGTCGACCGAGATCAGGCCGATCGGGGCGTCTTCCGGACGGTTCAGCTCGGCGGCGACATAGCCCTTGCCGTTCTGGACGGTCAGTTCCATGCGCACCGACGCGCCGTCATCCAGGGTGCAGATGACGTGGTTGGGGTTCAGCACT
>JAHJNW010000162.1 GCA_018820665.1 Alphaproteobacteria bacterium | reverse complement strand
GAAGCAGGTGGCCTTGGGTGCGACCCTCGTCCTGTGCTTTTCGATCGGATTGGCGGCGACCATGGTCACCGTCGGTGTCGCAGCGGCGATCGGGATGCGGCATGCGGAGAAGCGCTGGTCGGGAGGTTTCGCGGCTTTTGCGCGGAAAGCGCCCTATTTTTCAGGCGGGCTGATCGCCATCGTCGGCCTGGTTCTCACCTGGCAGGCCGTCATGGCCCTGGCCGGGTAGTTCCTTCATGACCGGCACGCCCTGTATCGATATCTGCACCTTCGACGGCCGCTCGGGTCAGTGCGAAGGCTGTGGTCGAACGCGCCCGGAGATAGCGGGCTGGCGCAAGCTTAGTCCCTATCAGAAGAGAACCATCGAACGGGATCTGCCGCGTCGTCTCGCCAGGCTTTCAGCCAACCTCACACCGAAACCGACGGTGTGAAAAGAGACGTGAGGCCGTGGCCATCGCTCCGGTCCACCTTGCGGGTTACGGCGTTTGAGACCCGACGACGTCTCATTCTGACCGGCGCTGGCGAGATAGCGGTCGAGAATGAACTGGTCGAGAGGCACGCCGACCGCCCATCTCGGGAGCTGTTTCGTGCTTCATCCTCGAACGCTATGCTTCCGCTTCTGGGTGCTTTTGCGAGTGATGCCGGTTCTTATCTAGCTGTACTGTAAGCCTTTTTGGAACCTTGAAGCTTTCGCGCGATTAGCGTTCGGGTCGCAACCGATGCCGACCGGAGCGAACCTCGATGCCGGCTTCCGCCAAACTTCTCTCCATCGCGACCGCAAACGCGCCGAATGTCATGACCCAGACGGACGTGGTCCGGGTCGCTCAGGCGCTGTTTAGAGACCGGTTTCCCGGAATGGACCGGATGCTGCCCGTGTTCGACACTGCGGGGATCAGGACGCGGCAATCGGCCATGCCCCTGGATTGGTATCTCACTCCACGGAGTTGGCCGGAACGGACCCAGGCCTATCTCGACATCGCGGTCGGCATGTTCGCCAGAGCCGCGGAAGCGGCTCTCGATCAAGCAGGCCTGAAAGGTTCCGATGTCGACGTGGTCATCACGGTCTCATCGACGGGCATCGCCACGCCCAGCCTTGAGGCCCGCGCCATGGCCCGGATGGGATTTCGCTCCGATGCAGCGCGGGTCCCGGTCTTCGGCCTCGGCTGCGCCGGCGGAGCGACGGGCCTCGCCCTTGCGGGAAGGCTGGCCCAGGCCTCGCCGGGGGCCGTGATCCTCGTGGTCGTGGTCGAGCTCTGCACCCTTTCGTTCCGGATGGAGGATCTGACCAAGGCGGACATTGTTGCGACGGCGCTGTTCGGCGACGGGTCGGCCGCCTGTGTGGTGCGCTGCGGCGAGGCGGGCTTCGCCTCGATCGAGGCGGCGGGCGAACACACCTGGCCCGGAAGTCTGGACGTCATGGGCTGGCGCGTCGGCCCGACCGGTCTGGGCGTGATCTTCGACCGCGCCATTCCTCCGTTCGCCCGCGAAAACCTCCGACCGGCGATGGTCGGGATGCTCGAACGCCAGGGCCTGGAGCTTGAGGATGTTGATCGTTTCATCTGTCACCCGGGCGGAATGAAGGTCATCGACGCCCTGGAGGGATCCCTGTCCCTCGATCAGGGCAGTCTGGATCACGAACGGGAGGTTCTGGCCGACCACGGCAACATGTCCGCGCCGACGGTCCTCTACGTCCTCGACCGGGCGAGACGACAGGGCCTGCCGAACCGGTCGGTCGTGACCGCCCTGGGGCCAGGTTTCACCCTCAGCACCGTGACCCTGAGGGCGGCGGCGTGATGTTGTCCATCGTCGTCCTCGCCCTGGTGACCGCGCAGCGGCTCGGGGAACTGGTTCTGGCCGAGTATAACACTCACCGTCTGCGCGCCCAGGGCGCCGTCGAGACGGGCGCGGACCACTACGTCTTCATCGTCCTCCTGCACGGGGCCTGGCTTCTGGGACTGTGGGCGTTCGCGTGGGACAGGCCGGTCAACCTTGCCCTGCTCGCCGTCTTCGTTCTGCTCCAGGCAGGCCGGGTCTGGGTGATCGCCACTCTCGGTTCCCGCTGGACGACCCGGATCATCACCTTGCCAGGCGCGCCGCTGGTCACTCGGGGGCCTTATCGCTTCGTCTCCCATCCCAACTATGTCGTGGTCGCCCTCGATCGCGGTCCTGCCGCTGGCCTTCGGACTGGTCGGCTATGCGATCATATTCAGCCTTCTCAACGCAGCGATGATGTGGGTGCGCATCCGCAGCGAGGCCCGGGCTCTTTCGGCGGCAACCGCCGGAGCGCAGCCGGGATAGGAGACCGCTCGAGGCCTTCCTGTCGTGTCAGCAGGCGCGGATCCTGGCGGTGAGCTTAGCAACTCTGGTGCGAAGCCCCGTCCACCAGCCAAGCGGCTTTTTGGTTTTAGGCGGTCCAGCAAGTTCGCGGCGCCTGGCTCAGGGCAGTGTGAACACCGTCTGGATCCAGCCGCTCGTCTGGGCATGTTCGAGCAGCTCGAAGATCGGGATCGCAAACAGGAAGATCAGGCCATTCCTGAGGGTGACCAGAAAAAAGATGGGGCGGACTTCGAGGGTCTCGGCGTCCCGCCACTTCGAGACGTCTGGCCAGAAACGAGGCGTGGCCGGCGAGCATGAGGAGCCATTTCAGGAGCCAACCTGACGCCCGCGGCGTACCTCGCCAACAGTGAACCGGAGAAAAAGGAAGGGCGGAGGCGGCCGCCCCGAGCGGGGGTGGAACAGTCCAGGAGCCCGTGATGCGACCCTTGCCCTCATCGACGCCCCAGCCTTCCGATCGTCTCTCGGCGTCGCTTTTTGATCTACCGGGAGCCCTTCAGCCGGAGTTGGACGACGCGTCCCTACTCTCCCTGCTGATGACACGCACCTTGCCACAGCGTGACATTCCCCGGGCCGTTGAGACTTTGCTGAAGGTCTTCGGCTCGGTGGCAGCCGTCGTCGCTGCCGACCCGCCGGAACTCGCCCGGGCCGCTTCACTGAACGCGACCACGATCACCGACCTCAAACTACTGCAGCAGTTGAGCGTCCGTCTGGCCCGGTCGGAAGCTTGCCGACGTCCCGTCGTATCGTCCTGGTCATGCCTTATAGCCTATGTGCGCTCAGCGTTGGCCCACGCACCCCGGGAGCAGTTCCGCGCCCTCTACCTGGATCGAAAGAACGTCCTCCTCCGGGACGAATTCCTCGCAGAAGGGACCGTTGACCACGCGCCGGTCTACCCCCGGGAAGTTATCCGGCGCGCGCTCGAAGTCTCGGCCTCCGCGCTCATTCTGGTCCACAACCATCCGTCCGGCGATCCGACGCCTTCGCGCGCTGACATCGAAATGACGCGGCAGATCAACGATGCTGCGCGCGTCTTCGGCCTGCAGGTCCACGACCATCTCGTCATCGGCCGCCAGGGTACGGCGAGCTTCAAACAGCTCGGCCTGATCTGAGGCCGCCATGACCCTGAAAGCCATCGTCACCGCCCTGGGCGGCGACCTTTACGCCGGGGGCTCACGCGCCAGCATCCCCGCACCCGGTCACAGCACGGCGGATCGTTCGGTTTCTCTGATGCTGGCCGATGATCGCGTCATCATCCACGGATTCGGCGGCGCCGACTGGCGCACTGCCCGGGATGATCTTCGCGGTCGAGGCTTCATCGACGACGCCGGTCGGCTCACCGGCGGCGGGCGCGGACGGTCCTCATCGCCGAGACCGGACCGGCGCTTTCGCGTGGAGACCGCGTCGCGTCTGTGGACCGCGACGACGGGGCGAACACCCCACGGTCCGGCCGCTCTCTATCTACAGCGGCGCGCCGTTCTGGCCGGGGACGCGGTCTCCAATCTTCGGCTGCACCCGGCCGCGCCACTCTCGGTGTATCGGAGCGGCGGGCGCTCGCGTCCGGCTCTGATCGCCCGGATCAGCGACGCCGACGATCGTCTGACGGCGGTCGAACTGACATATCTCGAGACCAACGGGCTGCTCGCTGCCGGTCTGCGCCTGGCTCGCAAGACCGTGGGTCAGGTGCCCCCCGGCGCGGCCGTTCGCCTCTCGCCTGCGGCCGAAAACATGCTGGTGGGCGAAGGGGTCGTCACGACCTTGTCGGCAATGGACCGCTTCGGTCTTCCCGGCTGGGCCCTCATGGCCGCCAACAACCTCGCCGTCTGGAGCCCGCCCGCCTGCGTGCGCAGGGTCCTGATCGCCGCCGATCGAGGCGAGGCCGGTGAGGCGGCGGCGTCCCGGCTCCGCCGCCGCCTGGTCCGCGATGGACTTGATGTCGAGGCGTCATGGCCCGACCCGCCGTTCGGCGACTGGAACGAGGTCGCGGTCGCGGCAACGTCGCAAAAGGGGGAGCGAGGGCGCTGAGGGGCGCCGGAGCGGCAGGGATGGGCCCCGACGCCCGGCAGGAGAGACCTCATGAGCGACCTCGTTCCCGTCATCACCCCAACAACCTCTATTCCTGAAACCCCGACCCCGGCCGTCATCTTCACGCCCGTGGAACGCATCGTCCGCCTCGGGGATCTCGGCATCGCGCGAGAGAACCTGCGCTATGGCGAACCGCCCGACGACGAT
>JAHJNW010000161.1 GCA_018820665.1 Alphaproteobacteria bacterium | reverse complement strand
CGGTGGGATCGACCGACTCCAGGCTCCCGTTCCCGGCGAGCGACGCACGGTTCTCGATGCGCACGTCGAGCGCATCGGAGACCTCGATCAAACGCTCAATCCGTCTCGAAGGCCGGGTCGCCAGCCTCGAAGCGGCTCCGACGTTCCTCGTCGAGAAGCCAGGCGACATCCAGGTCGAACGCGCTCTCCGGATAGGGGGCGGCCTCACGGCGGCGCGCCTCCATATGCAGGCACCAGCCTGTTCCGAGACGCTTCAGCGCATTGTTCAGACGCGCCCGGACGGCCATCAGCTCGTCCTCGGTCGAGGATTCCAGGTCCGGTCCCCGGAACCGGAAGCCCGTGGTGAAGGAGCCGTCCTTGTTGAGGATCACGCCCGGCGCGACCAGGGCGGCCCAGGGCAGATGGTCGGCCAGAGCCGCCGGGCGTCTGCGATGTTCTTCTAGAAAGCGCATCGGCCCCTCACGCGTCCAGATGGCCAGGCAGGGCGAGGTGGCGCCGAAGCACATCGAAGAACCGGCGGTCTGCCCTGGCGGCCCACAAGCCGATCGCGTGGGCGACGGCCCACCACAGAAGGCCGAGCCACCAGATCCGCAGGGCCAGGCCGAGCACCACCGCGATCGTCCCCATGGCGATGGCGTAGTCCCGAGGCATCCCGGCCATGAGGACCGGCTCGCTCAGGGCCTGGGCGACCGGAAGATCCCAGCCCTCCGGTCGTCCGTCCTGGAGGGAGCCGGCCATCATCCGATCTCCGCCCCGCCGGCGAAGCCGAAGAAGTCGAGGAAGAAGGTCGAGGCCGCGAAGGCAATGCAAAGGCCGAACATGATGCCTAGGCCGCGTCGCATCGAGGATCCGTTCTCGCTCATCGCGATGCCGGCGCCGAAGACGACCACCGCCACGACCGCTGCGGCCTGGACCACGGGCCCGGTGATGGACTGGACCACCTGCTGGAGCGGCCCTTCCCAGGGCATCCCTGAACCTCCGGCCAGGGCCGGCCCGGCCATCATCAGGCCGCACGTCATCATCGCGCCGAACAGGCGGCGCCCAAGTCTTCCACGCATGTCTTGCTTCCTGTGTTCAGCGCGTCTCAGCGCGATGCACCACATTGCAAGCAAATATATCCACAGGTTGTCAACTCTGTGGATCGATTATTTTACGCGACTTGCAAACGACTGTCCGACAACTCGCAAAGACTCAAAATACGACTTGTGATGACTTGCGGTCCGAAAGTCGCCCCGACTGCGATGGCGACTTTTCACGACTTGGGTTTCGTGTCCGACAGCGCTCGTTGCCAAACGACGCCGCCTCAATTTCAGGTGAAAGATTGGCCTTAGGCCGGGATGCTTATCGCGTAGCCGTCGTCGCCCAACGGCTCGACACAGAGCACAGCCTGGACCTTCCGCCCTGCGCCGATCCGCCGGATGTGGCCATCCAATCGATCGTCGATGATGGTGCGGCGAGGCATCCAGGAGAAAGTTTTGGCCGCCCGCCTCCCCGAAAGGCCCTTTCGGGGTGAGCCAGCGGCAGCTTGAATCGAGAGGTCTGAGACGCGGCTGAGGTCTGAAGTGCGCGCCACAAGCAGCTATTCGGGTCACTGCAAAAATTTGACGTTGCACTGGGACAGGGGGCCGGGGCTTAACTTTCCGGTATCGAACGCCCCGCCCCCTTCAGGGGGGTGCTGCAGCGATTGCGGAGAGATCCGAGGTGATCTCGACCGGAACCCCGGCGGCCTTCCGTTCGGAATATCGGTCTACGAGCTGGACGGCGTGGGGCCGGACCAGAATGGTGAAGCGCACCAGTTCCTCCATCACATCGACGATCCGCTCATAGTAGGCCGATGGCTTCATCCGGCCGGCCTCGTCGAACTCCTGGAAGGCCTTGGCCACGCTCGACTGGTTGGGGACGGTGACCATCCGCATCCAGCGGCCCAGGAGGCGCAGGGTGTTGACGGCGTTGAAGCTCTGGGACCCGCCCGACACCTGCATGACAGCGAGCGTCCGGCCCTGGGTCGGGCGCATGCCGCCCAGGCTCAACGGCAGGTGATCGATCTGCAGCTTCATCACCCCGGAGACCTGGCCGTGCCGTTCCGGACTGCACCAGACCATGCCCTCTGACCAGAAGGCGTGCTCGCGTAGCTCGCGCACCGCCGGGTGGTCATCGTCGCCAGGCGCGCCCGGCAGAGGAAGGTCACAGGGGTCGAAAATGCGGGTCTCGCATCCCATCCGCTGCAGCAGACGGGCCGCTTCCTCAACGCAGAGCCGTGAGTAGGACCGTTCGCGCAGCGATCCATACAAGAGCAGAATCCGCGGTGCCGGGTCTGTCGGACCCAGTCCACGGGCAGGCTCGGCAGACAGATGAGCCGCGTCCAGAGCCGGCAGATGATCCGGATCCGGCAGCGACCGTAGGCGGGCGAAGGTCATCAGAGGTCCTTGGTCAGGTAGGCGGCCGACGCCGGGCAGAGATCCGCGAACTCGCCGGTTCGCCGGATCGCGGGCGGTGCAGACGCCCGATCGGCGACGACGAAGCCGTGCCGGGTGAAGAAGCGCTCGGCCGTCGTGGTGAGCAGGTGCAGATGTGCAGCGCCCAGGTCGCCGGCGGCGGTCTCGGCGGCGGCCAGCACCCGACTTCCCAGGCCGCGGGCCTTCTGGTCGGCAAGGACGACCAAGGAGCGCAGCAGCAGGTCGCGTCCCTCCCCTTCCAGTCCGACGTAGCCGATGACCGCGCCGTAGTGATCGGCGCTGAAGTAGCGGCCGTCACCGGGGTCCGGCAGACCCGCGCCACGCAGGGTCGCGATCAGGCCGGCGTCATCCGCGTCCAGCAGATGCGGGACGACCATCAGGCGGCGTCCGCCGGCGGGGCGGTGTCCGGGAACCAGCGGCGGCCCATCCACAGCGCAACCGACACCAGCAGGATCAGCACCGGCACCTCGACCAGGGGACCGATGACGGCCGCGAAGGCGACGGGCGAGGTCTGCCCGAAGGCTGCGATGGCCACCGCGATGGCCAGCTCGAAATTG
>JAHJNW010000160.1 GCA_018820665.1 Alphaproteobacteria bacterium | reverse complement strand
CTGGCCGGCGCCATCACCATGCTGCTGGCCGACCGCAACTTCGGCACCAGCTTCTTCGACCCGGCCGGCGGCGGCGATCCGGTCATGTACCAGCACCTGTTCTGGTTCTTCGGCCACCCCGAGGTCTACATCCTGATCCTGCCGGGCTTCGGCATGATCTCGCACATCGTCTCGACCTTCTCGAAGAAGCCGATCTTCGGCTACCTCGCCATGGCCTACGCCATGGTCGCCATCGGCTTCGTCGGCTTCATCGTGTGGGCGCACCACATGTACACGGTCGGCATGAGCGTGAACCTGCGCGCCTACTTCATCGCCGCGACCATGATCATCGCCGTGCCCACGGGCGTGAAGATTTTCAGCTGGATCGCGACGATGTGGGGCGGTTCGATCAGCTTCAAGACGCCCATGCTCTGGGCCATCGGCTTCATCTTCCTGTTCACCGTCGGCGGCGTGACCGGCGTGGTCCTGTCCAACGCCGGCATCGATTACGCCCTGCACGACACCTACTATGTCGTGGCCCACTTCCACTACGTCCTGTCGCTGGGCGCCGTGTTCGCGATCTTCGCCGGCTTCTACTACTGGTTCGAGAAGATGTTCGGCGTGAAATACAACGAGTTCCTCGGCGCCGCGCACTTCTGGATCATGTTCATCGGCGTGAACCTGGTGTTCTTCCCGCAGCATTTCCTCGGCCTGCAGGGCATGCCGCGCCGCTACGTCGACTACGCCGACGGCTACACCCTGTGGAACCAGGTTTCGTCGATCGGCTATGTCGTGACCATCGTCGGCGTCGGCGTCTTCCTTGTCATGCTGGCCGAGGCGGCGATTCGTCGTCGTCCGGGCGTCGCCAACCCGTGGGGCGAAGGCGCCACGACCCTGGAGTGGACCCTGTCCTCGCCGCCCCCGCACCACCAGTTCAACGAACTGCCGGTGGTCAAGGGCGACGACCACTAGGTCCGGTCCGACCGGAACGATAAAAACCGGGGGCCGCTCCTGCACAGGGAGCGGCCCTCAGACGTTAGAAAGACCATGCCCTCACCCGCCGCCGCCTCGACCATCACCACCGCCCAGCCGGAAGACTTCTTCCAGCTGCTGAAGCCGCGCGTGATGTCGCTGGTGATCTTCACGGCGGTGACCGGCCTGGTGGTGGCTGACGGCGCGATCGGCTGGCTGACGGCGGCCATCGCCATCCTGTGCATCGCCGTGGGCGCCGGGGCGGCCGGGGCGCTGAACATGGCGCTGGAGGGCGAGACCGACGCCCTGATGCGCCGCACGCGCGGCCGGCCGGTGGCGGCGGGGCGGGTGTCGCGCCAGGACGCCATGACCTTCGGCGTCATCCTGTCGATCTTTTCGGTCATGCTGCTGGGCATGGCGACCAACTGGCTCGCCGGCGGCCTGCTGGCCATGACCATCGTCTATTACGCCGGCTTCTACACCCTGCTGCTCAAGCGGCGGACGCCGCAGAACATCGTCATCGGCGGCGCCGCCGGCGCCTTCCCTCCTGTGATCGGCTGGGCCGCGGCGACCGGCTCGACGCCGTGGCAGGCGTGGCTGCTGTTCCTGATCATCTTCCTGTGGACTCCGCCGCACAGCTGGGCCCTGGCCCTGTATTCGGCGGGCGACTACGCCAAGGCCGGGATCCCGATGATGCCGGTGGTGCGCGGGGCGAAATCGACCCGGCTGCAGATCCTGCTGTACAGCCTGGTCTTCGTCCCCGTGGCCATCGCGCCGGGGCTGACGGGGATGGGCGGGCCGATCTATCTGGTGGTGTCGGTCGTCGGCGGAATCGGCTTCCTGTTCCTCGCCGCGCGGCTGTGGCGCTCGCGCGCCGGGGACGAGCCCGACAAGGCCGAGGCCGTGGGGCGAGAGGCCGCATTGTATGATGTGCGCGCGGAGGCCAAACCGGCGCGTAACCTGTTCGCCTTCTCGATCCTGTATCTGATGGCCCTGTTCGCGGCCCTGCTGGTCGAGAGCCTGACGCCAACGATGAGCCTGTAGCCGCCATGATGCGCCTGACCCCGGAACAAATGGCTTCGCGCAAGAAGCGAAACATCGCCCTCGCCGCCGTGCTGGTGGCCTTCATCGTGCTGGTCTTCACCACCACGGTGCTGAAGCTGGCGGGCAATATGGAACAGCGTCAGGCCACGGTCGCGGCGGGCCAGCCCGTCGCCCCCGCCGGGTGAGGCCCCGCGCCATGGACCGCAAGAATCTGATCGCCATCGCCTGCGTCCTCGGCGTCATGGGCATGACCGGCGCCTCGTTCGCCGCCGTGCCCCTGTACCGGATGTTCTGCCAGGTCACCGGCTTCGACGGCACCGTCCGCAAGGCCGACACGGCGCCCGACACGGTGCTGGACGAGTCCGTGCTGATCCGCTTCGACACCAATGTCCGCGGCCTGCCGATGACCTTCCGGGCCGAACAGGTCAGCCAGCGGGTGCGCATCGGCGAGACCGGCATGGCCTTCTTCGACGTCACCAACACCTCGGATCAGCCGATCCACGCCACGGCCTCCTACAATGTCGTGCCGGAGCGGGCCGGGCCCTATTTCCAGAAGCTGCAGTGCTTCTGTTTCGAGGGTCAGACCATCCAGCCCGGCGAGACGATGAAATTCCCCGTGCAGTATTTCGTCGCCCCGGAAATGGCCACCGACCGCGAGAGCCGCGGCGTGCGCGAGATCACCCTCAGCTACACCTTCTATCCGACCAAGGGAGCCGACCTGGCCGCAAACGCGGCGCCAGCCACTGGCGCGGCCGGATAGCGGACGCTATAGCCTGCCCCAACCCGCTTCTCGACCGTTGCAAGAGACACAGATGGCCGACGCCCACGCCGCTCCGCATCACGACTACCACCTGGTGAACCCCAGCCCGTGGCCGCTGGTGTCATCGATCGCCGTCACCATCATGATGCTCGGCGCCGTGGTGTGGATGAAGGGTCTGGTTCCGGCCGATTCGGGCCCCATCGCCCTTGCCCTGTTCGGCGACGGACAGGCGGCCCTGTTCTTCGCCGGCCTCGCCGGCGTGCTGGTCTCGATGGCCGGCTGGTGGGCCGATGTGATCAAGGAAAGCCGCTCCGGCGACCACACCCCGGTCGTCTCGATCGGCCTGCGCTACGGCATGATCCTGTTCATCGCCTCCGAGGTGATGTTCTTCGTCGCCTTCTTCTGGGTGTTCTTCGAGATGGCGATCTTCAATGAGGCGCGCGCCCATGTGCCCGAGATCGGCAACTGGGCCGAGACCGCCGCCGCCTGGTCGACCTGGCCGCCGCGCGGCGTGGAGGTGCTGGACGCCTGGCAGCTGCCGTTGCTGAACACCCTGATCCTGCTGCTCTCCGGCACGACCGTGACCTGGGCCCACCACGCCCTTCAGGTCGGCGACCGCAACGCGACCAAGCTCGGCCTCGCCATCACCGTCGCCCTCGGCGTGCTGTTCACCATCATCCAGGTCTATGAGTACCAGCACATCCTGCATGAGAACCTGTTCTTCAACGAAGAGGCGCTGAACTCGGGCCTGTACGGTTCGATCTTCTTCATGGCGACCGGCTTCCACGGCTTCCACGTCCTGATCGGCACCATCTTCCTGACCGTCTGCCTGCTGCGCCTGCTGGCCGGCCAGATGACCCCGGAGAAGCATTTCGGCTTCGAGGCCGCCGCCTGGTACTGGCATTTCGTCGACGTGGTCTGGCTGTTCCTGTTCGCCTTCGTCTACGTCGCCTTCGGGTGACGCAGGGGACTCCCGTTCCAGACCTTCAGCCGGCGCGGATCGACCCGATCCGCGCCGGTCTGCTTTGCCGGTGCCCGAACTGCGGCAAGGGTCCGCTGTTCTCCGGCTTCCTCGAGGTGGTGAAGCAGTGCCGCGTCTGCGGCTTCGACTTCACCCGGCTGAACACCGGCGACGGCGCGGCCGTCTTCGTGATGCAGATCGCCGGGGCGCCGGTCGTGTTCGGGGCCCTGTTGGTGCAGATCGCGTACAATCCGCCGATATGGGCCATGCTGCTGGTCGCCCTGCCGCTGGTCGCCGGCCTGTCGCTGGGCCTGATGCGCCCGGGCAAGGGGGTGATGATCGCCCTGCAGATGCGCAACCGTTCGGAGCGCCACTAGATGCGCCGCTTTCCCTGGATCCTGACGATCGCCTCGGCCCTGCTGCTGGCCCTGCTGATCTGGCTGGGCGTCTGGCAGGTGCAGCGGCTGCAGTGGAAACAGGACCTGATCGCCCAGGCCGGGGCGGCGGCGTCCCTCCCGCCGGCGGCCCCGTCCGAAGTCCTCGACGCCGCGCAGGTCGAGTTCCGCAAGGTGTCCCTGACCTGCCCTGGTCTGGCCACGGCCCCGTACGTGGAGCTGTATTCCATTCACGAAGGCCAGGCCGGCGTCCGCCTGATCTCGGCCTGCCGGCACCCCGGCTACGGTCAGACCCTGCTGGTCGACCGCGGCTTCGTCGCCGACGTCGTCTCCGCCCGCCCCCCGACCGGGGCCAGCGCCACGCCGGTGCAACTGGTCGCCGAGGTGCGCGAGACGCCGGCCCCGGGGCCGATGGCCCTCGCCGCCGAGGGCCGCCGCTTCTACGCCCGCGACAACGCCGCCATGGCCCGGGCGCTCGGGGTCGAGGGCCCCGTCGCCCCCCAGACCCTGTTCGCCCTGACCTCGTCCAATCCCGACTGGCTGGCCCTGAGCCCCTCGGCGCCCCCGGCCGCCTTCTCCAACAACCATCTCGGCTATGCGATCACCTGGTTCGGACTGGCGCTGACCCTGGCGGCTTTCTATATCGCCCTGCTCCGACGCAAACTGACCCCGCCGCCCGCAAACCGCGCGGACGACGACGGGGAAGAGAGACCCTCCTGACCGCCCAGCTCCACACCCTCTCCAATGGCGTCCGCGTCGTCTGCGACCCCATGCCCGGCCTGCGCACCCTGGCCCTGACGGTCGCCGTGCGCGGCGGCGCCAAATGGGAGGACGAGGCCCGCTCCGGCTGGTCCCATTGCCTCGAACACCTCGTCTTCAAGGGCGCCGGCGACATGGGCGCGCGCGAGATCGTCGAGCGGATCGAGGCCGAGGGCGGCTCTCTCAACGCCTCGACCGGCTATGAGCGCACCAGTTTCGAGGTCCGCGCCCTCGACGGCTCCCTGCCGCTGGCCATGCAGGTGCTGTCCGATCTGGTGTTCCGCCCGACCCTCGATCCCGACGAGATCGAGCGCGAGAAGGATGTCGTGGCGCAGGAGATCGCCGAGGCCTTCGACACCCCCGACGACCACGTCTTCGAAATGGCCCAGACCCGGGCCTTCAACGGCCAGCCGCTGGGCCGGCCGATCCTCGGCTCGGTCGCCAGCCTCAAGCCGATCACCCGCGCTGCGATCAGCGAGTGGCGCGCCCGCCTGTATTCGCCCGACCGGATGGTGATCGCCGCCTCGGGCGCGGTCGACGAGACCGAGCTGCTGGCCCTCGCCGAGCGCTGGTTCGGCGACCAGACCGCGACCCCTGCCGAGACGCCCGACGCGCCGCGCTTCACCGGCGGCCACGCCGCCCTGTCGCGGCGCATCGAACAGGCCAATATCGTCTTCCAGCTGCCCGCCCCCTCGGCCGCCGATCCGTCCTATGCGGCGGCGCGGCTGATGACCGAGATCCTCGGCGGCGGCATGGCCTCGCGCCTGTTCCAGAGCGCGCGCGAGGAGCGGGGTCTGGCCTACGCCATCGACGCCTATCACGAGCCCTATGAGGACGCCGGCCTGCTGGGCGTCTACGCCGGAGCCTCGGCCGACCGGGCCGTCGAGCTGGCCCAGGTCTGCGCCGCCGAGATCCGCGCCCTGGCCGAGCACGGCCCGACGGCGGCCGAGCTGTCGCGCGCCAAGGCGGTGATGAACGCCGGCCTGTGGATGTCGGACGAGAGCCCGGCGGCGCGGGCCGGGCGGGCCGCGGCCCAGGTGCTGATCTTCGGCAAGACCATCCCCTCCCAGACCATGGCCGACCGGGCCCTGGCCCAGGGCGTCGACGACGTTCGCGCCGCCGCCGCGGCGCTGCTGGCCCCCGGCCGGGCGGCGACCGCCGTGCTGGGACCGAAGGCGGCGGCCGCGGCCGGACCGGCCTTCCGCGACGCCCTTTTCGGCTGATCGTCGGGCGACTATCCTGCTCGCATGGCCCTGCTGGACTGGATCAATGAGGCGACCGGGGTGGTCGTGAAGGGGCAGGGGGTGACCCTGCGCCCCCCGCGTATCGCCGACTACGAGCCCTGGGCCGCCCTGCGCCAGCAGTCACACGCCTATCTGCAGCCGTGGGAGCCGACCTGGCCCGAGGACGACCTGACCCGTCCCGCCTTCCGCCGCCGCCTGTCGATCTACACCCGTGAAATGGAGGCGGGGCACGCCTGTCCCTTCTTCATCTTCGCCGACGCGGACCAGTCGCTGGTCGGGGCCATCACCCTGTCGAACGTCCGCCGCGGCGTGGCCGAGGCCGGAACCCTGGGCTACTGGATCGGCCGACCGGTCGCCGGACGGGGCTACGCCACGGCGGCGGCGCGAGCGGTGGTGGCGCACGCCTTCGACGATCTGAAGTTGCACCGGGTCGAGGCGGCCTGCGTGCCGACCAACCAGGCCTCCCGCCGGGTGCTGGAAAAGTCGGGCTTCGCGCTTGAGGGACAGGCCCGGGCTTATCTCAAAATTAACGGCGCTTGGGCAGATCATCTGCTGTTCGGCGTCGTCAATGAGGGCTCCGGGCGCCGCGGCTGATCCCGGGTGATCCGTGAGGCCGTTTTCTCGGGAACGGTCTGCGTCTTGAACACTCGCTCCAGAAGCCTGGCCTGGGACGCGACAACCGCGATAGAGGCGCTGGCCGCCGCCGATGCGGCCCTGTGGATCTGGACTCCGGCCGACGACCAGATGCGGTTCACCGGGGCCACCCGGGCGCTCGGTCTCGGCCCTCTGGCCCCGGAATGTTCGGGCGCCGCCTTCACCGCCGTCGCCGTGCCGCACGACCGCTCGCTGGCGGAGCGGATTCTCAAGCCACAGGCCGAGGGCACCGAAGTCGCCATACGCCTGCGCATGCGCGACTCCGAGACCTGCATCTGGCGCGGCGTCTGGCTCGAGGACGGCCTGCGCGCCGCCGGGGTGGTCGCTCTCGAGACAAAGTTCGCGGCCTCGCACCGGGATCATCTGACCGGCCTGCTGGACCGCCGCACCTTCCTCGCCCGCGTCGGCGAGACCCTGACCCAGCCCGGCGACTACGAACTGGTCGTGGCCGACGTCGATCGCCTGCGCCGTCTCAATGAGGCCCTGGGGCATGAGCGGGCCGATATGGTGCTCACGGCCCTCGGGTCGCGCCTGAACGGCGCCTTCGCCCAGGAGGCCAGCCCGGCCCGGGTCGGCGAGGACGAATTCGCGGTGATTGTGCCGCGCGGCTCCGGCGCCGCCTCCGAACGCCTGCGCGAGGCGCTTGAGCAGCCCCTTCGGGTCGCCGGCTTCGACATCTATCCGACGGTCTCGATCGGGGCCGTGGCCGCCGAGGGCGGGCCCGACGCCTCCGATCCGGCCGAACTGCTGCGCCGCGCCGAACTGGCCGTCGAACAGGCCAAGACCGCCGGGCGCGGCGGGGCCGCCGCCTATGGCCGGGCGCTGGAGACCGACAGCCTGTCGCGGCTGGCGCTCGAGGCCGACCTGCGCAACGCCTTCGTGCGCGGCGAGATCGAGCCCTTCTACCAGCCGATCGTCAATCTCAAGACCGGCGCCGTGGCCGGCTTCGAGGCCTTGGCCCGCTGGCGCCACCCGCAGCGCGGCCTTGTCCCGCCCGACGACTTCCTCGGCCTCGCCGACGAAATGGGGCTGATGAACGAGCTCGGCCTGTTGATGATGAGCCAGGCGTCGCGGCAGCTGGCCGAATGGCTGGCCCGGCATCCGGCGGCGGGCAAGCTGTTCTGCAGCGTCAACCTCTCGGTCGGCGAGATCGAACGGGCCAATCTGGTCGAGGACGTGGCGCGGATCATCGCCGACTCCGGCCTGCCCAGGGGCGCGCTGAAGCTGGAGGTCACCGAGGGCGACATCATGCGCGACACCTCGCGCGCCGCCGACACCCTGACCCGGCTGCGCGAGGCCGGGGCCTCGCTGGCGCTGGACGATTTCGGCACCGGCTTCTCGTCCCTGACCTGGCTGGCCAAGCTGCCGTTCGATACGTTGAAGATCGACCGCTATTTCGTTCTGACCATGGACAAGGACGAGGGCTCGGCCAAGATCGTCAAATCGGTGGTCAACCTCGGCCGCGACCTGTCGCTGGAAGTGGTCGCCGAGGGCGTCGAGAACGCCGGCCTCGCCAAGCTGCTGCTCGACGCCCAGTGCCACTACGGCCAGGGCTTCGGCTACGCCCCCGCCCTGCCGGCCCAGGAGGCCGAGGTCTATCTGAACGAGTCGCTCGCCGACGGCTCGGCCCCGATCCGGGCGCGGTCGGCTTAGGGCGGGGGGCAAGGTGCCCGTTATGGCTGGTGGGCGGACTTCTTAGATGCCTGCGGTCAGTAGGTCCGCCAGCACGATTGCAGCCAGCCAAGCGAACATGAGGAGCATGGCTGCATAAACAGCCGCTGTGATCCAGAACCACCTCGGGGACTCGCGCCGACCTTCGCTCCCGCTCCGAACGGGCATGCGGCCTGTCCGGAGTCCAACGTAGAGAAACCAGGCAATGAGTTGAGGGATCAGGAGCAAGGCTGTGCCGCCAGCGAACGCACCCCAATTATCGCGGCCCCACCCAAGCAGGAGCCAAGGCGTCGCCGCGATGGCCAGCATCGCTGCCAGCAATCCCAATCGTCGAGCGGAGCTCCAGTCCCACCACAGCATCTGGCGATAGTAGCCGTGTTGGCTATGTCCGCAACGGATCGCGGCGGCCTTCCCGCCTCAGGCCCGCCCGCTCTGCCCCGACAGCCGCGCCGGGTCGACGCCCAGCCCCGCCAGCGCCTTGCCCCACTTGCCGTCGTAGTCGGCGTCGAAGATCAGGTCGGCGTCGGCCTCGGCCGTGAGCCAGACGTTCTCGCCCAGTTCATCCTCCAGCTGCCCCTCGCCCCAGCCGGCGTAGCCCAGCAGCAGCACCGAGCGCTGCGGTCCCGCCGGATCGACCATGGCCGCCAGCGCCTCGCGCGTCCCCGTCATGGCCAGTCCGTCGCCGAAGGCCAGCGACGCGTCCTCGGCCAGCCAGTCGGCGGTGTGCAGCACGAAACCGCGCTCGCGCTCGACCGGGCCGCCGACCAGCACCGGCCGGTCCGCGGCCGAGTCCGGGGCGGCCGTCTCCAGCTTGCTCAGCACCTTCTTCAGATCGACCCCGGGCGCCGGCCGGTCGAGCCGCAGCCCCATGGCATGGTCCGGACGATGGGCGCAGACGAGGATGACGGCGTGCTCGAACCGGGGATCGCTGATGCCCGGCATGGCCACCAGCAGCCGCCCGGCGAGGGAATGGAATTGGTCCATGCCTCTATCATCGGGACCGGCGACGGCCGGCGCAAGGCCGGGCGGCGAGGGAAAGGTTGGCGCGGGCCGCGCCAGCGCCTATCTGGAGCGCATCGATCCTCATCCTCCGGAGCCTGCCATGACCGTCCAGATCGGCGACCGCATCCCCTCGGCCACCCTGACCCGCGCCACCGACGACGGTCCCAAGCCTGTCTCGACCGACGAGATCTTCGGCGGCAAGACCGTCGCCCTGTTCGCCGTCCCGGGCGCCTTCACCCCGACCTGTTCGGCCAAACACCTGCCGGGCTTCAAGGATCACCGCGACGACCTCTCCGGCAAGGGCGTCGACACCGTCGCCTGCCTGTCGGTCAATGACGCCTTCGTCATGGGCGCCTGGGCCGACAGCCAAGGCATCGGCAAGGAAGAGATCGTCATGCTGGGCGACGGCAATGGCGACTTCACCCGCGCCCTCGGCCTGTCGATGGACGCCAAGGGCTTCGGCATGGGCGAGCGCTCGCAGCGCTATTCGATGCTCGTCAAGGACGGCGTGGTCGAGCAGCTGAACGTCGAGCAGGCCGGCGAGTTCAAGGTGTCGTCGGCCGAGCATCTGCTGACGCAGCTCTAGGGAAGGGCGCTATCGCTCGCCGCGCGGCGGCTCGCTGCTTGAGCGCGGCGTGAGCCCGGGGTTCTTGCGATGACGACCGACGTCTTCACCCCCGAACAGCGCAGCGCCGTGATGCGGCGGGTGAAGGGGCGCGACACCGCGCCTGAACTGGCCGTGCGCCGCATCCTGCGCGCGGCCGGGGTCGGCTACCGCCTCGGCGGCGCCGGCCTGCCGGGGCGGCCCGATCTGGTCATGCAGGGACGGCGCGCGGTCGTCTTCGTGCACGGCTGTTTCTGGCACGGTCACGACTGCGCCCGCGGCGCCCGACAGCCCAAGGCCAACGCCGCCTACTGGACCGCCAAGATCGACCGCAACCGCGCCCGCGACGCGGCGTCCCGCGCCGCCCTCGAAACCGCGGGCTGGCGCGTGGTCACGGTCTGGGAATGCGGGATGAAGGCGGTCGACTTCCCCGACCGGCTGGTCGCCGAGGTCCGGGGTCAGGCGGCGGCGGTCTCGGCCTCGTCTTCGGCCTGAACCATGGTCATCACGTGGTTGACGGCCCCCAGCAGCATCGGGGCGGTGATCGGCTTGGGCACGAAATAGGTCATGCCGGCCTCGGTGCAGGCGGCGATGTCTTCCGGCGCGGTGTCCGCCGTCACCGCGATGATCGGCGCGGCGGCGTTCGGGCCGCCGCCGGCGCGGATGCGGCGGGGGGTCTCGCGCCCGTCCAGCTCCGGCATCCGCACGTCCATGAAGATCAGGTCGAAGCTGGAGGTCTCGCAGATCTTCAGCGCCGCCATGCCGTCGGCGGCGGTGGCGATGTCGCAGCCAAGCGGCTGAAGGATCAGCTGGATGGCGCGGCGATTGATGTCGTGGTCGTCGACGACCAGCACCCGCATCGGACGATCCTCCTCCTCGCTCACAACCTCGGTGGTCGGCGCCGAGGGCGTGGGTTGAGCCTGGGGAACAGCCTCGCGGGTTCGACTCGGCGCCGGCGGCCCTGCCTGGGCGGAGGGTCGGGTGGCGGTCGACAGGGCTCGGGCGACGGCGTTGCGGCCTTCGCGGTCCGGCTCCGGTGTTCCTGCCGACCCGGCTTTTCCGGCTTCGAGCCGCAGGGCCAGGGTGAAGCTGGCGCCCTGTCCGGGGGCGCTGCGGGCGGTCAGGCGGCCGTCCATCAGTTCGGCCAGCTGCCGGCTGATGGCCAGCCCCAGTCCGGTGCCGCCGTGCCGGGCGCTGACGCCGTCTGCGGTCTGGTCGAACGGGGTGAACAGACGGCCCAGCTGGGTGTCCGACATGCCGGGCCCGGTGTCGGACACCTCGATCAGCAAGGCGTGTCCGCCGGTGTCTTCAGGCCAGGCCGTGATACGCAGCGTTATGGAGCCCTCGGCGGTGAACTTCACCGCGTTGGAGATCAGATTGTTGAGCACCTGACGCAGCCGCATCGGATCGCCGCGCACCGCGGCGGGCGCCATCGCCGCCCCCTCGACACGAAGCTTCAGCCCCTTGGCCCGGGTCGGTCCGCGCCACAGCCGGGCGGTCTGGTTCAGCAGGTCGCGCAGATTGAAATCGACCGTTTCCACGGTCAGATGGCCGGCCTCCAGCTTGGCGTGGTCCAGCAGGTCGTCCAGCAGGGCCTTCATCATATAGCCGGCGTCGCTGATCAGCCGGGCCTGGGCTCGGGCCGAGCCGTCCGCGGCGCCCCGCTCCAGCTCGGCGGAGCCGGTCAGTATGGCGCTGATCGGGGTGCGAAGATCGTGGCCGACGATGGCCAGAAAGGCGCTGCGCCCCTCCATGATGCGCTCGGCCGCGGCCCGCTTCTCGTCCGCCTGGACCCGCGCCGCCGTTTCAGCGACCCGCGCCTGGTTCATCCGCTGCCAGGTCGACAGGCAGTAGGCGATGAACACGGCGACGGCGATCGAAGCCGCCGTGAGAAAGGCGGGAGACGCGCCGAAGGCGGCCATGAAGAAGGGCGTCGAGGCCAGATAGAGAAATTGCGGCGTCACCGTCAGGACCAGCACGGAGGTCGAGCGCGGGGCGTTGATCATCGAATAGATCGCGCCGGCCGACAGCATCATGACGGCGCAGATGCCCCCCATGGGTCCGCCCACGATCCACAATGGCACGGCCAGGCTGCCGAAATAGCCGGCGTTGACCACCAGTATGACGTCGCCGGCGAAGCGCCGAAGGCCCTGCAGGCGCTCGGCGCGGCCGCTGTTGACCGGGCTGAAGATCCACAGGTCGATCAGCTGGATCGCGAAATAGCCCAGCACCCAGCTGACCCCGAGCGACCACCCCAGCAGCGGGCTGAACACGAGGGCGCAGGCCGCGGCCATGCCCAGCCGCTGCACCAGCGCCTTGCGTCGCTGGCGGATCGCTCCGGCCCAGCTATCGGCGGCGGGCGTCTCGGCTTTGGCGTTCGCCATGCGGCTCCCCCGGACCGGGCGAATTCGCCCGGGCGGCATCATGCCGAAATGGCCCTAACGCTCCGTCAACGGGCGGTCCCGACCGCGGCCCCGACTGTGGAAAAGCCGTCCGCCTTGAGACAGGCCGCCAACTCGCGCTTGATCCGCCCGACAAGGCCGGGGCCATCGTAGATCAGGTTTCGCCGAACTGACCCGTCGTGACCGCCTCGATCAGGTGCTGGCAGGCATCGAGGCGGCACGCGCTGCTGGCTTCAAGCGGATCAAGCTCAACAGCGT
>JAHJNW010000159.1 GCA_018820665.1 Alphaproteobacteria bacterium | reverse complement strand
GTTGGCCTCGCGCGCCTGGGGGGTGTCGGGCCAGGCGAGGGTCACGGTCTGCAGGGCGCGGTCGCCGAGCGCCGGATCGGCGGCGGCGAGACGGGCGGCGGCGGCGAGGTCGCGGGCGGCGTCGCCGGTCGGCGACGTCGAGCTGATCGGGCCGTTCAGTTCGGCCTCGCGCTCGGCGGCGGATTCGAAGGCCGCGATCCGGCCCTCTGCGTCGCGCAGCCGGGTTCCGAGGGCGGCGTTGTCGCGCGTCGCCTCGTCGAGCTGGAAGGTGATGCGTTCGAGATCGCCATTGACCCGCTGCAGGGTGGCCTCGAGATCGTTGAGGCGGCGGGCCATGATGTCGACGCGGCCGGTCAGGGCGACGACCTCGGGGTCAGGCTCGACCAGCACCGGCTGGCCGGCGGCGTTGCGCTGGGTCACGGCGCGTTCGAGACGGCGGACGTTGCGGTCCAGCTGTTCCAGCCGGCGCTTGTCCCACTGGATCGGCTCCATGGGCGCGGTCTGGGCCACGACCGTGGTCGTGCCGGCGATCAGGACGACGCCCAGCACGGTGATCAGGGCGTTGCGGGACCGGAGGGCGGGGGGCGGCTTGAGCATGGTTGTTTTCGTCCCACCGATTTGAGGCCGCCGCAAGGCGTCACCCCGTGAGGCCGAGCATGATGATGGCCAGAAGGAAGAGGGTGAAGGCGAAGATGCAGAACAACAGCAGGAACAGGGTGCGCCAGGCGGCGGAGAACCACGACAGGCCATAGGCGCCCTTCAGCTGGGCGAACATGTGAACCGGGACGCCGACGGTGACCAGCAGGGAGCCAACGATGGCGAAGCCGCGCCACAGGGGGCCGAGAATGGAGATGAACATGGCCAGGATCGACATCGCCGTCAGCGAATAGAGCACGAAGACGCCGTGGTCGTAGAGGGTGGAGCCCCGCCGCCACAGGAACAGCAGCGCCACGAAGGGGATCGAGATGGGGATCAGCAGGAAGCTGAACTTATAGGCCGTCTGCTGGATCTTGTAGAGGGCGAGGTCGGGGTTCAGCAGCTTCTTCTTGATCTTATCGTTCAGCGCGCCATTGCCCATGTTGACCTTGAGATCGCCGGAGCCGACGGCGTCATGGACCTGGGCCTGCCAGCTGCCGGGGGTCAGGCCGTCGGGGCGCGGGGCGACCGACGGAGTCTGGCCGAGCTGGGCCTCCATGACGCTGATGGCATTCTCCTGGGCGCGCACGCCCATTTCGAGCGCCGCGGCGCCGGGTGTTCCCGTGGCGGCCTCCCGCGCCGCCGCCAATTCAGCGCGGGCTTCCTCGAGATCCCTGATCGCTTCGGCCCGGGCGGCGGGCGTCATGAGGGTGGTGTTCATCTGCGGCTCCAGCCCGCCGGTGAAGCTGAAGGCGAAGAACATCAGGAAGACGGTGAACAGGAACATCGCCAGCGGCGAGACATAGCGGGTGCGGCGGCCCTGGACCCATTCGCGGGTCAGGCGGCCGGGATTGATCGCCAGCAGCGGCAGGGTGCGCCAGATGCGGGCGTCGAAATGCAGCACGCCGTGCAACATCTCCTCGCCGAGATGCAGCAGGGAGCGGTGGACATGGGTCGGCTGGCCGCAGTTGGCGCAGAACCGCCCCTCGACCGGCTGGCCGCAGTCGGTGCAATTGCCCTCGGCGTCGCCGGCGTGGCCGGTCGGCCGCTCCATGGCCCCCGCGAGGATGCCGGCCGAGGCCGCGCCGCCCGCCGCGTCTATGTCCACCATGTCCGTCCCCCGACTGTCCGCGCGGATTTAGCCGTGCGCCGGCAGGGCGGTCAAAAGGAAAGGGGCGGCCGATGACCGGCCGCCTCTTTTGACGTTCAAGGCTGTGGCCGGATCAGCGCGTCGCGCCGCTGACGATGGCGGTGTGGGCGTTGCGGTTGCGGGCCCAGGCCTCTTCGTTCGAACCGGCGGCGATCGGCCGTTCCTTGCCGTAGCTGATGGTGTCGATGCGGGCGGCCGAGACGCCGCGGCTGACCAGATAGGTGCGCACCGACTCGGCGCGGCGGGCGCCGAGGGCGAGGTTGTATTCGCGCGTGCCGCGTTCGTCGGCATTGCCCTCGATCCGCACGGTGACCTGCGGATAGCGCTGCAGCCAGGCGACCTGGGCGTCGAGGCGCGGCCAGGCGTCCTGACGGACCTCATAGCTGTCGAGGTCGAAATAGATGCGGTCGCCGACGTTGACGACGAAATCCTGTTCCGATCCGGGAGCGCCAGCGCCGAGGTTGCCGCCGTCGACGGGGCCGGTCGGGGCGGTCGGATACTGCGGGCC
Source organism: Alphaproteobacteria bacterium (assembly GCA_018820665.1). Classification (GTDB taxonomy): domain Bacteria; phylum Pseudomonadota; class Alphaproteobacteria; order Caulobacterales; family Caulobacteraceae; genus Brevundimonas. The sequence goes on along the minus strand of JAHJNW010000159.1, from coordinate 2,185 downwards.
GCTGACGGGCGGCGGGGCTTCGCCGGCGGCGCTGTCGACCGGACGGCGCGGAGTGCAGGCGGCGATGGCGGTGACGGCCACGCCGACGGCGGCGAGGCGCAAGAGGGTCGAGGTCTTCATCATCGGTCGTCTCCTTGGTGCGAGGCCTCGGCCTCCAGCTTTGCTATAATCGGGGTTACTGTCGCGCCAGTGGTTTCACCAGTCGCGATAACGCGGAATTGAGCCCGGAGGCTCCGTGCCTCAGGTGGAGCAGCTGTCAGGGCCGCCCGCGCCGAGGTTGGAGGGCTGTTCGTCCAGCAGGGGCGACCAGGCGGGATCGGAGCCGCGACCGTTGTAGCCGGCCTGGCTGACCACCCGGCCCGACAGGTCGACGGTCCACAGCCGGGTGTCGCCGCCCGGGCTCTGGCGCGCGAACATGATGTAGCGGCCGTTGGGCGCCCAGGACGGGCCCTCCTCGAAATAGCTGGACGACAGGATGCGCTCGCCGGTGCCGTCGGGCTTCATCACGCCGGTCGAGAAGCGACCACCGCCCTGTTTGGTGAAGGCGATCAGGTCGCCGCGCGGGCTCCAGTTGGGGGCGGTGTAGAGGCCGCCGCCGCGCGAGATCGGCCGCTGGCCCGAGCCGTCGGCCTGCATGACATAGAGGCGGGCCGAGCCCGAGCGGTCGGAGGTGAAGACGATCTGGCTGTTGTCGGGGCTGAACGAGGGCGAGGTGTCGATGGCCGGGTCGTTGGTCAGGCGGCGCACCTGACGGCTGGCCAGATCCATCACATAGACGTCGGTGTTGCCGCCGCGGATGATCGAGAAGGCCATCCTGGAGCCGTCGTTGGAGAAGCGCGGGGCCAGCACCTGGCCGTCGAACTCGCCCAGCGACTCGCGCCGGCCGGTCGACAGGTTGAACAGATAGATGCGGCTGTAGTCCTTGCCGAGCGCCACATAGGTGATCTCGTTGGGATTGCTCAGCGAGAAGCGCGGCGACATGATGATCTCGTCGCCCTGGGTCAGATAGACGGGGTTGAAGCCGTCCTGGTCCGAGATGGCGAGGCGCGACAGGCGGTTCAGCTGGGTGCCGCTTTCGGACACGAACAGAACGCGGCTGTCGAACAGGCCGGTCTCGCCGGTCATGCGCTGATAGACGAGGTCGGCGATCTTGTGACCGATGCGGCGCCATTGCTCGGGCGTGGCGGTGAAGCGGTAGGAGGCCAGCTGGCACTGGCGGTAGGGATCGTAGAGGCGGAAGCCGAAGTCGTTGCGGCCGTCCGGGCGGGGCGTGACCGAGCCGTACAGCACCGCCTGGGCCCCGATCGAGGTCCACTGCGGGAAGTTGGGGGCGTTGGCGAGGGTCAGGCCGGTCTCAACGAAGCTGGCCGGGTCGAGCGGCTCGAAATAGCCGGAGCGGCGCAGGTCGGCGCGGATCACCTGCGACAGGTCGGAGCCGTTCTGGCCGTCGAAGGTGGAGACGGCGATCTGGAACGGGCGGAGCACGCCCTGGTCGATGATGACTTCCTGGGGTTCCTGCGAGCGGGGTGCGCCCGCGGGCGACTGGGCCAGGGCGGCGCCGGCCGCCATGGCGACGAGGGCGACGCCGGCCAGAAGTCGGTTCAGTTGCATCAGGAGCTCCAGCAGATTGAGACGTCCGCCGGTCCTTGTCGCCGAACCGGTCGCAGAAGGCCAGCATGGCCGCGATTGGGGCGACTTTCGGGCGTCGTCAGATGTCGTCAGCGTCCGCTGCAGGCCCGGGCGGTCAGGAAGGTCGTCCGATAGCTTCCGCCCGTGAAGCCTCGCGGAACATCGAAGGGGGCGGTGGCGCGCAGGGCCCGGATCATCTCGGCCGTCGCGGCCTGATAGACCTGATTGCCGCGCGCGCCGACGTGGGTCGGTCCATCGGTGATGCGGCCGTCGGCTGAGAGGGTGACGTCGAACTGGATGCGAAGGTCATCGCCCCCCTCCATGTCGCAGACCACCCTTACGTTCCAGTTCGGATAGACCTGCTCGAACATCGACGAGATCACCGGCCCGCTGGTCTGGCCGGCCGCGCCCGTGGCCCGCTGACCCGAGGGGGGCGCCGCGCCCCGATTGGGCGAGCGGTTTGGGCGGTCGGCGGCGAGGGCGCCGAGGTCGAGCGACTCCTCGCGTGGCGGACGCGGCGCGGGGGCCTTCTTCGCCGGGGGCGGCGTGGCGGCGG
>JAHJNW010000158.1 GCA_018820665.1 Alphaproteobacteria bacterium | reverse complement strand
CGCGCCTCGGCGCTGGCCGGGGCCGGGGGCGCCGCCTGCGTCTGCGCGACAGCCTGCTGCGCCACGGCGGGCGCGCCGACGGCGAGCAGCGGCGCGGCGAACAGGGCGATGGTTGCGATACGGGCGGTCGTGCGCGACATGAAGGGACGTTCCGGACGGTTCGGCCCCAGACTCGGCCCTTCCCGTCAATCCTTGGTTAAGATCGGCCGCCCGGCCGGAAAGGCCGCCTGCCATGTCCGTCCTCCACCCCGACCTGCTGACCGCGGACGGCGCCGACGCCCTGCCGGTGCGGATCGTGCGCAAGGATGCGCCGGTCGACGGCGTCTGGGCGGCCTGGGCGCGGGCCAACGACTTCGTCGGCAAGGCCGGCCAACTGCTGTTGCTGCCGGCCTCCGACGACGGCGTGTCCGGCGCCCTGTTCGGGGCCGGCGACGCCTTCGACCCCATGAGCGCCCGCTGTCTCGCCGCCAAACTCCCTGACGGGCTGTGGCGGCTGGAGGGGCTGGAGCCAGACGAGACCGCCCGGGCCGCCCTCGCCTTCGCGCTCGGGGCCTACCGCTTTGACCGCTACAAGGCGCGCCCGGCCGGGTCCGCCCGCCTCGTCGTCGATGGCGGCGTCGACATCGCCGCCACCGTGCGGATCGCCGCCGCCTGCGCCCTCGCCCGCGAGATGGTCGACACCCCCGCCGCCGACATGGGGCCCCTGCAGATCGAGACCATCGCCCGCGAGATCGCCGAGGCCTCCGACGCCACCCTCGCCGTCACCACCGGCGACGACCTGCTGGAGGAGAACTACCCCGCCGTCCATGCCGTCGGCCGCGCCGCCGCCCCGCACCGCGCCCCCCGCGTCATCGAACTGGGCTGGAAGCTGGACCGCCCCGACCTTCCGCTGGTCGCCCTCGTCGGCAAGGGCGTCGTCTTCGACACCGGCGGCCTCGACCTCAAGACCCCGGCCGGCATGCGCAACATGAAGAAGGACATGGGCGGCTCAGCCCATGCCCTGGCCCTGGGCCGGCTGGTCATGCAGGCCGACCTGCCGGTGCGGCTGGTGGTGCTGGTGGCGGCGGTCGAGAACGCCGTCTCCGCCGACGCCTTCCGCCCCGGCGACATTCTGGACAGCCGCAAGGGCCTGACCATCGAGATCGGCAACACCGACGCCGAGGGCCGGCTGATCCTCGCCGACATCCTGACGCGCGCCGGCGAGCATGCGCCCGACCTGACCCTCGACTTCGCCACCCTGACCGGGGCCGCCCGCATCGCCCTCGGCCCCGAACTGCCGCCCCTGTACAGCGACGACGAGGCTCTGGTCGCCGACCTGCTGGCGGCCGCCAGCGCTGTTGGCGACCCCTTGTGGCGCATGCCGCTGTGGCCCGGCTACCGGGCCGCCCTCGACAGCGAGATCGCCGACGTGCGCAACGACTCCGCCGCCTGGGCCCAGGCCGGCTCGATCACCGCCGCCCTGTTCCTGCAGAAATTCGCCCCGACCACGGGCGCCTGGGCGCACATGGACATCTTCGCCTGGAACCCCCGCGCCCAGCCCGGCCGGCCCGAGGGCGGCGAGGCGCAAGGGTTGCGCGCCTGTTTTGAAATGCTGTCCCGCCGCTTCCCCGCCGCCGGATGACGTCAGCTTCGCCACGATAAAGCCGCGGTTCGTTAACGGCCCTTTTGGCTTATCGCGTCATGTTGCCGTCTCAACCGGACGCGCCTTGCTTGAATCCTGACGCCGCCACGCCCGACCCCCGCACCACGCTCGCACGGCCCGACCTGGCCGAGCAGGCGCTGGAGGGGCGCGTGCGCGCCGCGGCCTACCGCCCGGTCCGCCCGATGCACGCCATCGCGCCCGTAACCGACATCCACGCCGCCGCCGATCCGACGTCCGAGCGTATCGACCAGCTGATCCATGGCGAGGCCTTCGACGTCCTCGACCAGGCCGGCGACCGGCTATGGGGCCGCGCCCGTCGCGACGGCCTCGTCGGCTGGATCTCGGCCTCGGCGCTGAGGCCCGGCGCGCCCCTGCCGACCCACCGCGTCGCCGCCGTCGCCGCCCGCCTGCCGCTCAACGCCCTGATCGCCGACGCCGCCGACGTCCCGGCGGCTGACCTCGCCCCGATCGGCGCCTTCGAGACCGACCCCGTCGCCGTCGCCGAACGCCTGCTCGGCGTGCCGCACAGCCTCGGCGCCCGCGCCTCGACCGCCACCGACTGCTCCGGCCTGATCCAGCAGGCGCTCTACGCCTGCGGCCTCGCCGGCCCGCGCCATGCCGACCAGCAGGCCGAACTGGGCCAGGCCGTCGACCGCGCCGAGGCCCGCCGCGGCGACCTCGTCGTCTGGCTGGCGCCGCCCGGCCATCACAGCTGGACCGGCCATTCGGGCTTCATGCTGAACGCCGACCGCGTGCTCCACGCCACCGGCCATCACGGCGCCGTCGTCATCGAGAGTTTCGCCGAGGCTGACGCCCGCTACCGCGCCGACGGCTTCCACGCCCCGGTCTTCCGCCGCCTTCAGGCCTGATCGCCGGTCCATTCGGCCCGCACGGCCGCGTCCGTCTCGCCCGCCAGCCGCTCCGCCCTCAGCCCCGCGAAGTCCGTCTCGTCCATCAGTCGCGACAGCGCCCAGACCGCCGCGCCGCGCACCACCGGCGCCGGGTCATCCGCCAGCCGCCGCGCCGCCTCGATCAGCGCCGCATCGCCGCTGTTGCCGATCGCGTACAGCACATTGCGCACGAACCGGTCGCGCCCGATCCGCTTGACCGGGCTCTTCGAAAACAGCGTCCGGAAGGCCGCGTCGTCCAGCCCCGCCAGATCGGCCAGCCGCGGCGAGACCAGCGCCTCGCGCGCCTGCACCCGGCTCTCGTGCGAGGCCACCGCGAACTTGTTCCACGGGCACACCGCCAGACAGTCGTCACAGCCATAGATGCGCGACCCCGTCGCCGCCCGAAACTCGACCGGCCACGGCCCGGTGAATTCGATGGTCAGATAGGACAGGCACCGCCGCGCATCCAGCTGGAACGGCGCCGGGAAGGCCTGGGTCGGGCAAACGTCGAGACAGGCGGTGCAGCCGCCGCAATGCTCCCCCTCCGGCGCGTCCGGCTCCAGCTCGGCCGCGCTGAGGATCACCCCGAGGAACAGCCAATTGCCGCGCGTCCGCGACAGCAGATTGGTGTGCTTGCCCTGCCAGCCGATCCCCGCCCGCTGCGCCAGCGGCTTCTCCATCAGCGGGGCGGTGTCGACGAACACCTTGACCTCCTCGCCGGTGCGGGCGGCGATCTGGCCGGCCAGCGTCTTCAGCCGCCCCTTGATCACCTCGTGATAGTCGTCGCCGCGCGCGTAAACGGAGATGTAGCCGGCCGAGGCGTCGTCCATCTCCGGCAGCGGATCATGCCCCGGCCCGTAGTTGAGCCCCAGCACCACGGCCGTCCGCGCCCCGGCCCACATGGCGGTCGGATGGGCCCGCCGCTCCAGCGTCGTCTCCATCCAGCCCATGTCGCCGTGGCGGCCTTCACCGACGAAATGCGCCAGCCGCTCGCCCGCGCTCCACGGCGCGCTGGCCGAGGCGAAACGGCAGACGTCGAAGCCGAGGGCCGACGCGCGCTCGCGGATGAAATCTCTGGGATCGGCCGCCATTCGCGTCGTCTGACGCCTCGGGGCTCAGAAGTCGAGGTCGTGGTACCAGGCCGAGGGCTGCACCCCGGGGAAGCGGTCCGCCAGCAGCGGCCGGAAGCAGGGCCGCGACTTCAGCTTCATGTACCAGGTCTTGAGCGCCGGATAGGCCGCCCACGAAACCTCGCCGAAATAGTCGAGCACCGACAGATGCGCCGCGGCGACCATGTCCGCCCGGCTGATCCGCCGCCCGGCCAGGGCGTCGCGCGTCGCCAGCAGGCCTTCCAGCATCAGCAGATGGGCTTTCAGCGCCTCGCGCCCGGCCCGCAGCGCCCGCGCCTCCGGCGGGCCGAGGCGCAGCAGCGGCTTCTCCATCCGCTCGTGCAGCAGCACGGCGTTGACCTCGTCATTGAAACGGCGGTCGAACCAGCCGACCAGCCGCCGCGTCTCGGCCCGCTCCACCGGATCGACCGGCATCAGGAACGGCTCCTTCACGCGGTCCTCCAGCCAGCCGAAGATGGCGGCCGGCTCGCACAGGGTCAGGGCGCGACCGGCGTCCGTGGTCTGCAGCACCGGCGGCATGCCCGAGGGGTTCAGCGTCGCGACCGGGCAGCCGTCTTCCCACGGCCGCACCACCGTGTCGGTGAATTCGACCCGCGCCTCGCCCAGCGCCAGTCGCGCGGCGCGGGAGCCGGGATCGAACGGGAAATGATAGAGGACGCAGGCCGACATGCGGACTGAATGCGCCAGAGGGCGTTAAGTCCACGTTAGCCATCGCGGACCGCCGTCTTGCGGCCTTCAGCCGTCGGCGGCGAGCCCGGCTTCCGGCACGCTGAGCGACGCCGTCCGGCCCCTAGGATCGGCGTGGATCAGGATGTCGGCGCGCGGATAGGCCTCCAACAGCCGCTGCTCCGCCCCGACGACGATGTCATGCGCCTGTTCCAGCGTCAGGCTCGGCTCCAGATCGACATGCATCTGGATCGACATCACCGACCCGACCATGCGGCTGCGCAGCTGGTGCACGCCCGAGATGCGCGGATCGGCCAGTACGGCGGTGGTGATGGCGATGCGGTCCGTGTCGGGCACGGCCCGGTCCAGCAGATGGTCCGCCGCCTCCCGCAGCAGCCCCAGCGCGCCCCAGAACAGCCAGACGGCGACGATCAGCCCGGCCGCCGCGTCCAGGCCCGGGGCCGACAGGAAAGCCCCCGAGGCCACGCCGATCAGCACCACCACCCCCGCCGCCATGTCGGCGGCGTAGTGGGCCCGGTCCGCCTTCACCGCCATCGAGCCGCTCCGCTTGATGGCCCGATCCTGCATCCACACCAGCCAGCCGGTCACGGCGATCGAGATTAGCATGACCAGCACGGCCCAGTAGCCGGAACTGACCGGGCGGGGGTCGAAGATGCGCTGGACGGCCTCCCAGCCGATGAAGATGGCCGAGGCGAAGATCAGGCCCGACTGCACCAGGGCGGCCATGGCCTCGCCCTTGCCGTGACCGTGTCTGTGCTCGGCGTCGGGCGGGGCGGCGGCCCAGCGCACGGCGAAGAAGGTGGCCAGCGAAGCCGCCAGATCCAGTGCCGAGTCGGTCAGGGAGGCGAGAATGGCCACCGAGCCCGAGGCCCCGAGGGCGAAGGCCTTCAAGGCGATCAGCCCCACCGCCACGCCCACCGACAGGCGGGTCACGCTGCGGGTCGCCAGATCGGCGTCGTCGGTCGCGGTTGAGGTCATCGCCGCCTTGTCGCGGAAAGCTGCGACGGCGCCAAGGGTCGCGTCGGGTACCGGCGTTAGCGGCATCGTCATGAAATGGCCGCAAGGTGGGGCCGCCATGGGCCGGGCCCGGGCTTTCGGAGGCGACATGCAGTCTGAAACGACAGCAGCGCAGGCCGGCCGCTGGATCGGACGCGGCGAGGCCCTGGCCCGACTGGGGGTCAAGGCCCAGACTCTGTACGCCTATGTCAGCCGCGGCCGGATCACCGCCCGGCCGGACCCCGAGGACAGCCGTCGCAGCCTCTACGCCGTGTCCGATATCGTCCGGCTCAGCGGCGACGAACCCGCCGCCGGCGAAATCGGCCAATGGCTGCCGCCGCCCGAAGAGTCGGGGGGGGCGGATTTCGAACTGCGCTCCTCTGTTTCGGTCAGCAGCCAGGGCCGGCTCTATTATCGCGGCATGGACGCCATCCAGCTGGCCGAGACGGCCACGCTCGAGGACGTCGCCCGGCTGCTGTGGGACGCCCGTTCCGTCAACCCCTTCGCCGAGGTGCGGCCGCGCGTCGGCGCCACGCCCGGGTCGTCGGCGCGCGGCCGGCTATTCGCCGCCCTCGCCCGCCGGGCCGACGAGGACGCCGACCTCAAGGCGCGATCCGCCGAAACCCTGCAGATCGAATGCGCCCGCGTGCTGGACGAGGCCGTCGACGCCGTGGCCGGCCCCGGGCCGCGCCTGTTCCTGCACCAGCGCCTCGCCCGGGCGTGGAAGGTGCGCGAGCCCGACGCCCATCTGATCCGACGCGTGCTGACGCTTGTGGCTGACAACGGTCTCGACGCCCCCGCCCTGACCACCCGCGCCGCCGCCGGCGCCGGGGCCTGTCCGGCCGGCGCGGCCCTGGCCGGACTGACGACCCTGGCCGGTTCCTCCGCCATCAGCGACCTGTCCCGGGCCTCCGCCTGGGTGCTCGCCGTCCGCCGCCAGGCCGCCGACGCCGCCCGCCGCGCCCATGAGGCCGGGGCCCTGTCCGGCTTCGGCGATCCGGCCTGGCCGCAGGGCGATCCCCGCGCCGCCGCCCTGCTGCGGGTCGCCGACCTGCCGCTCGATCTCGCCCGCGCCATGCGCGAAGGCGAGGAGATGACCGGACGCCGTCCGGGCCTGGGTCTCGCCCTCGTCGCCGTCACCCGCCGGCTGGAGCTGCCGCGTGAGGGGGCCGCCGACCTGCTGATGATCGGCCGTCTGGCCGGCCTGCTGGCCCATGCACTGGATCAGTCGACGAACGGCTCGCCTATCCGGGCGCGCCTGCGCTATGTGGGTCCCGAACCGGGCGCGAACTGATCGCCCCACCTGTTTCGGGGACGTGGATGCCTGATTGGCTGGCGGCGATCATTCTGGGTCTGGTCGAGGGACTGACCGAGTTCATTCCGGTGTCCTCGACCGGCCACATGCTGCTGCTGGGCCATTTCCTCGGCTTCGAAAGCACCGGCAAGACGTTCGAGATCGTCATCCAGCTGGGCGCCCTGCTGGCCATCATCAGCGTCTATTTCAAACGGCTGTGGGAGCTGGCGACCCGCTGGCCGTTCGACCCCGAGGCGCGGCGCTTCCTGATCGGCCTGCTGGTGGCCTTCGCCCCGGCGGTGGTCATCGGCCTGTTCGCCTATGACTTCATCAAGACCGTTCTGTTCGAGACCCCGCTGGTCATCTGCATCGCCCTGATCGTCGGCGGCGTCCTGCTGCTGTGGCTGGACCGGATGAAGAAGGTCCCGACCTTGCTCGAGGCCGACCGCTATCCGCTGCGGGTCTATTTCCTGATCGGCCTGTTCCAGTGCCTCGCCATGATCCCCGGCGTGTCGCGCTCCGGCGCCACCATCGCCGGCGGCCTGCTGCTGGGCACGGACAAGCGCTCGGCGGCCGAGTTCAGCTTCTTCCTCGCCCTGCCGACCATGGGCAGCGCGGTGGCCTATGACCTGTTCAAAAGCTGGGACCGCCTCGACTTCAGCGACTTCGGCCTGATCGCGCTCGGCTTCGTCATCGCCTTCCTGACCGCGCTCGCGGTCGTCCGCTTCCTGCTCGACTTCGTCAGCCGCCACGGCTTCGCCCCCTTCGCCTGGTGGCGGATCGCGGTCGGCGTCGCGGGTCTGGTCGGCCTCGCGGCGACCGGAGCGCTCTGAGGCGTCAGGCCGTCTCGGGCCGCTCCGAGAACTGTCCGCCGCGGCGATAGCGCCACAGATAGGACGGGACGATCGCTTCGAGCCCGGTCGGCTCGATGCCCAGTTCGGCCAGGCCCTCGGCGCTGTCGGCGACGACATTGTCGGATTCCAGCAGCGTCACCTGGTCGCGCGTCAGCACCGGGGCGATGCCGACCATGCTGGTCAGCTGCGCCAACGAGCCGATGGCGCGCGCCGCGAAGAAGGGCAGGGGAAGCAGGCCGTTGTCGCGCCGCGTCTCCTTGAGGATCAGCTTCAGGATATCCTCGAAGGTCAGGACCTCGGGGCCGCCCAGCTCGAAGGTCCGGCCTGCCGCGTCCGGCCGTTCGACGGCCCGGCTGATCGCCTCGGCCACGTCGCCGACATAGACCGGCTGGAACCGGGTGCGGCCGCCGCCGATCAGCGGCAGGAAGGGGCTCATGGACGCCATGGCGGCGAAGCGGTTCAGGAAGTCGTCGCCGGCCCCGAACACGACCGACGGCCGGATCACCACCGCGTCCGGCTTGACCTCGCGCACGGCCATTTCGCCGGCGGCCTTGCTGCAGGCGTAGGTCGAGTCGCTCTCGGGATTGGCCCCCAGGGCCGACATATGCACCAGTCGGCCGACGCCGGCGGCGGCGCAGGCGGCGGCGATGTCGCGGGCGACGTCGACATGCATCGCTTCGAAGGTCCGCGCGCCCGATTCATACAGGATGCCGATCAGGTTGACCGCTGCGTCGGCCCCCTGCAGCGCCGCCTCGAGCTGCAACGGGTCGCGCGCGTCGCAGCGCACCGCCTGGATCTGGCCGACATGGCCCGAGGTCTGCAGCTTCCACGCGCGGTCGGGACGGCGCACCGCCACGCGGATGCGCCAGCCGCGCCGGGCCAGGTCCTGGACCACCTGGCTGCCGACAAAACCGGAGCCGCCGAAGACGGTGATCAGGCCGGGGGCGGCTTCGCTCATGTCAGAACTCCGAGAGGCGGGCGGCCGGCGCGAAACCGGCTTCGGCGCGGGGATTAGACGATGCCCCGGACGGCTGCAACGCAAACAGGCCAAAAGCCTGTTGACCCGCCCCGGGGGCTGCCTTAAGGGTCCGCGCCTTCCGGGTGAAAACGCGTGCGAACGCGGACATCTCCGGGCCCAGGTGGCGGAATTGGTAGACGCGCTGGCTTCAGGTGCCAGTGATAGAAATGTCGTGGAGGTTCGAGTCCTCTCCTGGGCACCATATTCCAAACGGCGTCGCATCCCTGATGCGGCGCCGTTTCTGTTTGGCCCTATCGCCTCGCGCGCGCCGAGGGGCTAGGTGAGGGCGGATGATTTCGCCGGGACCGACCGCATGACCGTACATCTCCACCACGGCGACCTGCCGGACGGCCTCGACCTCGGCCCCGAGGTGGCGATCGATTCCGAGACCATGGGCCTGCGCTTCCGTCGCGACCCGCTGTGCGTGGTCCAGCTCTCGTCCGGCGATGGCGACGCCCATGTCGTCCGCCTCAACCGCCCCGCCTACGACTGCCCCAATCTCAAGCGCCTGCTGACCGATCCGAAGGTGCTGAAGCTGTTCCATTTCGGCCGTTTCGACATCGGCATGTTCCAGCTCCATCTCGGGGTCGAGACCCGGCCGGTCTATTGCACCAAGATCGCCTCGAAGCTGGCCCGCACCTACACCGACCGCCACGGCCTCAAGGACGTGGTCCGCGAGCTGGCCGGCGTCGACCTGTCCAAAGCGCAGCAGAGCTCCGACTGGGGCGCCGCCGAACTGACCCCGGCCCAGCTGGAATACGCCGCCTCCGACGTCCTGCACCTGCATGCGGTCAAGGCCCGGCTGGACCAGATGCTGGTGCGGGAGGGCCGGATGGAGCTGGCCAGGGCCTGTTTCGACTTCCTCCCCTCCCGATCGGCGCTGGATCTGGCCGGCTGGGACGAGATGGACATCTTCGCGCACACCTGATGACCGGGCCCGGCGACACACGCGACCAGGCGGACGAGGCTCGCGTCGCCGCGACGGCGAGGGCCTTCCGGGCCCGTTCGCGCCGCGTGCGCCTGCTGCGCCGGGTCCTGCCGGTGGCCATCGTCATCCTCGCCGGCGGCACGGTCAGCTGGATCGTCCTGCGCAGCGTCATCTCCGACGTCGAGCGCAAGGCCGGGACCTCGCGCGAGGTGACGTTGGAGAACTCCCGCTTCCTCGGCCAGGACGCCCAGGGCCGCAGCTTCATCATCGGCTTCGAACGCGCCGTGCGCGACGCCGACACCGGCCGCTTCCGCCTCGTCGGCCCGGCCCTGCGGCTCAATCTCGGCGGCCGCAAGGTCACCACCCTGACCGCCGACGGCGGCGTCTATGACGAGGCCAGCAAGACCGTGACCATCGGTCCGAATGTGAAGATTTCCGACGGCGGCTCCGGCTTCGACCTCGTCACGCCCGAGGCCGTGGTCAACACCGAAACCGGCGTGGTGACGGGCGCGAAGGGCGTCCAGGGCTCCGGCCCCCTTGGAACCATCTCCGCTTCGTCCTATGCGATCTATGAACAGGGCGAACGGGTCGTGTTCAGCGGCTCGAGTGACAACAAGGCGCGCGGGACCTTCAACCCGACGAGGTCGGACAGATGAGCATGAGCAGAACCCTGAAGGCGGCGGCCCTCGCCCTGGCCCTGGCGGCCCTGCCGGCCGTCGGCGGCGCCCAGACCGCCGCGGACAACCGCGCCCCGATCATGTGGACCGCCATCACCGTCGAATATGTCGGCGACACCCTGACCCTGCGCGGCCCCGCCGAACTGGTGCAGGGGAACCGCCGCTTCCGCGCCGACCTCATCTCCGGCTTCAGCCAGGCCGGCGACAGTCGGCTGGAGGCGACCGGCAACGTCTATTTCGTCACCCCGGACCAGACCATTCGCGGCGACCGCGCCACCTATGACACCGGCAGCGGCATTATCGTCATGACCGGCGACGTTATCCTGACCCAGGGCGAGAACGTCGTCACCGGCGGCCGGCTGACCTACAATATCGAGACCGAGTCCGCCCGGATCGACGGCCCCGGCGAGGGCGGCCGCGTCCAGGGCGTCTTCTATCCCGACAGCAGCGGAGACTGAGCCCCGGCTCGGCCTGACCCTTTGGCGCGCAAGGAACTCTCAGCCCTCAACGTCCACGACGCCGCTCCGCCGGAGCCGGTCGTCGAGGCCCCGCGCCCGACCGGCCTGCGGGTCGAGCACATCGCCCGCGCCTTCGGCTCGCGGCAGGTGGTGCGCGACGTCTCCCTGCACGTCGAGCGCGGCCAGGTCGCCGGCCTGCTGGGCCCCAACGGCGCCGGCAAGACCACCTGCTTCTACATGATCACCGGCCTGATCCCGCCCGACAGCGGCACGATCTGGCTGGACGGCGAGGACATCACCGCCCAGCCGATGTACCAGCGCGCCCGCATGGGCCTCGGCTATCTGGCCCAGGAGGCCTCGATCTTCCGCGGCATGACGGTCGAGCAGAACGTCCGCGCCGTCGTCGAACTGCACCACACCGGCCGCCAGGCCATCGCCGACGAGACCACCCGCCTGCTGGAGGAGCTGCGCATCGACACCCTGCGCGACGCCCCCGCCTCGGGCCTGTCGGGCGGCGAGCGGCGCCGCTGCGAGATCGCCCGCGCACTGGCCGGTCGGCCCAGTTTCATGCTGCTGGACGAACCCTTCGCCGGCATCGATCCCCTCGCCATCGCCGACATCCGCCAGGTCATCCGCTATCTGGCCAGCCAGGGTATCGGCGTCCTGATCACCGACCACAATGTCCGCGAGACGCTGGAGATCATCGACCACGCCTCGATCATCTCGGCCGGATCGGTGCTGTTCGAGGGCAAGGCCGAGGACGTCATCCGCGACCCCGAGGTGCGCCGCGTCTATCTGGGCGACATGTACGGCTGAGGCCACGACCCCGGTCCCGGCCGAGATTTCACCCGGCCGTCGCGGGCCTGACACGAAATCCGGTGTATCCGGGCGGTCATGAAAACGCTCAGCCGCCTGACCGCCCTCGCCCTGTCGGCCACGCTCGCCGTGTCCGCCGTCCCCGTCGCGGCGCAGGAGGCCGCGCCGCACGCCCCCTCGCACGCAGGCCAGACGGCCGAAGCCCCCGCCCGGGCCCGCAACGTCATCCTCTTCCTCGCCGACGCCGGCGGCGTCCCGACCCTCTCGGCCGCCAGCCTGATGGCCTATGGCGAGCCCCTGCGGCTGCATGTCCAGACCTGGCCGCACCTCGGCCTCAGCGAGACCTCGCCGGTCGACGCGTTCGTGTCCGACTCCGCCAACGGCATGTCGGCGATCGTCACCGGGGTCAAAACGCGCAACGGCGTCATCAGCCAGGGCCCCGAGGCCGTGCGCGGCCGCACCGACGGCGCCCCGACCAAATCCCTGCTCGAATACGCCGAGCAGCACGGCCTGCTGACCGGCGTCGTCACCAATATGGCGATCACCGACGCCACCCCGGCGGCCAACTACGCCCACTCGAACGACCGCGCCAAATGGGGCGAGATCTTCCCCCAGGCCTTCGCCCCCCGCTTCGGCGACGGCGTCGACGTCCTGTTCGGCGCCGGCCGTGAGAAGATCGTCGAACAGCTGGCCGCCCGCGGCTCCGGCTTCGACGCCCTCGCCGCCGCCCACGACCGGCCGATCTACGCCACGCTCGACGCCGCCCCGGCCGCTGACGCCCGTCCCGTCGTCGTCGCCGACGAGATGGACGTCCACGCCGCCGCCTTGCGCGCGCTCGACATCCTGCAGCGGTCGCAGACCGGCTATTTCCTCGTCGTCGAATGGGACGCCCACACCGACGAGCCGCGCCGGGGCCTGCAGAACGTCGTCGACTTCGACCGGCTGATCGCCGAGGTCCAGACCCGCGTCGCCCTCGACGACACCCTGATGCTGTTCACCGCCGACCATTCCTTCGCCCTGCAGGTCGACGGCGGCCGGCGCGGCCAGCCGCTGCTGCAAGGCTATGACGCCTGGAAGGCCTCGGGCAGCGAGGACGAGATCGTCCGGCTCGACAACGTCATCGTCAACGACACCCACACCGCCGAGGAGGTGCCGGTCCTCGCGATCGGCGTCGGCGCCGAACGGGTCCGCGGCTACTTCCCCAACACCCACCTGTTCGGGGTGATGATGGACGCCTGGGGCTGGACGGCGGACCCGGCGCCGCTCAACTAGCGTCGGCGGGCCTTCGCCCCGCCCGCTGATCCCGCCCCCAACGTCATCCTCGGACTTGATCCGAGGATCAGAGGCAAGAGGCGAGCTGTGCGGCGGTGACGGCCCCGCGACCGCGCCCGTGGCGCACCCGACGGGGCGCCGGACGGTCTGATCCTCGGGTCAAGCCCGAGGATGACGGGAGTTGCGGGTAGGGTTCGGCCTCCAGATGGCAGCAATGGCCGCTCCCGACCTGTTGCGGACGTCGCGAGGTGGCTACCACCACCTTTTGAAGAACCAGCGGTTAGCGACGGCGCAAAGACCAGCCGCCAGCACCACGATAGCTATGCCCAGCAGTTCTTCGCCAAATAACTCGTTGCGCCGCCGATAACCCATCCCAACCACGCATGCGACGAGGCCGGTTACCGTGCCAGCGGTCAGACCGTGTGAGGGCCAAGGCGGGGCCTTCCCGCCCTTGTATAGTACGCCTGCGAACGGCTTGCTGCTCTGGAATAGGCCAAAGACCAATACCCAAACCAGGGCGACGGCGATGAGTCCATGGATCATGGCGTTAGCTAACGCGGCTGTTGGCCGAGGGACAAGCAATCAGCGCTGCCATAACCTTGCCAGCCCAAGTCCGCTTTCCACCCGTTCCAGACTATCCCGGCGCCGGCTCACCGCACCCCGCCCCGCTTAGACCCCCGTTAACCGTTCCGGCCACACAGTGGCCGCCAGCAAGTTTCGGGCCACATGGCCCGGCAGGGGGCTGCGCACGGTGCTCGGACAAAGGCTGGAGATACGGCAGGGGCAGGGGCTCGTCATCACGCCCCAGCTGCAGCAGGCGATCAAGCTGCTGCAATTGTCGAACCTTGAGCTCGACGCCTTCGTCGAGGCCGAGCTGGAAAAGAACCCCCTGCTGCAACGCGAGGACGCCGACCCGACCGGCGAGGCCGACGCCCCCGCCGCGGCGGAAAGCGCCGACGCCCCGGAAATGACCTTCGACGAGGGCCGGGTCTCCGACGCCGACCGCACCCTCGACGCCCGCTCGGACGACGTCTACGGCGACGCCAGCCCCGGCGAGCGCACCTCGGACCGGATGGAGGACGTCGGCGTCGGCGAGGCCCAGGTCGGACTCAACGACTGGTCCCGCGCCGGCTCCGGCGGCGGCCTGCCCGACGGCGAGGGCCGCGAACAGCCCGACACCCGCGAGGCCACCCTGTGGGAGCATCTGCAGGCCCAGGCGTCGCAGGCCGGCTTCACCCCGGCCGACCACGCCATCGCCCTGACCCTGATCGATGCCGTCGACGAGGGCGGCTATCTGCGCGGCGAACTGGCCGAGATGGCCGACCGGCTCGGCGTCGCTCTCGAGCGCGTCGAGGCCGTTCTGATCACCTGCCAGGGCTTCGAGCCGACCGGCGTCATGGCCCGCTCGGTGCCCGAATGCCTCAAGCTGCAGCTGATCGAGCGCAACCGCTTCGATCCGGCCATGCAGTGCCTGCTCGACAACCTCGACCTGCTGGCCCGGCGCGACCTGTCGGCCCTGCGCAAGGCCTGCGGCGTCGACGGCGAGGACATGGCCGAGATGATCGCCGAGCTGAAGGCCCTGACGCCGCGCCCCGGCGCCGGCTTCGGCGGCGAGCCGGCCCAGACCGTCATCCCCGACGTCCACGTCCGCGCCGATCCGGCCGGCGGCTGGAAGGTCGAGCTGAATTCGGACACCCTGCCGCGCCTGATCATGGACAAGCGCTATCACGGCGTCGTCTCGGCCGGCGCGCGCTCGGACACCGAAAAGACCTTCGTCGCCGAATGCGCCGCCCAGGCCAGCTGGCTGGTCAAGTCGCTGGACCAGCGGGCCAAGACCATCCTCAAGGTCTCGTCCGAAATCGTCCGTCAGCAGGACGCCTTCCTCGCCTTCGGCGTCGAATTCCTGCGCCCGCTGAACCTCAAGACGGTCGCCGACGCCATCGGCATGCATGAATCGACCGTCAGCCGCGTCACTTCGAACAAATACGTCTCGACCCCGCGCGGCGTGTTCGAGCTGAAATTCTTCTTCACCGCCGCCATCCAGTCGTCCGACGGCGGCGCGACCCACTCCGCCGAAGCCGTCCGTCACCGGATCAAGGCCATGATCGACGGCGAGGCCCGCGACGGCGATGTGCTCAGCGACGACCGCATCGTCGAGATTCTCAACGAGACCGGCATCGACATCGCCCGCCGCACCGTCGCCAAATACCGCGAGGCCCTGCGCATCCCCTCCTCGGTCCAGCGCAAGCGGATGCTGCGCACCGGATAGGGCGTCTGCGTTCTCCCTCCCCCGAGGTAGGGAGGGACGGCGAGGCGCAGCCGAGCCCGGGTGGGGAACGCCTGTCCCGCACCGGCGGCGTCCGGCTTCTCAATTCCCCACCCGCTTCGCGACCACCCTCCCCACTTCGGGGGAGGGAGACCGTGCCGGGAACCTTCACCACATTTCGGTGATCGACGTTGACACCAAACGCCTTCGGTCGCGTTGTATCGACATGCAAATCCAGGTCAGCGGCAAGCACGTGGATGTCGGCGAAGCGTTAGGCTCCCGCATCTCCCAGGAACTCCAGGACGGGATCGGCAAATACTTTGAACGCGGGGGCCAGGACGCCGAAGTGGTGGTGTCCAAGGACGGCTACGGCTTCAAGGTCGATTGCTGGGTCCGGCTCGCATCGGGCCAGAGTCTGGTCACCACCGGCCATGGCGGCGACGCCCATTCCGCCTTCACCGACAGCCTCGACAAGATAGAGAAGCGCGTCCGTCGCTACAAGCGCCGGCTCAAGGACCACCACATCGGTCCCAAGGGCCTGTCGCCCGAGAAGACCGAGAACGCGGCGCGCGAGGTCGCCCACAGCGTCGTCCTGCGCAACCCGGACGAGGTCGAGGACGCCGATTTCGGCGAGGCCGGCGCGCCCGACGAACCGCCCCCTGTCGGCATGGTCATCGCCGAGACGGAACACGAGATTCGCACCCTCACGGTCGGTCGCGCGGTGATGGAGCTGGATATGACCGGCTATCCCGTCGTGCTGTTCCGTAACGCGGGCCACGGCGGCCTGTCGGTGGTCTATCGCCGACCCGACGGCAACGTCGGCTGGATCGATCCGGAGCGCACCACGAAATCGCTCAACGGACACGGTTCGGTAAACGGCGTCGCGTCATAAGGCTTCCCACGACCGGGCGGGTCGTCTAAACGGCGCCCGCCCATCGCGGATGGTTGGTAGAGTCGGGACAGGCTGATGGACATCGGTGATTTGCTCGCGGACGGCGGTGTCGTCCTGCGCAGCGGCGCGTCCTCAAAGC
Organism: Alphaproteobacteria bacterium; assembly: GCA_018820665.1. GTDB lineage: Bacteria > Pseudomonadota > Alphaproteobacteria > Caulobacterales > Caulobacteraceae > Brevundimonas. The sequence goes on along the minus strand of JAHJNW010000158.1, from coordinate 4,918 downwards.
GCCAGGCCTTGCACACGGTGGCCGAGGCCGCCGCCCAGACCCTCGGCCTGTCCGAGGCCCGCATTCTCGAAGCGCTTATGGAGCGCGAGGCGCTCGGCTCGACTGGCCTCGGCTCAGGCGTGGCCGTGCCCCATGCCCGGATCGAGGGGCTGGAGCGGGTCACCGCCGTCTTCGTGCGGCTCGACACCCCCGTCGCCTACGGTTCGGTGGACGACCGCCCGGTGGATCTGATCTTCGCCCTGTTCGCGCCGCCGCGCGACGGCGCCGAGCACCTGCGCGCCCTGGCGGCCGTATCGCGCGCCCTGCGCTCGGCGGAAATGCGCGAGCACCTGCGTCAGGCCCGCACCGCCGACGCCATCCGCGCCCTGTTCGTCAAGGATCAGGCCCCGGCCACGGCAGCCTGAGGATTCGCGCGAAGCGCGGTAGCGCCCCTTAATGAACTGAAACGGGCTCGAGCTCGTGCGCCACGGCCGCGGCGAAGGCGGTCTCCCGGTCCATCATCACGGCCAGACGTTCGCCGTCGGCGCCGTGGACGGCGTACAGCACCGCCTCGGGGTCGATCCTCAGGCCCTTGGCCTCCGGGATCGGCGTATCGGCCAGCACGTCCGCGGCGCGGATCTCGCGCACATAGACGAGGTCGGGCGCGCCCAGACTGCTGAAATCTTCCTTGGTCATGATCATCGGCGTCATAGCGACCGCCTCCTTACTCTGAACTAACGCCCCAAAGGGCGGGGTGGTTCGGCCCCGCGAGCGGCGACCGTATGACGACGGCCGGATCAGCCCGTCGTGATGGGAATGCGCCGCACCGTCGGCAGGTCCTCGGGGCGGCTCAGTTCGACGTGCAGCAGGCCATGCTCCAGCCGCGCCTGATCCACCTCCATGCCGTCCGCCAGCACGAAGCTGCGCACGAAGCCGCGGCCGGCGATGCCGCGATGCAGGAAGGCCTGATCGCCCTTGCCGGCGGCGTCCTCGCGCTTGCCGGCGATGGTCAGCTGCCGGCCCTCGAGGGTTACCGCCAGATCGTCGGGGCCGAAGCCCGCCACGGCCAGGCTGATGCGCACCGAATGCTCACCCGTCTGCTCGACATTGTAGGGCGGATAGCTGTCCGCCGCCGCCCGCGCCGCCCGATCGATCAGGGCCCGGGTGTGGTCGAACCCCAACAGGAAGGGGCTGTCGAACAGTATGGTGCGCGTCGTCATCGTCTCATGCCCCCGAAGCAGGCCCGCGGCCGTCCACGCCCCCCGGAACCGGCAAGGCGTCGACCGCTGTCGACAAGATGGGGATTTGGCGGGCCCGGATCAACGGATCAGGGGCCAGATGTGGCGAAGGCCCCGCGGTCGCCCGCGGGGCCTTCATGGTGGAGCTTAGCGGAGTCGAACCGCTGACCTCTTGCATGCCATGCAAGCGCTCTACCAACTGAGCTAAAGCCCCGAACCTTCAGGCCATTGGCCTTTCGGTCGGATCGCGTGGGGGCCGCGAGGCCCTGCTGCGAGGCGGCGGAACCTATGTCAGGGCCTGATCGCGATCAAGCCCGGTTCCGCCATTTATTTTCACCCCGTCCGAAGCCGTCTGAAACGACCCCGGACGCATTGAAAAACCTAGTCTTCGTCCTTGCCCGGCTTGACGATGTCGTCGTTGAAGCCGTCGTCGTCCTCGTCCTCGATGAAGGGCACGGAGTCGTCGTCATCGTCGTCGGCCAGGACGTCGTCCTCGCCGGCTTCGCCCATGCCGGACTCTTCCGTCGGATCGACCGGGGCCTCGTCGTCGTCGTCGTCCGGGGTCAGGATCGGCTCGTGGCCTTCCTCGTCGATCTCGGGCGTGGCGACGGCTTCTTCCTCGTCGTCATCGTCATCGGACGGCTTCTTCTTGGCGACCTGATCCTCGGCGTCTTCCTCGGGGGTCTCGTCGGCGGCGTAGCCGGCCGGACGGCCGCGGCGGTTGCGCAGCTTAAGCGCCTCCTCCGGATCGAAATCGGTCGCGCATTTGGGGCAGTGGGCCGGGCGGCGGCCCAGGTCGTAGAATTTGGCCTGGCAGTTCGGGCAGACCTGCTTCTGGCCCAGTTCGGGATTGGCCACGGTGTAAGACCTTTGGCGGGAGTGGGAAATCGGGCGCGTCCCTTGCCACCATGGGGGGCCGCTGTCAAAAGCCATCTCTCGCGCCGCCCGCGCCGCCTGACCCTTGCCGGAGACCGCCGGGTGCCCGTCCCCTCCACCCTGACTGCCGCAAGCGCCCCCGCCCTGTCCGGCGTGACCCGCGCGCCGGGCGACAAGTCGATGTCGCACCGCGCCCTGATCCTCGGCGCCATGGCGACCGGCGTCACCGACATCGATGGCCTGCTGGAAGGCGACGACGTCCTCGCCACCGCCCGCGCGGTCGAGGCCTTCGGCGCCGGCGTCGAGCGTCTCGGCGAAGGCCGCTGGCGCGTCACCGGCCACGGCGGCTTCCGCCAGCCCGACGGCGTCATCGACTGCGGCAACGCCGGCACCGGCGTGCGCCTGCTGATGGGGGCCGCCGCCGGCTATCCGATCACCGTAACCTTCGACGGCGACGCCAGCCTGCGGAAGCGCCCCATGATGCGGGTGATCGAGCCGCTCCAGCTGATGGGCGCGCGGTTCGAGGGCGACCGGCTGCCCCTGGTCATGCACGGCGGCGGCCTGAAGGGCATCCACTACGTCATGCCTGTCGCCTCCGCGCAGGTGAAGTCGGCCATCCTTCTGGCGGGTCAGAACGCCTCGGGCGGCACGATCGTCGAGGAGCCCGTGCGCACCCGCGACCACACTGAAAAGATGCTGCGGGCGTTTGACGCCCCCTCGGGGCAATTTGACGGGATCGAACCCTACATCGGTCCCTACCTCGCCCTGTCCTCAGGCGGGGGCTTCGCCGGAACCGCCGTCTCCGTCCCCGGCGACCCGTCCTCCGCCGCCTTCCCCCTCGCCGCCGCCCTGATCGTTCCGGGGTCCGAGGTCACGGTCGAGGGCGTCATGCTCAACCCCCTTCGCACCGGCCTGTTCGAGACCTGGCGCGAGATGGGCGCCGACCTGACCGTCTCGAACCGCCGCATGGCCGGCGGGGAGGAGGTCGGCGACGTCACCGCCCGCCATTCGAAGCTCCACGGCGTCGTCGTCCCCCCCGAACGCGCCGCCTCGATGATCGACGAATATCCGGTCCTCGCCGCCACGGCCGCCTTCGCCGACGGCGCCACCGTCATGCGCGGCATCGGCGAGATGCGGCTCAAGGAAAGCGACCGCATCGCCCTGATGGCCGCCGGCCTGCAAGCCTGCGGCGTCGCCGTGGAGGAGGAGCCCGAGGGCTTCACCGTCACCGGCGGCCCCGTCCAGGGCGGCGCGACCGTCGTCACCCACGGCGACCACCGCATCGCCATGAGCCACCTCGTGCTCGGCCTCGCCGCCGCCGAACCCGTCACCGTCGACGAACCGGGCATGATCGCCACCAGCTTCCCCGGCTTCGTCGATCTGATGCGCGGCCTCGGCGCCGATATCGCCGCCGCATGAGCGAACCCCTGATCATCGCCGTCGACGGCCCCGCCGCCTCGGGCAAGGGGACCATCGCCGCCCGCCTTGCCGCCCTCTACGGCCTGCCGCACCTCGACACCGGCCTGCTGTACCGCGCCGTCGGCCTCGGCCTGCTCGACCAGGGCGGCTCGCTCGACGACGAACAGGCCGCCGCCGCCGTCGCCCGCGCCCTCGACGCCAGCCATCTGACGGACATCGACCGCCTGACCGACCGCGGCGCCGGCGAGGCCGCCAGCCGCGTCGCCGGCTATCCCGGCGTGCGCGCCGCCCTGCTCGACTTCCAGATGGCCTTCGCCGCCCGTCCCGGGGGCGCCGTACTGGACGGCCGCGACATCGGCACCGTCATCGCCCCCGAGGCCCAGGCCAAGCTGTTCGTCACCGCGACGCCGCAAGTCCGCGCCACGCGCCGCTGGAAACAGCTGACCGCCCGCGGCGAGGTCATTCCCTACGAAGACATGCTGGCCGACATCATCCGCCGCGACGAGCGCGACGCCGGCCGCGGCGCCGCCCCGATGGTGCAGGCTGCAGACGCCGTCTTGCTGGATACGACCGATATGGATATAGAGACCGCCTTCGATGCGGCCCGCCGTATCGTCGAGGCGGCGCGTGTCCGGACCGGTCTCCAGGGGCCCTAAGGCAAATCCAACGCTCCCATCCTCGGCTTCCGCGGGCGTTCTGGCTCATTCGCCTCGCGTCCCGACGACCTGCCTTTCACTCTTCAACCACCTCGCGCGGGGCCATTCCGGCCGCGCGCCACAACCGTTAGAAACCCCAGAGCTATATGACCGATACCCAGAGCTTCAATCCCTCGCGTGACGACTTCGCCGCCCTGCTCGACGAGACCCTCCAGGGTCGCGATCTCGGCGAAGGCCAGGTCGTCCACGGCCGCGTCGTCGGCATCGAGAAAGACATCCTGATCATCGACGTCGGTCTGAAGACCGAAGGCCGCATCCCGGCCCGCGAGTTCGGCATCGGCGAAGGCGCCGTCATCCCGAAGCTCGGCGACAATGTCGAAGTCTACCTCGAGCGCGTCGAGAACGCCCTGGGTGAAGCCGTCATCAGCCGCGACAAGGCCCGCCGCGAAGAAGCCTGGACCCGTCTGGAAGTCGTCTTCGCCGAAGGCCAGCCGGTCAACGGCGCCATCATCGGCCGGGTCAAGGGCGGCTTCACCGTCGACCTCGGCGGCGCATCGGCCTTCCTGCCCGGCTCGCAGGTCGACATCCGCCCCGTGCGCGACGTCGCCCCGCTGATGGGCAAGGAACAGCCCTTCGCCATCCTGAAAATGGACCGTCCGCGCGGCAACATCGTCGTTTCGCGCCGTGCGGTTCTCGAAGAAACCCGCGCCGAACAGCGCAGCGAGCTGATCGACAAGCTGGCCGAAGGTG
>JAHJNW010000157.1 GCA_018820665.1 Alphaproteobacteria bacterium | reverse complement strand
GACATGGTCCACACCGGCATGGTGGACGGCGTCACCACCAATCCTTCGCTGATCGCCAAATCCGGTCGCAACATCGCCGAGGTCATCGCCGAAATCTGCGCCCTGGTCGAGGGCCCGATCTCGGCCGAGGCCGTCGCCACCGATTTCGAGACCATGGTCAAGGAGGGCGACAAGCTCGCCGCCATCGCCCCGAACGTGGTCGTGAAGCTGCCCCTGACCTGGGACGGGCTGCGCGCCGCCCGCGCCTTCGCCGACAAGGGCATCAAGACCAACGTCACCCTGTGCTTCTCCGCCGCCCAGGCCATGCTGGCCGCCAAGGCCGGCGCCACCTTCATCTCGCCCTTCGTCGGCCGTCTCGAAGACCACGGCGCCGACGGGATCGGCCTGCTGGAGGAGATCCGCGTCCTCTACGACGTGCACGGCTTCGACACCCAGATCCTCGCCGCCAGCCTGCGCAATACCGCCCATGTCAGCGCCGCCGCCGTGGCCGGCGCCGACGCCGCCACCCTGCCGGCCGACGTTTTCAAGGCCCTGGTCAAGCACCCGTTAACCGACAAGGGGCTTGATGCCTTCCTCGCCGACTGGGGCAAGACCGGCCAGTCCATTCTCTAGAGCCGCCTCGAGGAGAGGTCTGTGAGCGTATCGCCTGACCTCTCCCCGGACGCCTCAGAGCCGCACTGGCCGGACATCCGCGCCTGGCTGCAGGCCCATCCCCAGACCCTGCTCGACGACCGTTCCCTTCTGGAAGAGATCGGCCTCAAGCCGCACGGCCGCAACGTCGTCGAATTCGGCCGCGCCGCCCTGACCCGGCTCGAGGCCGCCGCCGAGCGCGAGGCCGACGCCCGCAAGCGCATCGAGGCCATCGCCCGCGCCAATTTCGCCGCCCAGACCCAGACCCATGTCGCCGCCCTCGACCTGATGGAGTCGCGCAACCCGTCCGACCTCGCCCGCCGTCTCGACGCCGTGGCCCAGGGTCGCTTCGGCCTCGCCGGGGCCGCCATCGCCCTCGAAAAGCCCGGCGCCGTGCCGTTCGGCTGGAAATCGCTCGAGGTCGGCGGGGTCGACAGCCTGCTCGGCGAGCACGGCCTGACCTGGCTGGGCCCCAATTTCGACGGCCTCAACCTGTTCGGCGCCACCGAGGCCGAGGTCCGCTCCGTCGCCCTGATCCGCATGGCCCCCGCCTTCCCCGGCGCCGAGGCCCCCGCCCGCCCGGCGATCTGCGCCTTCGGTTCGCCGGAAGCGGACGGCTTCACCCCGACCATGGGCTGTGAACTGGTCGCCTTCATCGCCCGCGTGGTCGAGCGCACGGCCGAACGATGGCCCATTCTCAGCTGAGCGCCGATCAGGCCCTGGCCGCCTGGCTCGAACACCTGGCCCACGAGCGCCGCCTGTCGCCGCGCACGCTGGAGGCCTATGGCCACATCGGCCGCCAGTACCTCGCCTTCCTCCAGCGCCACCGCGGCGAAACGCCGGGCATCGCCGATCTCGGGAACGTCACCCCGGCCGAACTGCGCGCCCACCTCGCCGAGCGCCGCTCCGGCGACCGTCCGCTCAAAGCCCGCTCGATCAGCCAGACCCTCTCGGCCATCCGCACCTTCCACGGCTTCCTCGACCGCCGCTGCGGCGTGCCCGCCCCCCAGCTGGCCCTCGTCCGCGGCCCGCGGGTCAAGGCCTCCCTGCCCCGCCCCGTCACCGAGGACCAAGCCCGCGGCCTGCTGCAGGAGCCGCAGGCCGACCCTGACGCCGAACGATGGGAGGCCGCCCGCGACCGCGCCGTCCTGACCCTGCTCTACGGCTGCGGCCTGCGCATCTCCGAGGGCCTGTCCCTGACCCGCGCCGACGCCCCCCTGCCCGAGGCCCTGCGCATCACCGGCAAGGGCGGCAAGACCCGGCTCAGCCCCGTCCTGCCCGCCGTCCGCGACGCCGTCGACGCCTACCTCGCCCTGCAGCCCTTCCCCCTGGCCGCCGGCGACGCCCTGTTCCGCGCCCGCCGCGGCGGCCCGCTCAGCCCGCGCCATGTCCAGGCCACGGTGCAGCGGCTGCGCGGCCGGCTCGGCCTGCCGGCCAGCGCCACG
>JAHJNW010000020.1 GCA_018820665.1 Alphaproteobacteria bacterium | reverse complement strand
GGTGGTGCTGATGCGCCAGCTGGGCTGGAAGGGCGCGGACCATTTCGGCATCAGCCTGCACAACGCCATCGTCGCCCCCTACATCTGGCACTATGGCACCGAGGAGCAGAAGGCGCGCTGGCTGCCCCGGCTCCAGTCCGGCGAACTGGTCGGCGCCATCGCCATGACCGAACCGGGCGCGGGCTCCGACCTGCAAGGGGTCAAGACCACGGCGGTCAAGTCCGGCAACGGCTATGTCGTCAACGGCTCCAAGACCTTCATCACCAACGGCCAGCTGGCGAACTTCATCATCGTCGTGGCCAAGACCGACCCGTCGGAGGGCGCCAAGGGCACCTCGCTGATCGTGGTCGAGACCGACGGGGCGGAAGGCTTTGAGCGCGGCCGGAACCTGCACAAGATCGGCATGGAGGGAAATGACACCTCCGAGCTGTTCTTCAACGATGTGAAGGTCCCGGGCGAGAACATCATCGGCGGCGGCGAGGGCCAGGGCTTCATCCAGCTGATGCAGCAGCTGCCGCAGGAGCGGCTGAACATCGCCATCCAGGGCGCGGCCGCGGCCGAGCGCGGGCTGCAGGAGACGCTGGCCTATGTGAAGGAGCGCAAGGCGTTCGGGAAACGGGTGATCGACTTCCAGAACACCCAGTTCAAACTGGCCGAGGTGAAGACCAAGCTGACGGTGGCCAAGGTGTTCGTCGACCGCTGCCTGGAGCTCCACCTGCAGGGCAAGCTGGACGCGGCGACGGCCTCGATGGCCAAATACTGGGTCACCGACATCCAGGGCGAGGTCATCGACGAGATGCTGCAGCTGCACGGCGGCTACGGCTATATGAACGAGTACCCGATCGCCCAGCTGTACAAGGATGCGCGGGTGCAGCGGATCTATGGCGGGACCAACGAGATCATGAAGCTGCTGATCGCGCGGACCCTCTAGGGTTCGCGGGTCAGCAGGAAGAAGAAGGGTTCGGGCGTCGGGCGCAGGTCCATCAGGCCCAGCACCCGGTCGGCGTCGATCTGGCGGAAATGGTCGATGATCGGCAGGTCGTCGTAGATCATCGCCGCCGAGACGAGACCGCGATGCGCCACGGACCGCAGGCGGGCCTTGGGCGCGCGGGTGCTGATCAGCGGCTGGACGAGGCGGAACAGGCCGCGGGCGGCGTCTGTCCGGGCGATGCGCGGCAGGGCCAGCGCCAGGCCCAGCGGCAGCCGGGCCGGATCGAGGGCCAGCACCTCGTCCTCACGACCGAAAAGCAGGGGATCGACCCGCTCGGCGTCGACGAAGCGCTTGCCGCGCCAGCCATAGAAGGCCAGCAGGCCATCCAGCGGGTGGCCGGTCGGCAGTTCGCCGCCGCGCCATGTGCCGATCATGGCCTCGGGCGTGACGATGGGCAGGCTGTCGAAGGCGTCCAGCGCGGCCGCGGTCGTCAGGCCCTCGGCGGCCCAGGTCTCAAGCCATGGCATGTTCAGGTCTCGCGCGGTTGGGCTTGCCGGAAGAACGCGGCGGCCCGGGACCTGATCCGTCCCGTCCGGGATCAATCCCGGACGGCGCTCCGGCAACGGAGGAATAGCATCGTTCGCGCAACAGCCGGCGTGAATCCGTCGCCCGTCGAGGCTTCGCGGTAGACGGTTAACGGTCAAGCTTGGAAGTCTGCACCCGACATCGGGGGATGCAGTTTCATGAGTTCGTTTGGGGAAGCCGCCCTTGCGGCGGCGGTCGGCCTGCGCGCGACGCCGGTCGAGTTCGTGATCTTCGGCCTGACGCTGGCGGGGGTGGCGGTGTTTCACCGGCGGCCGCTGCTGGTGGCGCTGACGGGTCTGGCGGCGACAGGGGCGTACAAGCTGCTGGTCACGGGCTTCGCGCACGGGCCGGGGCTGGCCGGCCTGACCGCCCACGCCGGCCATGAGGCTGTGTTGCTGGGCAATCTGGGCCTGCTGCTGACTGGCTTCGCCCTGATGGCCAGCCAGTTCGAGCGCAGCAACATCCCCGAGGCCATGCCGCGCATCCTGCCGGACGGCTGGACCGGGGGGCTGGCCCTGCTGGGTCTGGTCTTCGCCATGTCGATCTTCCTCGACAATATCGCCGCCGCCGTGATCGGCGCGGTGACGGCGCGCCACGTCTTCCACGACAAGGTCGGCGTCGGCTATCTGGCCGCGATCGTGGCGGCGGCCAATGCGGGCGGCGCCGGCAGCGTGCTGGGCGACACGACCACGACGATGATGTGGATCAGCGGCGTCTCTCCGCTGGCGGTGCTGAAGGCCTTTGTCGCCGCCGGCGCCGCCCTGCTGGTTTTCGGCCTGCCGGCCGCCATCCAGCAGCACCGCTATGCGCCGATCCAGAAGCATGTGCCGGCGGAGGCGCCGCGCATCGACCGGGTCCGGGCCGGCGTCGTCGTCTTCATCCTGCTGACCCTGCTGGCGGTGAATTTCGCCGGCAACGCCTGGTATCCGCAGCATCAGGACCGGGCGCCGTGGCTGGGCCTCAGCCTGTGGGCGGCGCTGATCCTGACCGCGCCGATCCGCCTGCCGAAGCTGTCGGTGCTGGGCGGGGCGATCAAGAGCGCCCTGTTCCTGACCGCCCTGGTCGCGACGGCCTCGCTGATGCCGGTCGACCGGCTGCCGGAGGCCGGCTGGCGCACCGCCTTCGGCCTGGGCGTCCTGTCCTCGGTGTTCGACAACATCCCGCTGACGGCGCTGGCGCTCAAACAGGGCGGCTATGACTGGGGCATACTGGCGTTCGCGGTCGGGTTCGGCGGATCGATGATGTGGTTCGGCTCGTCCGCCGGGGTGGCGGTGTCGACGCTGTTTCCGAAGACCCGGTCGGTGGGGGCCTGGCTGCGGCGGGGCTGGTATGTGCCGATCGCCTATGTCGCCGGCTTCGCCGTCATGCTGCATCTGACCGGATGGACGCCCAGTCCGACGCGGGCGGAGCGACCCGACGCTGTGCCCGTCACGCCGCCGGCCGTGCTGGACGACGCCCTGCACCGGGCCGGCGAGGCCTGGCGCGGCCTGATCCGCGACCTCGGAGACCGATGGGAGGTCGCCGTGGCCAGACCCGACCCGGCCCTGTTCAGCCCGGAGCCGAAGCCCTAGACTCGAGGGGTGATCCGCCTCCACGTCCCCACTCCCCTCGCCCCCGACGCCGCCGTCCTGCCGACGCTGGATCAGTCGCGCTATCTGAGCCAGGTGATGCGGCTCAAGATCGGCGACGACCTGCTGGTGTTCAACGGCCGCGATGGCGAGTGGCGCTGCGTCATCACCGAGGTGCTGAAAAAGGGCCTGGTGCTGAAGGCGGAGGAACAGGTGCGGCCGCAGTCGACAGGGCCCGACCTCGAACTGCTGATCAGCGTGGTGAAGAAGAGCGCGCTGGAGTTCGCCGTCGAGAAGGCGACCGAGCTGGGGGTGCGGCGCATCCGGCTGGTCGTCACCCACCGGACCCAGGTCTCGCATGTGCGAATGGACCGGCTGGACGCCATCGCCATCGAGGCGGCGGAACAGACGGGCCGGGTCGACGTGCCGATGATCGACGAGCCGGTGAAGCTGGCGGAGTTGCTGGACGGCTGGGAGGCCGGGCGGCGGCTGATGTTCTGCGACGAGACCGGCGGCGCGCCGGCGACGAAGGCGCTTGAGGCCGCGGGCGAAGACCCCTGGGCCATTCTCATCGGGCCCGAGGGCGGGTTTTCGCCGGAGGAGCGGGAGCGGTTGCGCGCCCTGCCCTTCACCACCGCCGTGTCGCTGGGGCCGCGCATCCTGCGGGCCGACACCGCCGCCATCGCCGCCCTGACGCTGTGGCAGGCCGCCGTGGGCGACTGGGACCGCTAGCGGGACCGACGCCTTCAGGGCAGGATGCGGCATGTTCAACGAACTGGCCCTGTCGACGATGTTGGCCCTGCTGGCCGTCAGCATTCACGGCTTCGGCCTGCTGGGGCTGGGCCGGGGGCTGGAGTATTACGAGATCCGGGCCAGCCGGCCCTATGTCGAGGGGCCGTTGTGGCGGCACGCCCTGCTGACCATCTTCGTTGTGCTGGGCCTGTTCGCCATCCACGGCGTCGAGATCTGGATGTACGCGGCCGTCTACACCCTGATCGGGGCGGTGCCGGATCTGCGCGAGGCGGTCTATTTCTCCAGCATCAGCTATGGCTCGATCGGCTACAGCGACGCGCTGATGGCCCGGCAGTGGCGGCTGCTGGGCGCGATCGAGGGCGTGGCGGGAGCGATTCTGCTGGGCTGGTCGGTCGCCTTCTTCGTCAGCGTCATGACGCCGTTCACCTCGCGGCGGAAACACGGCATGGTTCATCGCGACATCCCTTGAGGAACGCGCCGTTTCGCCCCATCTAGCCCCCACGACAGCCTTCGGGCTTGAGGGCTGAAAGAACCGCATGGCCGACGCCGAACCGCTTACCCGCGCAGATCTGATCGGCGCCCTGTCGAAGGGCTCAAAGCCGAAATCCGAGTGGCGCATCGGCGCCGAGCACGAGAAATTCGGCTTCGACATGTCGACGCTGCGGCGGCCGACCTATGAGGGGCCGAACGGCATCAAGGCCATGCTGGAGGGGCTGACCCGGTTCGGCTGGCGCGAGGTGCGCGAGGCCGGCCATGTCATCGCCCTGGAGCGCGAGAACGCCGAGGGCTACACCGCCTCGATCAGCCTCGAGCCCGGCGGCCAGTTCGAACTGTCCGGCGCGCCGCTGAAGGACATCCACGACATCTGCGACGAGACCGGCCGCCATCTGATGGAGGTCAAACAGGTCGCCGACCAGCTGAACCTGGGCTTCCTCGGGGCCGGCTTCGACCCGCTGTGGCGGCGCGAGGACGTGCCGATCATGCCCAAGGGCCGCTATGAGATCATGCGGGCTTATATGCCGAAGAAGGGCTCGCTGGGCCTCGACATGATGCTGCGCACCTGCACCATCCAGGCCAATCTCGACTTCGCGGACGAGGCCGACATGGTGGCCAAATTCCGCACCTCGCTGGCGTTGCAGCCGATCGCCACGGCCCTGTTCGCGTGCAGTCCGTTCACGGAGGGCAAGCCCAACGGCTTCCTCAGCGCGCGGGCCAATGTCTGGACCGACACCGATCCCGATCGCACCGGCATGCTGGATTTCGTCTTCCGCGACGGCTTCGGCTTCGAGGCCTATGTCGACTATGCGCTGGACGTGCCGATGTATTTCGCCAAGCGCGACGGGCGCTATGTCGATCTGTCGGGCCAGTCGTTCCGCGCCTTCATGGACGGAAAGCTGGACGCCCTGCCGGGCGACCGCGCCGACGCCAAGGACTGGGCCGATCACCTGACGACCCTGTTCCCCGAGGTGCGGCTGAAGGCCTATCTGGAGATGCGCGGCGCCGACGGCGGGCCGTGGAGCCGCATCTGCGGCCTGCCGGCGTTGTGGGCCGGGGTGCTGTATGACGCGCCGTCGCTGGCGGCGGCCTGGGACCTGGTCAAGGACTGGGACATCGACGACCATGAGCGGCTGCGCCGCGACGTCACCCGGCTGGGCCTGAAGGCGGAGGTCGCCGGGCGGTCGGTGCGCGACGTGGCCGTCGACCTGGTGACCATCGCCAAGCGGGGGCTGAAGAACCGGGCCCGCTTCTCGGGCGGCATGGTCGACGAGCGTGGCTATCTGTCGGAGCTGGAGGATATCGCCGACAGCGGCATCACGCCCGCCGACCGCCTGCTGGAGCTGTATCACGGCGACTGGCAGGGCGATGTCAGCCGGATCTACCGGGATTTCGCCTACTAGTCGGGGGCCGGCCTAAGAGCCATACGAAACTCGCACTTGATTGCCAGTCGCATTGGACGAACAGTGAAGCTTGTCTCTCCCCGAGTGCCACATGACGCAGACTATGACGCCGACCATGACGCCTGTTATGCACGTCGCCGATATCGACCGGATAGCCGGATGGTACGTCGACCTAGGCTTTGAACTGATCATCCGCGACCAGCATGACGCGGTCGGCTGGGCGCATCTGACCTTCGGCAGCAGCCGGCTGGTCCTTTGCTCGGACGGCTCCGCGCCGGAACGTCTGTCGCGCGATGTCGACCTCTATTGCCGCGTCCCCGATCTGGGCGCAGTGATCGAGCGTCTCGGCGACCGGTTTGCGCAGGCCGGCCCGCCGGTCGAGACCTTCTACGGCATGCGCGAGTTCGTGGTGCACGATCCGAATGGCGTCCGCATCACCTTCGCCGAGACCATGGACTGGTCCTGAGCGGCCCGCCGGCTTCCCAGCCGCGACCGATGCTTTACGATGCGCGGCGCGCCGGCCGCAGGTCCGGCGCGTCGCCAGCGGACCGGAGTTCCATGACCCACACCATCCATGTCGGCGTCGGCGGCTGGACCTATGAACCGTGGCGCGGGGTCTTCTATCCGGAGGGCCTGGCGCAGAAGCGCGAACTGGAGTTCGCCTCACGGGCGCTGACCAGCATCGAGATCAACGGCACCTACTATTCGACCTTCAAGCCGGACAGCTGGATCAAGTGGCGGGACGAGACGCCCGAGGGGTTCGTGTTTTCGGTCAAGGCCAGCCGCTACTGCACCAACCGCAAGGTGCTGTCGGACATGGGCGAGTCGATGGGGCGCTTCCTCGATCAGGGGCTGACCGCGCTGGGCGACAAGCTGGGGCCGATCAACTGGCAGTTCATGGCGACCAAGAAGTTCGATCCCGAGGATTTCGAGGGCTTCCTCAAGCTGCTGCCAAAGGAGAAGGACGGGGTGCGGCTGCGCCACGCCCTGGAGGTGCGCAGCGGCACCTTCGACACGGAGCAGTTTTACGACCTTGCGCGCCAGTACGGCGTAGCCATCGTCTATGGCCAGGACGACGAGGCGCCGGAGTGGCCGACCATCGATCAGGACACGGCCGATTTCCGCTACGCCCGGCTGATGTCGAGCCGCGAGGACGAGCCGACCGGCATGACCTCCGCGGAGCTGGACGGCATCGTCAAACAGACCCGGGACTGGGCGAAGACCGGCGATGTGTTCGCCTATTTCATCGCCGGGGCGAAGGTGCGTAATCCCGCCGCAGCCCGGGCCTTGATCGAAAAGCTGGGCTGACGCGTTACACTCGGGGCGGTCGTCCTCACCTGAGCGCCATACCCAAGGAACCCTCACGCATGCCCATCGCCACCCGCGCCTTCGCCGCCACGTCCAGCGACGCCCCGCTGTCGCCCTTCAGCTTCGACCGACGTGATCCGGGTCCGGACGATGTGGCCATCGAGATCAAATTCTGCGGCGTCTGCCACTCGGACCTGCATGTGGCGAAGAACGAGCTGGGCGGAACCCGCTATCCGATCGTGCCGGGTCACGAGATCGCCGGCGTTGTCACCGCCGTGGGCGCAGACGTCAGCCGCTTCAAGGTCGGCGACCGGGTCGGGGTCGGCTGCATGGTCGACAGCTGCCGCCAGTGCCAGCCCTGCCTCGACGGCGAGGAGCAGTATTGCGTGCCCGGCATGACCCAGACCTATGGCTCGGCCGATCCCAAGGGCGAGGCCGTCGGTCAGACGGTGACCCAGGGCGGCTATTCCGACGCCATCGTCGTCGACCAGAACTATGTCGTGACCATTCCCGACAGCATCCCGCTGGACGCCGCCGCGCCGCTGCTGTGCGCCGGCATCACCACCTATTCGCCGCTGCGCCACTGGAAGGTGGGCCCCGGTTCGAAGGTGGCGGTGATCGGCCTCGGCGGCCTGGGCCATATGGCGGTCAAACAGGCGGCGGCCATGGGGGCGGAGGTCACCGTCCTGTCGACCTCGGACCGCAAGAAGGCCGACGCCGAGCGGATGGGGGCGAAGCATTTCCTGATCAACTCGGACAAGGCGGCGATGAAGGCCGCGGCCGAGAAATTCGACGTCATCATCAACACCGTCTCGGCCACGCATGAGATCGCCAACCACGTCCAGCTGCTGGCCAAGGACGGGACCATGGTCATGCTGGGCCTGACCACCGAAGGCCTGCCGGTCTACGCCATGGGTCTGCTGTGGCGCCGCCGCTCGGTCGCCGGCTCGCTGATCGGCGGCATCCGCGAGACCCAGGAGATGCTGGACTTCTGCGCCGAGCACGGCCTGGCCTGCGATATCGAGGTCATCGCTCCGGACCAGATCAACGAGGCCTATGCGCGGATGGAGAAGTCGGACGTGCGGTACCGGTTCGTGCTGGATATGGCGCGGATCTAGGGGCGAGGGGCGAGGGGCGAGGGGCGAGGGGCGAGGGGCGAGGAAATGGATGGTCCGGGAGCCAGTTGCCTCCTGCTTCGACCCTCGCCCCTCGACCCTCGACCCTCCCGCCGCTACACCTGCTGGTGAAGGCCGCGCGTCAGACGGGGCTCCAAGGGACAAGGAAACGCACATGGCACGAGTGGCTCTGGTGACCGGCGGGACCCGCGGCATCGGCAAGGCGATCGTTCAGCGGCTGAAGGAAGACGGCATGGCCGTCGCCGCCGGCTATTCCGGCAATGTCGAGGCGGCCGAGGCCACGGCCAGGGAGCTGGGCGTCACCATCGTCAAGGGCAATGTCGGCTCGTTCGACGACTGCGCCCGGGCGGTGAAGGAGGTCGAGGACCAGCTGGGGCCGATCGACATCCTGATCAACAACGCCGGCATCACCCGCGACGGCTTCTTCCACAAGATGACGGCCGACCAGTGGTCCGACGTCATTCGCGTCAACATGGACAGCGTCTTCAACATGACGCGTCAGGTGATCACCGGCATGCGCGATCGCGGCTTCGGCCGCATCGTCAACATCAGCTCGATCAACGGCCAGAAGGGCCAGATCGGCCAGACCAACTATTCCGCCGCCAAGGCCGGCATGATCGGCTTCACCAAGGCGCTGGCGCTGGAGAATGCGCGCAAGGGGGTGACGGTGAACTGCATCGCCCCCGGCTACATCGACACCGAGATGGTCGGGGCGATGGACGAGGCGGTGCTGGCCGGAATCATCGCCCAGATCCCGGTCGGAAGACTTGGAAAAGGCGAGGAAATCGCTGACATGGTGTCGTGGCTGGCCGGAGAGCGTGCCGGATATGTCACAGGCTGCACCCTGTCACTGAACGGCGGTCAGTATCTGGTCGGCTAGGGCCCGGCCGCCCAAAATCCGCCGCTCGAGGATTCCACGACTGACGGTATGCAGTTGACGGCAAGGGTCAGAACGGCGGGACGGCCGCTTCCGGCCGCGATGGTGATCGCCCTCGCGGCGGCGACGCTGTCGCTGCTGTCGTTCGCCCCGGAAGCCGCCGCCCAGATCCGCGGCAATGTCCAGGCGGAGGAAAGCCAGAGCCTGCGCGACCGGCGGCCGGAGCCGCCGACCCTGCCGCCCGTGGGCCGCTATGTCGCCGAGTCCGGCGAGGGCTTCATTCTCGACCGGTCGGGACGCCATCCGCTGCTGCGGTTCGACCGTCGCGACGAGACCTGGGTGCTGCGGCCCAGCGCGGCGCCGCGCGGCGACGTCATCTATCGCAACGACGCAGGCCAGCAGGTGCTGAGGGTCACGCCCGGCGGCGGCATGACGGTCTATACGCCGGGCGCGCCCGGGGGATCGCC
This sequence comes from Alphaproteobacteria bacterium, assembly GCA_018820665.1. Lineage (GTDB taxonomy): Bacteria > Pseudomonadota > Alphaproteobacteria > Caulobacterales > Caulobacteraceae > Brevundimonas. The sequence continues at coordinate 3,620 of JAHJNW010000020.1, read as the reverse complement.
CGCCTCCTTCAACGGCTCCGGCCCGAGCCTGAGCCCGCCGACGCTGGGCCCGGTGCTGCTGTTCCGGCTGATGGCCCAGCGCAGCGCCCTCGTCAGCCAGGCCGTGGGGCGGCTGGTCGAGGTCAATCTGGACGGCGACCAGTCCGAATCCCTGTGCGTCGAGGCGATGATCGTCACCACCGAGTCGGTGGTCCGCATCGCCCGCTCGCCGAGCGCCCGACAGTACATCGCCGACCTGCGCAGCATCACCATCGTCGAGGGCCCGCGCGCCGGGGTGACCTATTCGCGCGGCCGGCTGACGGTGACGGTCGACCCCGACGAAGGCCTGGCCGGGCGACCGTCCTCGGCCCGGGTGATCCGCGCCATCCTGCCCCGCTAGAAGCTGTCCTTGGCCGCCCGCCGCGCCGCGAAGTCGGCGGCGTCGGCGGCGCGCAGGAACGGGTTGAAGGCCTTTTCCGTCGCCAGGGTGGTCGGGACGGTCGGTTCGCCCCGCTCGCGCGCGGCGAAGATCCGGGCGGCGTGCGCCGCCATCTCCGGCCGGTCGTCGAGGCTGAGGGCGAAGCGGGCGTTGGCCGCGGTGTATTCGTGGGCGCACCAGAGGGTGGTCTCGTCGGTCCAGGCGGCGAGCGTGCGCAGGCTGTCCCACATCTGCTCCGGCGTGCCTTCGAACAGCCGGCCGCAGCCGAGGGCGAACAGCGTATCCCCGACGAAGGCCTGGCCCCCGGCGGCGTCGCGGTAGACCACATGGCCGAGGGTGTGGCCGGGCGTGTCGGTCACCTCCAGCGCCGTGTCGCCGAGCCGGACGACATCGCCGCCGCGCACGATCCGGTCCAGCGGCGCGGCCTTGCGCACCTCCTCGGGGCCGACGGTGGCGCAGCCGGTCGCCGCCTTGACCGCGGCGTTGCCCTGGGTGTGGTCCGGGTGCCAGTGAGTGTTGAGGATCAGGTCGAGCCGGCCCCAGCCCGACTGTTCGAGGTCGGCGAGGACGGCAGCGGCGTCGGGCGTGTCGATCGCGGCCACCGCGCCGGTGGCGGTGTCGCGGGCCAGAAAGCCGTAGTTGTCGGACAGACAGGGAAACAGGCGTATATCAAGGCTCATGCCGCCTTGTAGCAGCGGCCCGAGCCCCGGCCTATGGTGAGCGGATGCGGCGCAGCATCGAGGACCTTCGAACTTTCTACGGCGAACCGGCCGGGGCGCTGGCGCGGCGCCTGCTGGCGCGCCGGATGGAGGACGCCTGGGGCGAGGCGACCAACAGCGACGTGCTGGGGATCGGCTATGCGACGCCGTGGCTGGACGCCTTCGTCGGGGCGCGACGCGTGGTCGCCGCCATGCCGGGCGGTCAGGGGGTCGAGCTGTGGCCGTCGGTCGGCCGCAATCGCACCGTTCTGGTCGACGAGCGCCGCCTGCCGTTCGCGGCCGGCAGTTTCGACCGAATCCTGCTGATCCATGCCCTCGAGGAGGCCGACGACGCGGCCGGCCTGTTGCAGGAGGCGGTGCGGGCGCTGTCGCCGGCCGGACGCATCATTCTGGTCGCCGCCGCGCGTGGAGGGATGTGGTCGCGGGTCGAGGCCACGCCCTTCGGCCATGGCCGGCCCTTCACCCGCCGTCAATTGGAGCAGCTGGTGCGTGGCGCGGGGCTGGAGCCCACAGCCTGGTCGCAGACCCTGTATGTGCCGCCATGGGGGCCGCTGCTGCCGTTCGCCGACGGCTTCGAACAGGTCGGGCGGCGGCTAATGCCCGGCGGCGCCGGCGTCATCCTGCTGGAGGCGACGCGCCGGGCCTATGCCCGCGTCCACCCGGGCAGCGCCGTGGCCGCCTCGAGCGTGCTGAACCCCGGCCTCGCCCCCCATTCGGCGTCGCGCAACCGCCGCGGCGGGGCTTGAGCCGCCCCGGATCCGCCCCGGAGCGCTTTGCAGCCGGACCGACAGGCCCTAAAGGGCGGGCATGCAGAGACTGATCCTGATGCGGCACGCCGAGGCCGAACGGGCGCCGGGGCCCGGCTCCGACCGCGACCGGCCGCTGGCGGCGCGGGGGCGCGACGACGCCGCCGCCATGGGGCGGGCGCTGGCGGCGCGCGGCCTGCGACCGGATCTGGCGCTGGTGTCGCCGGCGACCCGCACGCGCCAGACCTGGGACCTGCTGCATGACGCCTTCGGCGACGTCCAGGTCCGCGACGACGCGGCCCTGTACAATGGCGACGCCGATGTCCTTCGCAGATTGATCGAGGCGGCGGAGGACGAGGCCGGCTGTCTGATGGTCGTGGCCCACAATCCGGGCATCCATATGCTGGCGGTGGAGTATCTGGTCGAGGGGGCCGCTTCGCCGGCGATCCTGGACCGCATGAGCGGCGGCTTTCCGCCGGGGGCGGCGGCCATCTTCGGCGTCGACGTCGCCGGACGGCCGACGCTGGAGGGCTATCTGCAACCGCGTGATCTGGCGGCCGGATGAGCGGGGTCGCCTACAAGCTGGTCGACCGGACGGAATGGGACGCGGCGCGGCGGGACGGCGCCTATGTCGGTTCGGCGGTCGATCGCGCCGACGGCTACATCCATATGTCGGGCGCCGATCAGGTGTCGGAGACGGCGCGGCGCCACTACGCCGGCCGCCCGGAGCTGATGCTGGCGACGGTGGAGCTGGCGCGGCTGGGCCCGGCGTTGAGGTGGGAGGCGTCGCGCGGCGGCGATCTGTTTCCGCACCTGTACGGGCCCCTGCCGATGGCCGCCGTGACCGCCGAACGGCCCCTGTCGGTAGGCGCCGACGGGGTGATGACATTCGAGGATGGAGCGACCGGATGGCCCTGACCGATCTGGCGGCGGCCGCCCTGCGCCGGCTCGATCCGGAGACGGCGCACCAGTTGGCCATACGCGCCCTCAAGATGGTCCCCCTGCCCGCGCCGGGCGCGGACGATCCGGTCCTGGCGACCACCGTCGCCGGCCTGGGCCTGAGCAATCCGGTCGGTCTGGCGGCGGGTCTGGACAAGAATGGCGAGGCGCTGCACGGCCTGTCGCGGCTGGGTTTCGGCTTTATCGAATGCGGCTCGGTGACGCCGCGGGCCCAGCCGGGCAATCCCCGCCCGCGCCTGTTCCGCCTTGCGGAAGACCGGGCGATCATCAATCGCATGGGATTCAACAACGCCGGACTGGAGGCCTTCGCCGCCCATCTGGCGAAGCGGCCGGCCGGGGCTGTGGTCGGGGCCAATCTGGGGGCCAACAAGGACACCGAGGACCGGGCCGCCGACTATGTCGCCGGGCTGACGCGGCTGAGGGGCCTGGCCGACTATGTCACGGTCAATGTCTCCTCGCCCAATACGCCGGGCCTGCGCCAGCTGCAGGGACGGGCCGCGCTGGATGACTTGCTGGGGCGGCTGGCGGAGGTTCGGGGCGACGACGCCACGCCGGTCTTCCTCAAGATCGCGCCGGACCTGACCGAGGCCGAGATCGCCCTGATCGTCGAGGCCGCGCTGGATCACGGCATTGACGCCCTGATCGTCTCCAACACCACCCTGGATCGGCCCGATACGCTGAGGTCGCCCCTGCGCGGCGAGGCCGGCGGCCTGTCAGGCGCGCCGCTGAAGGCGCGGGCGGCGGCGGCCCTGCGCGCGGCGGCCGGAGCCTCGGCCG
>JAHJNW010000186.1 GCA_018820665.1 Alphaproteobacteria bacterium | reverse complement strand
GATCCTTGTCGAAGAAGACGACATGCGGATCGTGTTTTTCCAGTTGCGACAGCATGAAGTTGACGATCACGGTTTTGCCGGCGCCGGACGGGCCGCACATGAAGGTATTGCCGAGATCACCGTGGTGTAGATTGAAGTAATAGGGAGAGCCGGATGCCGTCTTGAGCAGGGCGACGGCCTGTCCCCACTCGTTGCCGTCCTTCTGCCCGATCGGATAGGAGTGGAAAGGCGATAGCGCTGCGAAGTTGCGTGAGGTGATCGCTCCCGATCGGGCGCGGTAGCGGAAATTGCCCGGCAGCTGCGCCCACCACGCGGCCTCGAGACCAAGATCCTCGCGCGCCACGACCGCGCCGCCATTCGTCAGGCTGGCGCGGGCCTTGGCGAGATTGTCCGTCAATCCCTTGACCGATGCGGCGAAGACGGCGAGCGTCAGGTGATGCTCGCCGAGCACGAAGCGGTTGGACTCCAGATCGTCCATCGCGTCATCGAGCTCGTCGATCTGCGAGGCGGCCTTGTCGCCGCTGCTGACCAGCTGGTTCTGCTTGCGGCCCATGATGACGCGGGCATCCGCCTTCGAGGTAAAGCAGAAGGATTGCGACAGGATCAGTTCGAAGGGGCTGGTCAGAACGCCATCCAACATCCCCGTCCTTGTGCGGGCAGGATATTCCTTGATGCTCAACATGCCGGCAAACCGGCTTTCCGCTTCATGGCGGATTTCGATCGTCTCCCGGCCGATGATGACGCGATCCGAATAGATCGCCGAAGAGATCCGACCCTCGGTCAACGGGACCGGCTCGCGCCGGCCGCCGACCAATTGGTGCAGAACCTCGCTCGGTTCGGAAAACAGCAGTCCATCGTGATCATAGAGGGAGAGCACGCGCGGCTCGAAGCGCTTCAAGCCGGCTATAACGTCGATGACCTTGTCCTGAAGCTGCTTCAGCGCTTCCTCATCCAGTTCGACGCCGGAACGGTATCGCTGCCGCAGTCGGGACAGCAGCTTTGCGGCTTTGTCAGCCGGGTCGCGTGCCGGCGACCAAAGGACGGTCAGGTAAAGGTCGTTGCGGAAAAGATCCTCGCGCACCATGCGCTCGCGGTATTTCTCGTTGAGCGCGGCCGAGAAAGGCGTTGCGAACGTCCCGTCCGGAAAGTCGCGATCCCGACGGCGAATGAGATGGGTCCACAAGGCAAGCCGCTCATCGGCGATGTTGCGATAAAGCGTGTTCAGGTCGCGATGGAGCGCGTTGAGATCGAGGACGTCGGCGGTCTCGAAGGACACGCCTTCGAGCGCCACCACCACCATCAGGGTGCGGGAGTCGAGCGCGATGGTGGTTTCGTCGACATGACGGACATAGGGAATGAAGGTTTCCGGGGTGAGTTCGCGAGATTTGAGAGTGGCGACGCTAGGCATATCCAAGATCCCTTTCGTCGAAACGCCGAACAAGCTTTAGCGGCGAAAGCGTTGCCCCGCCCCAGTAGGCGCCATTGCGGGTCCGGCCGCGCGTCTCCACCCAGGCCACCAGGATGCGGAACATGTTGTGATCGTGCTTGACGAGCGCCCGAAAGACGAAATGGAAGACAACGCCGACGAGCGCATAGGCGACCGAGCCTGCGGCGAGATAGAAGATCGTGGTCACCATGACGTTGATGCCCATGGCTTCCATAGTGACGCCCGCGATCATGGCCGGCCGGGTGCAGGCGATGAAAAGCGTGTCTTCCTCGAGTTCCGGCCGGGCGGATGCCATGTGGTCAGCTCCCGATGATCGTGCTGACGAGTTCCGAGGAACCAGCGATCACGCCGATGCCAACGATCCAGTAGCCTGCGCGTCGCAGGTCCATGTAGCCAAACATCCAGGCGAGCGCGATCAGGATCACCGCGATCGTGGCGAACAGCCGGAAGATGTTGCCTTGCAAGAGATCGACGACATTTTGCAAGATCGTCTCGATGCCGGCAGCCTGCGCAAAGGCCGGTTCGACTAGCATCGCCACCACGGACAAGGCCATGGCGGACGAGGCCGCAAACGGGCGGATACGGGAACTGAAAGTCATTCACTCTGCTCCATTTGATTGCTTTGAAACACCAGGACGGAGGACCGGCGCCGGCTGTTGAAGACGTCCCATGTGGGTGCGGACGCGATCGAGGCGGTTTCCTCCTCGGAGTTCTCGGCCACGACCTCCGCGACGACGTCGACCGCTGGGGAGGCGACGGTATCGTCGGTCCCCCTCCCCTCCCCCGTATCGGTGATCGTCAACCGGGCGATGGTCGGCCCGAGCCGTTTGATCTCGCGACGAACCTGGTCGTCGTAGTTGACCATCGCGCCGACCGACGGGTCGTCACGGCCATAGTAGGATTGGAGCATCACCTGTTCGGCCTTGGCAGGGTCGGCGCCCGCCTTGACCGCGAGATGGTAGTAGCCGTCCAGCAGCGTCGCTGTAGCCCGCAGGTTCAGGCAGGGATCGAAGGCGTCGGAGATCGACAACTTCAGCTTCCGGAGTTCCTCTAGCCCGACTCCGCCGAGACCGAGTTGAACATCGTGATGCTCGGCCGCAAGGGACGTCGCGACTTCGATGGCCTCCGCCTTCGAGGCCGGCTGCGTCGTGAGCGGTCGGCCACTGTTGATGCGAATGTTGAAAGGCGCGAACCGACTTTCGAGGCTGACGATGCCGGCCAGTGTTTCGGACGCAACAATGGGTGCGCAGGTCTGAGCAAGATCGAGAAATGCAACGGGCATGCTTAGAACCACACCCTCTGCTTGCCGACGCCATCGATCGTCATATCGATGTATCGCGGTTTCTCGCGTACCACGGGACGGGCCACGGTATAGGCCATGCACTGATAGCGACCGTTTTCCTTTTGCCAGCGCGGCGACATAACTGATCCGTTGTTCGAACCGCCGCCATCTCGGTCTCGTCGGCAGAAGCTATCGCTTACGGCCTGCGGCGACGTGGAAACGCACGTCGCGTCTCTCCCCCGTGGTCCTTGGCCACCCGATAGACGATAGCCGGCATTGCAGTAGTATGGTTCGTAATGGGGCCGAGAGCTCTGAAAACCGACGCCGCTGCAGACCGGAAACGAGCGCCCTTTCGCAAGGTGACGCCAGAGTTTTTGGATCGGCGGCCGGCACTCGGCGTATTGCGTCGGGCCGCCTGGATTGGATAGGCACAGGATAACCTGGCAGCCCCATTCGTCGGCGCGAGCGCTTCGCTCCGAAATAGTATACAGTGAGGCGAACCCCAACGCGGCTATGATCGCTCGAAAGAAAAGGCCCTTCATGCCCCCCACCCTCCGGTTCCTTCAGTGTCGTCTGCGATTGAAAAGCGACTCGCTTCAATCCATAGACTATGCAAATAATAGATAGTTAAACCGATGGCAAGCAATTTGAGCGATCGATGGCAAAGCCAGGCATTATCTGTCTTCGCAGTGCGTGAAATTCTCGAAAAACCGATCGAGGGCGAATCGGCTCAGTCCCGCATCAAGCAGATCGGGATGATGAATATCCTGTACATGATGCACCAGGCCCATGAGAGCCTAACGCTATCAAAGATAATAGAAATCACCGGAATGACCCGAGGTGGGGTCATTGAGACGATTGACCTCCTTGTCGAGCGAGGTATCCTGCTTGAAACGCTCGGCAAAAACTCTATGGGGCGCGGCACGGCCCGACAATTCCAGTTTGCACCGGGAGTATTTGAGAGCCTGCGCGTCGTTGTCGCAGAGGGAAAGCGCTGATTTTAGCCTACAGACAATATGCACTACCTGATTGGAGATCGAGGGTTTGGCGACCCTACGGCTCCGGTGGCGCGCTATTGTTAATGCTCTACGTCGAGCGCACCACACCTCAAGCCAGTATCACCGGGCGGTGTTCACGGAGACGAGTGGTGCTGGAGTTCGCGATGTCCTGCGAGCCGGGTGGTTTCGCTGACACGCTGCAAGAGCACGACTGCTTGGTGTCGCTTCGCCCTCAGCCGGAACCGATCCACGTGGCGAGCCGTCATTTCCGCCACCAACAACTCATCGCTGGAACGGCTCGATGCGCGACCTAACGCTCGAGCCGTTCCAGCATGGTCTTAAGGTGAGCGTTCTGCAACCGAAGTTTGCTAACAGGCTCGCTGCGCAAGAGCTTTATGTCGTCATCGAGGCTGAAGGCCTGACCGGTAAGGTGGGAGCGTTCGCAAGCTGGGGTCCGCGGCTGCTTCCGCTGCCCTGTTCCCGTGTCGTCTTGGCGCACGGACCCGCGGAGCTGGCAAGAACGCTTGGATGTCGGGCCTCTCCCGCAACATTGCTGCCGTGATCGGAAACGCGATTCTCGAGTTGCTGAGACTACGAGGAAAGCTTCCGTGACGGTGACGTTCGGGGCTTTTTTCTTTTGCTATTCAGTCTCCATTTTTCAGTTTGTCTGTCTCATGGAATGCGGCGTAAAGCGCCTCCAGTTGTTCAGAAACGAACGCTCCGAATTTCGATGCATCCTTGGCGGTGAGAGCCAGGGTGAAGGTCTTGCCAGCCTGGCGCTCGGTGATTTTTACCGCGCCGCCGGCGATCATAAAGCTGCGGCCTGCCGGTTTGGCCCTCTCGCGCTTGGGTGCCCTGATGGACTTGAGGTCTGCCAGAAGAAGGTTGATTTTCGCATCGGCGGCGGCGAGTTGACGGAACGGCTAAACGTGCGGCCGGATGGAACGCGTCCAGCTGCCTTTATACACAACGTCTGATACGACGAGGCGTCCTTGGAGGTCGTGTGTCGCCCGCTTCAGCCTACTCGCTACGTTGACAACATCGCCGATGACCGTGAATTCCCTCCGTTCGCTTGTGCCCACATTGCCGACGGTCACTTCGCCAAAGTGCAGGCCAATCGCAACGCGAATTGGCTCAACGCCGCGTGAAGCACGTTGCGTGTTCCACGCAGCATAGGTGTCCAGAAGACCGAAAGCGAAGGAAAGCGCCCGTTCCGCCGCGTCTGGCTGCTGCTCTACGCCGCCAAAGGTTGCCATGAAACCGACGCCTAGGAACTTGTCGAGAGTGCTTCCGCACTGAAAGATCACTGCGCATCCGCGCTCCTGGAAGCTGCGCAGTAGTTCCAAAGTATGTTCCGGCAGCCGTTTTTCAGCGATTGGTGTGAAGCCAACAATGTCTACGAACATGACTGCTACTTCGCGTTTGGACGATTTCGGTGGCTCCCTCTGAAAAGGCTCCGATTGTAGCGAGAGAGCGGAGAGGCGCATGAACCCGGCCTCCCTTGATTTCGATCGCTCGAACGACGGCCGGCGAGCCTCCCGATACGGCGTAGTGCAATGCACAATTCTCTAATCGGTTTCTAATCGTTCGGTGTGCGCTCCCCGCGCATTAGCGAATGACGATGTTTCTCCCGATTTCCGGCACTGCCGGATCGGAACAAAGGTATCAGGTCAGTGTTCAAGCGCAGTCAATTATTGGACGATCG
>JAHJNW010000156.1 GCA_018820665.1 Alphaproteobacteria bacterium | reverse complement strand
GACAACATCAACTCGCGCCTGCTGACCGTGATCGACGCGGCGACCGAGCCGTGGGGCGTCAAGGTCAACCGCATCGAGATCAAGGACCTGACGCCGCCGGTGGACATCACCAACGCCATGGCGCGGCAGATGAAGGCCGAGCGCGAGCGTCGCGCCGTCATCACCGAGGCCGAGGGCGAGAAACAGGCCGCCATCGCCCGCGCCGAGGGGGCCAAGCAATCGGCCATCCTGCAGGCCGAGGGCCGCAAGGAGGCCGCCTTCCGCGACGCCGAGGCGCGCGAGCGCGAAGCCCAGGCCGAGGCCAAGGCGACCGCCATGGTGTCCGAGGCCATCGCCCGCGGCGACGTCAACGCCATCAACTATTTCGTCGCCCAGAAATACGTCGAGGCCTTCGCCGAACTGGCCCGCAACCCGACCGCCAAGACGGTCATCGTCCCGGCCGAGATGTCGGGTCTGGTGGGCACCATCGCCGGCCTGGGCGAGCTGGTCGGGCTGGCGCGGGAACAGCAGCAGGGTCGTTCCGACGTCCGCGCGGCGGCCCCCGCCGCGCCGCGGCCTTCGCGCGGCGGCTCCGTTCCGAGGACCTGATCCATGAACGCCCTGATCGATCTGCACGCCTCACAGCCCTACTGGATCTGGCTGGCCATCGGCGTAATCCTGCTGGCCGTCGAGGCCGCCTTCTCGACCGAATGGCTGTTGTGGCCGGCGGTGGCGGCGGGGGTGGTGGCGGTGGTCACGGCCCTGGGCCTGCCGCTGGGCCTGCCCGGCGAATTCCTGTTGTTCGCCGTGCTGACGGTGGCCGCCACCTTGCTGTCGCGGCGGCTGATCCAGCGGGTCAATCCGGCCGACGCGCCCGACATCAACGCCCGCGACAGCCGCCTGGTCGGCCAGCGGGCCCAGGTGGTTCAGCCCTTCGTCGACGGTCGCGGCCGGGTGTTCGTCTCGGGCGCCGAATGGGTCGCCGAGATCGAGGGCGCCGCGCCGCTGGCGGGCGAGAGCGTCATCGTCGAGGCGATGGACGGAACGCGGCTGAGGGTGCGGGCGGTCTAGGGTCTCATGTCCTCGATGCCGCGGTTGGCGAGACCGTCGGCGCGTTCGTTGAGTTCATGGCCGGTATGGCCCTTGACCCAGTGCCATTTGACCTCGTGACGGGCGCGGGCGGCGTCCAGGCGTTTCCACAGGTCCTCGTTCTTGACCGGCTTCTTGTCGGCCGTCTTCCAGCCGCGCGCCTTCCAGCCGTGAATCCAGCTGGTGATGCCGTCCATGACGTATTTGCTGTCGGTGTGGAGATCGACGCGGCACGGGCGCGACAGGGCCTCTAGCGCCATGATGGCGGCGGTCAGCTCCATGCGGTTGTTGGTGGTCAGCGGCTCGCCGCCCCACAGTTCCTTTTCGTGACCGCCGCCAGTCTGGAGAATGGCGCCCCAGCCGCCGGGGCCGGGATTGCCCTTGCAGGCGCCGTCGGTGTGGATGATCACGTGACTCATGCGCGCGTCCCTAACAGGTTCGCTTGGCGTCGCGCCACTGAACGGCCTATATGCAGGACCATGATTTTCGGCTGGGGCGATGTCGCTCCGGCCCTCTTTAGAGATTGAGCCGCCATGCAGCCCGGTATCTGGCAAATCCTGATCATCGCCGCCCTCGCCCTTCTGCTGTTCGGCGGTCGCGGCAAGCTCTCCGGCCTGATGGGCGACGCCGCCAAGGGTATTCGCGCCTTCCGCGACGGCCTCAAGGACAGCGACGCCGACAAGCCGCGTGACGAGCGCGCGGGCGCCCTGCCGCGCACCGAGGCCGAAAAAGAAGACCTCAAGTCGTAGCGCCCGAATCGCGTCGGAGAGACTGACGGATGGGTGGTCTGGGGCCCGGCATCGGCGGGCTGGAAATCCTTGTCATCGGCCTGCTGGCGCTTATCGTCGTGGGACCGAAAGACCTGCCCTTGCTGATGCGCAAGGTCGGCAAGGCCGTGGGCAAGGCGCGGTCCATGGCCAATGAATTCCGCTCGAGCTTCGACGAGATGGCGCGCCAGTCGGAGCTGGATGAGCTGCGCAAGGAGGTCGAGGCGCTGCGCACCGGCCAGGGCATGGTCCCGCTGGGGGCCGAGGCCGAGGCGACCTTCCGCGACATCAGCCAGGACCTGAACCGGCCGCTCGACGCGGCCGCGAGCCAGCCAGCCCTGACCGGACCGGATGAATGGCCCGACACCGCGCCGGTGATGGAGCCGCTCGCCGAGCCGGAGCCCGCCCCCGACAAGGCCGGGCGGCCGCGGGCGAAGAAGGCGACCGCCGCTTCGGCGTCCGCGGGTTCCAAGGCGAAGGCCAAGCCCCCGGCCGCCGCCGCGGCCAAGGCCCCGGCGAAGCCCCGGGCGCCGCGCAAGAAGGCGGTTGACCAGTGAGCTTCCATGACCGCGACGAGGACGAGATCGAGGCGTCGCGCGCCCCGCTGATGGATCATCTGATCGAGCTGCGCAGCCGGCTGGTCGTCTGCGTGGCGGCCTTCGTGCTGGGCTTCATCGGCTGTTTCATCGTCGCCGACCCGATCTATGTCTTCCTCGTCCAGCCGTTCGCGGTGGCGGCTCAATTCCATGAGGCGGCCGGTCCGGGCGGCAGCGTGTCGCCCTTCGACCTGATCCTCGGCACCGCCGGCCTGGTCCCGGTGCCGCAGGGCGATGGCGAGACCGTCAATCTGATCTTCACGGCGCCGCTGGAATTCCTGATCACCAAGATGAAGCTGGCGGCCTTCGGGGCCGTGGTCGTGACCTTCCCGGTGCTGGCCTGGCAGCTGTACCGGTTCGTCGCGCCGGGCCTCTATCGTAACGAGAAGGGCGCCTTCCTGCCCTTCCTGATCGCGGCGCCGCTGCTGTTCCTGCTGGGCGCGGCCATGGTCTATTACGTCATGCTGCCGTTCGTCATGCTGTTCTCGCTGGGTCAGCAGATCAGCGGCGGCGGCATATCGGCCGAACTGCTGCCCCGGGTGTCCGACTATCTGAACCTGGTGATGGCCCTGCTGCTGGCCTTCGGCCTGTGCTTCCAGCTGCCGGTGGTGATGACCCTGCTGGGCATGGCCGGGATGGTGTCGTCGAGGATGCTGGCCTCGAGCCGGAAATACGCCATCGTCGCCATCGCCGTCGTCGCCGCCTTCGTCACCCCGCCCGATCCGCTGAGCCAGATCATGCTCGGCATTCCGCTGGTGCTGCTCTACGAGGTGTCGATCTGGTGCGTGCGGCTGATCGAGCTGCGGCGCCGGAAGGAAGACGCGGCGGCGGGCGTCGCCTGACCGGAACCTCCGGTGCAGCGTAGCCGTTTGCACCGGGTTCCCATCAGGAGTCCGCCCATGACCAGCCTTATCCGTCTGACCGCCGTCGCTTCGGTCGCCGCCCTCGCCTTCGCCGCCGCGGCCTGCACCCCGGCGGAGACCGAGGCGGACAACACCCCCGCGACCGACACGACGACGATCATCGAGCGCGAGGTCCCCGCCGATCCGGTGATCATCGAGCGCGAGGTCCCCGCCGACCCCGTCGTCGTCCAGGACGACAACCGGGGCGACACCACCACCGTCCGCGCCGGCGAGAACGGCGTCGAGGTCGAGACCACCAACCGCTAGAACGCGGACGCCAGACACGAAAACGGCGCCGGACGGTTTCCCGTCCGGCGCCGTCTTGCGTCAGCCCCCGCTGTCGATCAGCAGCTGTAGTACATGTCGAATTCGACGGGGTGCGGGTGCAGTTGCAGACGCATCACCTCTTCCATCTTCAGCTCGATATAGCTGTCGATGAAGTCGTCATCCATGACGCCGCCCTTCTTGAGGAAGGCGCGGTCGGCGTCGAGGGCGTCGAGGGCTTCCTTCAGCGAACCGCAGACCTCGGGGATGGAACCGCGCTCTTCCGGCGGCAGGTCGTAGAGGT
>JAHJNW010000019.1 GCA_018820665.1 Alphaproteobacteria bacterium | reverse complement strand
CGATGGAGCGATAGCCCTGCTCGACCAGCGGGTGGCGCGGCAGGTCGTGCGCCTCCAGCCAGGCCTCGACGTCCTCGGCGTCCCAGTCGGCCAGCGGATTGATCCGCAGCACCCCGTCCAGCACCTCGAACGGCTTCAGCGCCGCCCGCGTCGCGGCCTGGTAGCGTTTGCGCCCGGTGATGACGGCGTTGAACCCAACGGTGGCGTGGGCCAGCGGCCGCACCTTCCTCAGGTCGCAGCAGGCGTCGGCGTCGGTCCGCCAAAGGTCGTTGCGCGCGTCCAGGGTCGCCTTCTCGTTCGCATCCGGCGTCACCAGCCGGACGTCGGTCAGGCCCAGGGCCTTGGTCAGTTGGATGCGATAGGACAGGGTCTGGAGGAAATGCTGGCCCGTCTCCAGGAAGACCACCGGCACGTCCCGGTCCGTCTCGGCCACGATGTGCAGCAGGGCCGCCGATTCCGCCCCGAACGAGGATATGGCGCCGACGCGCAGGCCCAGGGCCGGATCCAGCGCCGCCTTCAGGATCTCCGACGCATCCTTGCCCGCCGTCTCGCGGTTCAGCCGGTCGGCCAGGGCTTGCAGATCAGGGTCGTTCGACGCCGCCCGCCGCCTCTGCCAGATGGTCGGCGCCGGATCGACCGCCGGCTGGTACGACCCGCTGAAGGCCTGATCCATCCGCGCCCAGGCCGCCGTGTCCACGCCCGGCGCCAGCTCCACCGCGTCAAAGCCCGATCGCCGCAGGTGCCGCGCCTGGTCCGGCAAGACCTTGCCCGCCGCGATCAGCCGCCCGGCATAGCCCCGCTCGCGCAACACCGCCGCCAGCGAAAAGCCGCGCCCGTCGCGAAAGGCGTCGAACTTCAGCACCAGGACGTCGGTCGCGGCGGCGGCCGTCTCGACCTCCTCCAGCGGCGTGGTGACCGACAGCCGCGGTCCGTTCTGAACCCCTTCAAGCGTTTGCAGCATCGAGCGTCTCATAGATGGCGTCGCGGAAGGGATCGGGTCCGACACGGCGCACCGTGTCGATGAACCGCTCGCCCTCGGCGCGGATTTGCAGATAGCGATCCAGGGTCCGCTGTATGGCGGGCGCGACCTCGTCCGCCGGCAGGCTCTTGCCGACGATGTCGCCCAGGGACGCCTGTTCGTCGGGCGAACCGCCGACGGTGATCTGGTAGTATTCCTCGCCCTTCCGGTCGACGCCCAGCACGCCGATGTGGCCGACGTGGTGGTGGCCGCAGGCGTTGATGCACCCGCTCATATTGATCCGGACCGGCCCCAGCCGCTCCTGATAGTCCATGTCGGCCAGCCGCTTCGACAGGGCCTGGGCGACCGGAATCGACCGGGCGTTGGCCAGGCTGCAATAGTCCAGCCCCGGGCAGGCGATCACGTCGGTCGCCAGGTCGGCGTTGGCGGTCGCCAGTCCCGCCGCGTGCAGCGCCCGCCACAGCCTCGGCACATCGTCCAGCTTCACATGCGGCAGGACCAGATTCTGCTCATAGGCGGCGCGCAGTTCGTCGAAACCGTATCGCTCGGCCAGATCCGCCACCGCGTCCATCTGGTCCGCCGTGATGTCGCCCGGCACCCCGCCGACCGGTTTCAGCGACACCACCACCGAGGCGTAGCCCGCCTGGCGATGACGCCGCACATTGTTCCTTGCAAACCGGGCGAAGTCCGGATCGGCCAGCAGAGCGCGGTCGAACGGCGCGCTGGCCTTGGGCAGATCCTCGAACGGCGGCGGGGCGAAATAGGCCTTGATCCGCTCGGCCTCGTCTTCCGGGATCCGCAGATCTTCGTGGCGCAGGGTGGCGTAATGCTTGTCCACCTCCTCGCGGAAGGCCTCCAGCCCCACCGAAGCGACCAGGATCTTGATCCGCGCCTTATGGATATTGTCGCGCCGCCCCAGCAGGTTCCAGGCTCGCAGGATGGCGGTCAGATAGGCCAGCAGATCCGCCGCCGGCACGCTTGATGCGATCTCCTGCCCGATATGAGGCAGACGCCCCTGCCCCCCGCCGACGAAGACGCGGAAGGCGGTCCCTCCATCCTCGCCGCGCACGATCTGCAGCCCCACATCATGGGTGCGGATCGCCGCCCGATCCTTCTCGGCCCCGATCACCGCGATCTTGAACTTGCGCGGCAGGAAGCTGAACTCCGGGTGGATCGTCGACCACTGG
>JAHJNW010000155.1 GCA_018820665.1 Alphaproteobacteria bacterium | reverse complement strand
GAGATGGAGGTTGAGCGGGCGCTGTCAGCCATGGCGGCCAAGAATGCGACAGCGGGGACGGTGCCTTTCTTCTGCGGGGCCGGGGCCTACAAGCACCATGTGCCCGCGACCGTGGACCATGTGATCCAGCGGTCGGAGTTCCTGACCAGCTACACGCCCTATCAGCCGGAAATTGCGCAAGGCACCCTGCAGTATCTGTACGAGTTCCAGACCCAGGTCGCGAACCTGACCGGCATGCCGGTGGCCAACGCCAGCCTCTATGACGGCTCGACCGCCATGGCCGAGGGCGTGCTGATGGCCACCCGCGTGACCCGCCGCAACAAGGCGGTGATCTCGGGCGGGGTGCATCCGCACTATGTCGCCGCGACCGAGACCGTGGTCCATGCGGTCGGCGTCGAGACCCAGGTGCTGCCCGCCGCAGTCGACGCCGAGGCGGACGTGATCGACCAGATCGGGCCCGACACCGCCTGCGTCGTGGTCCAGACCCCGAACGTGTTCGGCACGGCCACCGATGTGACGAAAATCGCCGAGGCCGCCCACGCCGCCGGCGCCCTGTTGATCGTCGTGGTCACCGAAGCCGTGTCGATGGGTCTGCTGAAAGCGCCGGGCGAGATGGGCGCCGACATCGTCGCCGCCGAGGGCCAGTCGATCGGCAATGCCCTCAACTTCGGCGGCCCCTACGTCGGACTGTTCGCCTGCCGCGAAAAGCTGGTGCGCCAGATGCCCGGCCGCCTGACCGGCGAGACCGTCGACGCCGACGGCAAGCGCGGCTTCGTCCTGACCCTGTCGACGCGCGAGCAGCACATCCGCCGCGACAAGGCGACCTCGAACATCTGCACCAACTCGGGCCTGTGCACCTTGGCCTTCACCATCCACATGAGCCTGCTGGGCGAGACGGGGCTGCGCCGGATGGCGCTGCTGAACCACGAGAAGGCGCTGGCGACGCGCGACGCGCTGGCCGCCATTCCGGGCGTCGAGGTGCTGACCACCCGCTTCTTCAACGAGTTCGCCGTGAAACTGCCGAAGCCGGCCGCCGAGGTGGTTGAGCAGCTGGCCCAGCACCGCATCCTGGCGGGCGTGCCTTACAG
The DNA here is from genome assembly GCA_018820665.1 of Alphaproteobacteria bacterium. Classification (GTDB taxonomy): domain Bacteria; phylum Pseudomonadota; class Alphaproteobacteria; order Caulobacterales; family Caulobacteraceae; genus Brevundimonas. The sequence continues at coordinate 3,099 of JAHJNW010000155.1, read as the reverse complement.
CCGCCTCGCGCCCGAAGCCGGCATGGACGACGTCCTGCTGGTCGCGGCGACCGAGATGACCACGGACGGCGACATCAAAATCCTGGCGAGCGCGCTCGCCAAGGTCTGCGCGTAAGGAGCCCGGATCATGAGCACGATGAACACCGTCGGCCGGCCGACCACCCCGAACGCCGTCGAGAGCAAGCCCGCCACCCTGACCGGGGGCCGGGGCCTGCTGCAGAACGAGCATCTGATCTTCGAGAGCGACGGCTGGGGCAAGACCGGCGTCGACCTGCCGGAGCCGAAGACCGACGGCTCCGACCTCGGCGACCTCGTGCGCCGCGATCCGATCGGCCTGCCGGGCCTCTCCGAACCCGAGACGATGCGCCACTATGTGCGGCTGTCGCAGAAGAACCACGCCATCGACCTGGCCATCTATCCGCTCGGCTCGTGCACGATGAAGCACAACCCGCGCCTCAACGAGAAGATGGCCCGCCTGCCCGGGTTCTCGGACATCCACCCGCTGCAGCCGGTCTCGACCGTGCAGGGCGCGCTGGAGCTGATGGATACGCTGGCGCACTGGCTGACGACCCTGACCGGCATGCCGGCGGTGGCCCTGTCGCCCAAGGCCGGGGCCCACGGCGAGCTGTGCGGCCTGATGGCCATCCGCGCCGCCCACGAGGCCTCGGGCGAGCATGAGAAGCGCCGCAAGGTCTTGGTGCCGACCTCGGCCCATGGCACCAATCCCGCCACCGCCGCCTTCGTCGGCTATACGGTTGTCGAGGTGGCCCAGACGGAAGACGGTCGCGTCGACGTGGCCGATCTGGCGTCGAAGCTGGGGCCGGACGTGGCCGCCATCATGGTGACCAATCCCAACACCTGCGGTCTGTTCGAGCGCGACATCCTCGAGATCAGCCGGCTGACGCATGAGGCCGGCGCCTATTTCTACTGCGACGGCGCCAACTTCAACGCCATCGTCGGCCGGGTGCGGCCGGGCGATCTGGGCGTCGATGCGATGCACATCAACCTGCACAAGACCTTCTCGACGCCGCACGGCGGCGGCGGGCCGGGCGCGGGTCCGGTGGTGCTGTCCGAGGCCTTGGCGCCGTTCGCGCCGGCGCCGTGGGTGGTGTCGGGCGATGACGGCTTCAGGCTGGTCGAGTTCGCCGAGGACGAGGCCGAGCAGGCCTTCGGCCGGCTGTGCGCCTTCCAGGGCCAGATGGGCATGTATGTCCGCGCCCTCAGCTACATGATGAGCCACGGTTCGGACGGGCTGCGGCAGGTGGCCGAGGATGCGGTGCTGAACGCCAACTACATCAAGGCCCGACTGTCGGACCTGATGAGCGCCGCCTTCCCCGAGGGGCCGTGCATGCACGAAGCCCTGTTCGACGACCAATGGCTGAAGGGCACGGACATCACCACCCTCGACTTCGCCAAGGCGATGATCGACGAGGGCTTCCACCCGATGACCATGTATTTCCCGCTGGTCGTCCACGGGGCCATGCTGATCGAGCCGACCGAGACCGAGTCGAAGCAGGAGCTGGATCGCTTCATCCACGCCATGCGGGCGCTGGCCGAGGCGGCCAAGGCCGGCGACGTCGACCGCTTCAAGGGGGCGCCGTTCCATGCGCCGCTGCGGCGGCTGGACGAGACCCGGGCGGCGCGTTCGCCGGTGCTGCGCTGGACGGCGCCGGAGGGGTCGAACATCGCGGCCGAATAAGGGCGCGCACGGCAATGTGAACGACGGTCTCCCTCAGAGGCGTATGCTCGGGTCTGCGTAATCAGAACCAGAACAAGCGTTGGGAGGCGCAAAGGTCATGATGTCACGCGTACAAAAGGGCGTAATCGCCGGTTTTTCGGCGACCATCGCGGTCTCTCTGCTCGAGGCCGCCAATCTGTATTTCGGGCCGTGGGCCGCCAGTTTCCCGCGATTACTGTCCGTCATGCTGCAGACGCCTGACCAGATGATCGTGGGCTGGATCGCCCATTTCGTGGTCGGGACCTTCGTCCTGGGCGCCGCCTTCGGCGTGCTGTGCCCGAGGCTGCCGTCGGATACGCCGGAGTCCAAGGGCATCCTCTTCGCGGTCGGGGCCTTCCTGTTGATGGGCCTGACCGTGGCGCCGCTGGTCGGCATGCTGGGCGGACGGTCCGTCGGCATCTTCTTCATGCAGGCCGGGTTCGGCACCCTGGTGTGGATGATCGCGACGCACGCGGTCTACGGCATCGTGCTGGGCAATGTGTACGGCCGGCTGGTGGAGCGCGAGAGGCGCCACCGGGCGCCGGTCGGCGGCGCCATGGCGCACTAACGGAAAAAGCCCCGCTGCGAAGCGGGGCTTTTTTGTTCGGCGCGACAGCGCCCCTAGTTCAGCCGCGCGCCGATCTGGGCGATGGCGGCGTCGAGCAGCGGGTCGGTCTTCTGGCCGGCCAGACGGGCGACGAGGATTTGCTCGGCGGCTTTGGCGGCGAGGTCGGCGGCGGCGGCCTTGACCTCGGCCGTGGCCTGGACCTCGGCCTGGGCGATGCGGCGCTCGGCGAGCTCCTGACGGCGGGCCATGGACTCTTCCAGCTTGACCCGGGCCTCGACCTCGAGACGACGGGCGTCGGTCTCGGCGGCGGCCAGCATGTCGGCAGCCTGGGCCTCGGCCTCGGCCTTTTCGATGCGGATCTGCGCCAGCAGGGCCTCGGCCTCGGCGCGCAGACGGGCGGCCTCGTCGAGCTCGGCCTGGATCTTCGCGGCCTTGGCGTCGAGCACGGTGGCGAGCAGGCGCGGCACGCCGGCCATGACGAGGATGACGAAGAACAGCAGCAGGCCGACGCCGACCCAGAGCTCGGCGTTGTCGAGGCTGTACATGTGGGGGTCGAGGAAATGGGGCATCAGGCGGCTCCCTTGACGGCGGCGTCGACCTCGGCGGCCGAGGGGGCGCGGCCGGTCAGGCGCTCGACGATGGCGGCGGTGGTGTCGCCGGCGATGGCCGCGACCTTGGTCATGGCCGCGTCGCGGGTCTGGCCGATGGCGGCCTCGGCCTCGGCGATACGGGCCGAGACGGCGGCTTCGTCGGCGGCCTTGCGGGCGGCGGCGTCCTCGGCGATGCGGGCGGCGGCGGCGGCGGCCGTGGCGCG
>JAHJNW010000018.1 GCA_018820665.1 Alphaproteobacteria bacterium | reverse complement strand
GGGCCAGAAGCGCCGTGGCGGCGAGGGCGATCAGGGCGCGGGGGGCAGGCGGGAAGACGGGGCGCATTGGGGAGTCCGGACAGGCGAAGGCGGGGAGATCCGCAACCTAGGCCCGCCCGCCGCCGCCGCGAAACCCCCGCTTGTGAAATCAGCGCAGGAAAGCCGCTTCCCGGGTCTTGCCCCCCCGCCCCTTCCCGGCTAGATAGCCGCCCTCGCCGTTCGCGGCCAAGCGCGCCCGTAGCTCAGCTGGATAGAGCATCAGACTACGAATCTGAGGGTCGGACGTTCGAATCGTTCCGGGCGCGCCATTCTTTTCAATGACATACCCCGGCCGGGGCGGTGATTCTCCCGTCTTGTTACAGCCCGGTTACAGTCCTCGTTACACCTTCTGTTCCGTCATCGTTCACGGTCCCTTCCGGTCGGCCTTCCGCTTGACCATCGTATCGACCTTGGTCTGGGCGTCGTCCGCACCGGTCGTTCGGTTGGCTTGGCGGATGTATATTCGCGCCGTGTAGGGCGTGCTGTGCTCCAGTTGCGCCATGATCTGGAACTCGGACGCACCTGCGTGGGCCAATTCCATGCCCCTCGCGTGACGCAGTCCGTGAATGTCGAGATCGGGGCGCCCCTGACCGACCAGTTGCATGCGGGCGATGATCCGGTCGAAGGCTTGGTTCAAGGCCCGCTCTTTCCACGGCTGCCCATACTTGTTGTAGGCAATCGTCAGCGCCTGGTTCGGCGTGCGGTCGATCAATGCGGTCAGCCTCTGATCTTCCCGCTTGTCACACTGCACGCCTCGCTTGGGGGTCGTCCAAAACAGCCGCCGGTGACTGCGCCCCGCTTCATCCTCGCCGATGATGCGGGCATGCAGCGGAATGCGACAGATGCCGCCGCGCCTGAAGCCGCCCCACCGTCCCAGCGCGATCGCCCGCGCCAGCCCCGGCTGTTTCGTTTCGAGCGCGATGGCGATCGCTGACTCGACCTCGGCGTCGGTCCAAGCGAGGTGCGCCTCGCCCTTATTCGCCGGCGGCTGCAATTTGTCGATCGACGCGAACGGGTGCCCCTTGACCCTTCCGCTTTTCAAATACGGCTTGAGGGCATTTCGGAGGACCTGCATCAGATCGTTGGTGGCCTTGTGCCCTCTGGGGGCCCACGCATCTTGCAGTGCTTTCAGCCAATCATAGGTGACGTGTTCGAGCAGCACGTCGCCGCAGTCGGCCGCCAGTTCGTTGATCTTGTATTGGTAGTCGCGCTGGGTGCTCGGCTCCAGGGTAATGAACTCGCTGCTTCGGTTGTATTTCTTCAACGCCCCGCCGACCGTGCCGACCACGGGTTCGGCTGCGGCCGCAGCTTGGTTCATTTCGGCCAGGATCGCCTGAACCTCGGCCTCTAGCTCGAAGGTCCCATCCTGCGCCTTCAGCGGGCCGCGACGGACATCCCCCTTGCGGAAATAGAGATCGGTCCGGCCGTCACCGCGCCGAACGCGCTGCACATATCTGATCTTCAGCATCGACCCGCGCGACGGCGCACCCGCTCCAGTGAGGTCAGACGCTCATCCTGAACCGACCCATCCGTGACGACTTCGAGCAGCGGCTGGTGCCCACCGTTGACCCGAGGCGGCCTCGTCGCGATCCAGTCGTCGATCTGCGCCCGGCTGTAGCGCACAACGCTGGCGCCCAGGTCGATGGGACGAACAGTCAGTGTGCCCTTCAGCGTGCTCCAAGATACGCCGAGATACTGGCAGAGTTCGGCCTTGGTCAGCATGGCGGGCCAGCCCGGAAGCGTCGGCGGGATGGGCTCCGGCTTCGCCCGGACGGGTGCCCGAGACGGGATTGGACCACTGATGAACTGGACCGCCACCGTTTCCAGCGCGGTCGGATGCATAAGGGAGATGTTGGAGGATGCGCCACAGGCGACTGGCGCACTGTGATGGATCTGGAGGCGCCGGTTGCGACTGGCCGCCTGACTGAAGGCGAGGACTTCGCCTTCAACCGATCCAATTCCGTTCGCCATGTGACGACTCCGGACAAGCAGTGTCCCACCGGGACCATTCCCGGCGAGGTCAGACTGTCCTCCTGATGTCGTCCCAAGCTTGCTACTGGAAAACGCCGACCGAGTCAAACTCGCATTAGGCTAAGTCATTGCTGTAAAGGACGAATTTGCCTTAGCGCTTCCAGTCGGCACGGATGAAGGCGCGGTCGAGGAAGCGAGCGATCCGGCCCCACTCCTCGCCCATCCGCCCGCCGAGGGCGGCCTTGGCGCGGACTTCCGCCAGCAGAGCCTCGCGGCGGACGTATTCGGCCAGCCGCGCATACTCGGCGGCACGCGGCCCCTGGGTGGAATATTGCCGTCGCTCCAGATCGGCGAGGGTAAGATTGCCTTTCATCCGATTAGCGTGATCCGACAGAACCCGGACATTGCCCGTCACGTAGCCTTCATCCGGCCGGATGCGGTCGAGGGACGGGGACGTCGGCGTGCGGGGGCCGGTGGCTTCGATCGGCGATCCGAGCGCTGGACAAACCGTCGGAATCACGACGGACCCGCGTGGCAGCTCGAACTGGATCGCAAACCGGCGCGCGCGCTTACGCGCGCGATCCCACATCTCATGGGCCGGTGACCGCCGACGGCGCTCCTTATAATAGGCGCGCATATAAGCGGCATTGCAGGCGCGGCAGCTCCTGCGGTGCAGGCGCTCTCCGTGGATCGGACATTGCGGCTTGGGCATCAGCATGGTGTGGTGGGCCTCTCGAAGAACAATGAGCCCATAAATTCGGAATTGGGCTAAAGAGTCAACAAGGGCCCATGGCTACAACTCGCGATCAAGATGCGGAACATCCAACCGGTGCCCAGCTAAGAGCCGCGCGGGGCCTCCTGAACATCTCTGTCCTGGAGCTTTCAGAGCGCACGGGTTTGGCGCCGAACACGATTAAGCGTGCCGAAGGGACCAATGGTCCGTCTCCCACGACGAGGGCAAACGCCAAGCTACTGGTTACTACCCTAGCGGAGTTAGGGGTGATGTTCGTGCCCAGCGACGACGCCGGGGGCGCAGGGGCTCGCCTTCGTCACGGCGTTCAGGTCCAGCTATCCCGGAAGCGACGCGCGATCTAAAGACCAGCGCTCACAAGCTTCTTGGAAAAAAGCACTCAATTTCGTCGGATGATAATTAACCGTGCAAGCAACAATGTTAACCTTACCTCGATGTTCAATAGTTGTGCGTTTTATACTTGACTTTTTTGGATAACTACACGATACAGCGCATGCTCGATCTCCACCCTGGAGCGGCAAAGGACCTGCCTATGAAATAAAAAGAGGAGTGCTGAATGACCGAGAAGCAATTCGACCTAGGCCGCTACGTGCGGTGGCGCCCACGGACTGATGGCACCCATGCGGTTTCATTCAGCGTTCCCGACAACATTCGCCCGATGGATTGGCCTCAGACCATCAGCCTCCCCGAGATCGGCCCAGACAGGGGCTCACTGAATGAGGGATGGTTCAGGCGTGCGGTAAGGAGCGACGCCGAACGGCTTAACGCTCAGCTCGACGAAGAGCTTCGGTTGGCCGGGCTGCTGGAAGGCCGTGACCGGAGGACTATCGTCGAATTGGTTACAGTCTACCTCAACGACGAGCGCTATCGCACCCTGAGCGCAGAAGCCCGCTATCGCAATCTCCGAGCGTCGAACATCATCCTGGAGTGGTCCGCGAGTCGCGGACACCCCGACTTCGATACCGTAAGCCGCGCACACATCAGCGCGATGCTCCGGCACTTTGATGATCGCCAGTTTGAACGATTGAGCGTTCGAAGCTTCTGGAACATCCTTGGCGAACTCGCTTTTTTGATCTGGAAGATCCCAAACCCATCCAAAGGAATGTCATGGACGCCGCCCGTGCCGGCGGCAGTGCATCTGTGGGACGCTGCGGTCGTTGAGCAATACGCGAAAGGCGCAATCGAGATTGGACAGCCTGGCCTTGCTGCCTTCCTCCGGGTTCAGTTCTTTATCGGCCAGAGAATGGGTGACGCACTCGCCACAAGACATGACATTGAATACGTCAAAGGTGCCCTCGGCGTGAAGCAGGGCAAAGGCGGAGAGCTGGTCTACATCCCGTTGCCGCGTGAACTTCGCGACCAGATTGACGCCGCACGGATCGCAGAATCTCCCTATTTGTTCAACGATGCATTCACGGGCACACGGTTTGGGTCGATGCACGCGGTCATGACCGAGCTCAGGGCGCACATCCTAAGCGCAGGCGATCCCCTGCACGAGCTGCGGGTCCTACGTCACTCTGCCGTGTGTGAAATGTCGCGTCTTGGACTCACGGAAACCAAGATTGCATCTCGGACTGGGCACCTGCTGGGTCAGATCACCACGATCCTCGACCGCTACATGCTGGATCGGCAGGGTGTAGCAAGAGCGGCTGCGATCGAGCAGCACATCGCGGCTGGTGGCGATGCTTCCGATTTCATTCAAGACGCGGCCCCCGCGATGCAGGATTACCATGGCGACCGGACGAAACTGAAATTCTATGCCGGGCCCGGCGTCAGAAAGACCCTGACCCGCCGCCGTCGCAGGGCACCCGGGCGACCTGCACAGTGGGCCGACGGGGGTCTAACCGACGATCAAGTGAATGATTGGGCTGTAGCCATGGGACTTCAGGCCGCGTAGCGCGGCCTGTCCCTGAGAGACGGCGTTTTCGTCAGGTTCCAGCATCAATGCTTAGGATTTCTGCTGCCTAATCAGAGCGTTGAAACCTGAGTCATCTTAGCCTTTGCCTCAAGATTCCCGCCAAAAATGCTAAGGTGACTCAGCCGCCGGCTGGGGACGACGCCCCCAACCCCAACCGGCGGCTTCCACTCAAGAACTGGCGGGAACGGCCTCGTCGAAACCCACGACCTCCACCACGGTGTCATAGCCGCCGACGCGATCTTGGTCCGGATGGCTGTCGATGCCCGTGTAACTCAGCGAGGCGTTCTCATACCGGCGGAAGGCGAACACAGCCTCGTTCATCCGCTCGGTGTTAAAGACGCGTAGGTCCACGAGGAGCTGGAAGTCGGCGACAGTTAGACCCGTCACCGACTGGAACAGGTCGGGCTCGATCCGGGTGATCACGTCCTTGAGCGCATTCTCGCGGAAGTCCGTCAGATACATGAAGGCGGGGATGCGGGTGGCAAACTTGATCAGCTTCTCCTGCACCTTCTTACGCAGGGACTTGTATTCCTTTTCCTCGTCGGTGAGCTGCTTCTTCTCCTTGGGAGACAGCTCCTCGTCCCGGGCCTTCTTCTTCAGGTCCTTCACCGCGTCAGAGCGCGCGATGATGGTTTCGATGACGTTGTCGCCCAGAGCGCGCCAGCCCTCGATCCGTTCGACCACCTTCATCGCCTCCTCGTCGGCGAGAACCTTCTTCAGGGTGGCGTCATCGACGTTGACCAGCAGCGCGGACTCCCATTTGCGCGCCAACAGGGTGCCGGAAGTGCCCGCCATAGCGATGTCGAGAATTTCGCCGGCGTTGACGGCGACCATCTTACCGTCCGCGTAGGCCAGCACCGGCAGGAACGACACCAGATCGGCCACCGCCTTTTCCAGGTTGCTCTCCCCGGGCGACAGCCCGGCACCGTATTGCCAGACTTGGCGCAATGCCCGCGTTGGGGCGAAGTCGAAGACGAAACAGACCGGCTTGACGATGTCCTCGCGGTCGGGAGCGTCGCCGTCAGGGTTTTTGATCGACCAGGGCGACTGCACCCGGAAGGCCGCTTGGAAATAGGTCTCGGGCGACTTCAGGTTCCGTAGCATCAGGATGGACGACCATTCTTTGATCGTCACACCGGTGGTTAGCTTGCCGCACGACAGGGTGATGGTCTTGGAGTTGTAGCCCTCCCCGATGGCTGCGCGCACCGGGCCGACGGCAGCCAGGCCGAGACCGGCCGTAGGGCCGGCGGCCATGACAACGCGATAGTCATGCCAGAACTGGTTCTGGGGTTCGGCCAACAGGTTCCGCATCGCCTCGCACGCGGCGACGCTTGGGAGAAACCACAGCGCGTGGTTCAGCCACGGCAACAGTTGTGCCTGGGCATAGGGCCAAGGCGGACGGGCACCGGACTTCAGCGCCTCTTCCGGCGCGTGTTCGCCACGAATAACCTGAAGCCATTTCTGGACGTCGTCCTTGTGGGTGAAGGTCGCGTCGGCGCCGCTCCCGGTGGCGGCGAAGAAGGCGTTCAGGTCGAACTCGTCGAACTCGCCACCCGAGGCGATGGCCAACAACTCCTGTGGCATCTGATAGGTCAGCAGTCGCATCTCCGGCAGGGCGGCATAAGGATTGCGCTGGCCCGGATGCGCCTTTGCGAACTCGGCTTTCGCGCGCTGCTCGTCGGTGTAGGTCCAGTTGAAGATCTGCTCTTCGATGAACTCACCGGTCGCCAGCGCCTTGAACGGCGTGCCCGACAGATAGAGGTAGGCGCGGGTCGCAATGGGCAAGAACTCGGGTTCGGCCTCTGACAGGACCTCCAGGTCCTCGTTCACCTGCTCCAGATCGGCGGAGTATTCGCCCTTCGCCGCGCTGGCGTCCGTCTCGCCCTCGAACAGCTCCTTGGCCGTGTCGCGCCAGGCGCCGAAGTGGTATTCGTCAAAGATCACGAGGTCCCAGTCGGTGGTGTGCAGCCACTCGTTCTTCGGCTTGATGGCGCCCGTCCCGGCCTCTCGTCCAAGCAGGTCCTGGAAGCTGCCGAAGTAGACCAGGGGCCGTTCGGGGTCGGCGTCGCGGGGATCGCGGCCACTGGCCCGCGACAGATACTGCCACCCCTCGAAATCGACGTGGCTTTCAAGGTCCGCCTGCCAGGCATCTTCGACCGCCGGCTTGAACGTGACGACCAGCACCCGTTTGGCGCCCATCGTCTGCGCCAGCTTGTAGCTGGTGAAGGTCTTGCCGAACCGCATCTTGGCGTTCCAGAGGAAGCGCGGAACGGCGGTGGCGTCTTCGGCCCAGCGGGACTGGAAATAGGCGTGGGTGGCGTCGACCGCGTCTTGCTGTTCCTGGCGGGGCGGGAAGTCTTCGTGGCGGGCGCGGTCAAACCGTAGACCCTTCTGAAGCTCCACGACGGCGGCGCGCACGTCGTCTGGCGAACAGCGCATCCATTCACGCGAGGAGCCGATCAGGACGTTCTCGAACTTGTTCTCGATAAGCCGGCGGCGAACGTCCGTGTCACGGAAGATCGAGCCATCCGCCTCGCGCACAGCCGAACTATCGACATGCAGCGTGTAAGCTTGCTGCATTTGACCCTGCGACTGCCGGATGCGGTCGTTGACATCCGCCTGCGCGGTCTGACCGACCTTGACCAAACCGATATAGGCGGCGGGCGGATCATTTGGCGTCCAAGCATAGATGCGCGGGCTGACCTCCGGCTTAGGCGGCAGGATATCGTCAATCGACCGGCTCAATCCGCCGCCTCCATCGAGCGGATCAGGGAGTCAATGTAGGCCTGTTCGTCCGCCGTTAGGCCGTACTCCTTATACAATTGAGCGTCGGTCCAGATCCGGTCCATAGTAAGGTCTGGGACAAATGCGAAAATATCCGCCTTGTTGTCTTGCGTCATCTTGCGGAGCGAGACGAGAAACCGGAAAAGTTTTGTACGCATGTATGCAGCGATACGCTCAGCCTCGACTTTGTTGGACGCGACTGCTGCAACCAAACAGGTCTCGGTACACGCTTCACCCGGACCAGCTACAAAAGGTCCGCGCTGATCCCAAATCGGCAAGGGATATTTCTCATTGCCGTCTGTCGCCCTTCCAATGAGCACCTTCCATCGGTCAATCCATTCCCAATTCACGCGCACTTCAGATGGCTTGATCCACGTCGTTCTTCCCGACGAGTGCAACTTGACAGTACGTGATGCTGATTTGGAGTCCGCTCCGAAAAAATTAGTAGGGAGCCCGAAGGGCTTTCTGGAAGAGACGCGCCGGTCAAAAGTAGGGCTGGCTTTGGCTAAGACCTTCCGCAAGATCGGGACGGCCCCGTTACGCCTTATGAGAACATCAAATTCATCCAGAGGCCTTGTCGCGGGCTCACCCATAAGGCCGCCCGGCTCGACCGTAATAATTGTACAGTCACCGACGTGATCGCGTCCCCACAAGAAGTAGTTCAGCCCGCCATTGATGTTGACCTTGGGAAATGCATCCTTATCGATGATATAGTCAACTATAGTCTGAAGCCGCTGATCTTTGAGCATTTTTGCTCGAAATTCGTCTAGGCCCTTACCGCCACCGAACCACCTCGATGGAACAACCATCGACAAGTATCTCGGCTCAAGCATCATCGATTGCTCGATGAATTTCTGATATATCGGGCTCGCGCTGGCAGAATCGCTTGCATCCGAAAGTTGGTACGGCGGATTACCGATAATCACATCGAACTGCATGTGTGCTCCAGCAATCTTGGCGCACAATGTCGCCGGGTCATCAGTATGGATAAAGGGGTATGCGTAGGTTTCGCTGGCGTCGCCGCGATCAAGATTTTGTATAGTTGCCCCGCAAAATCGGCATCTTCCGCTCTCCCAGACGTGCTCGGTCCGTTCGAACCAGACGTTGCCGTGCTCATCGTCGAACCCGGTCGCGATCGAATGCTCGCTATTGGCCCATTTGGAGCAGTAGAGGCTTCGGCGAGCCAATAGGGCGGTCAACTGAGTGATCCCGACCCCGAACACCTGTTTCGTCAGAATATGATCAACCCGCTTTTGAAGGTCTGGGATTTCGTCAGCCAGGCCGTCGATCATCCGCTTGGCGATCTCGCGCAGGAAGACACCCGACTTGGTGCAGGGGTCCAGGAAGGTGACGCTGCTGTCGGCCCAGATGTTCGCGCCGTCGTTGGCGCTGGCCCAGCCCTCGGCCAAGGTGTCAAGCATCCGATGCGCGAACTCGGGCGGGGTGAAGACCTCATCGTTCGACAGATTGGCGATGCAGGTCAGGACATCAGGATTGCGTTTGAGCAGAGCAAAGGGCGCGGTGTCGGTCATGCGGCAGCACCTTCCGGGTTTTGATCCCGAGCCGCCAGTTCACGCACCGTCATCGGCGGCCAAGCCTTCACGGGCTGGAACACCTCATGCTTGCCGAGATGCTGGAACAGGGAGCCTTCTTCCCTAAGGCCGGCGACTTGGGTGAGGCGATCGAGGCGGAAATCCCGGCGCTGGAACTTACCTGCCCCGATGTGCGCCCATTCCACGAAGGTGATCGGACCGCCGTCCGCCGCCCGCATCGACAGGGCGTCGCCATGGATCAGGTTCAGCGACAGGATGTGCGATGCGGCGTGATACCCATCGTCGTCCGACGTCGCGCCCATGTAGCTGCAGAACAGCGCCAGCATGTTAGTCCGGCACTCGGCGATGTTGTCGGCCAGCAACTCGATGCCGTAGCAAGAGGCCACGGCGACCAGTCCGTAAATATGCTTCTCGAACTTGGACCGGCCATACTTCACCTCGACCGTGTCTAGCTTGCGCTGAAGGATACGCACCAAGAAGTTGCCGCTCCCGCATGCGGGTTCGAGGAAGCGGGAATCGATGCGCTCGCTCTCCCCCTTGACCAGATCGAGCATGCGATCGACCAACCATGAGGGAGTGAAGACCTCCCCATGGTCGGCGACCCGTTTCTTGGATTTGATGAGACTCATGAAAGCGCCAATGATTATTGGTGACTGAGCTTAGCGGGCTACAGCAGGTTGTGGCAGGGCTAATCCGGTAAAACACGTTCCCGGCGCGCGGCGGACGACCAAAACTGACGTCCGGGGAGGACAAGGCAGAGAATGGACGAGGCGGGGTTCAGGCAAATGCTGCTGGCGCGGGGGAATGCGCCGACCGGAGTTGAAACCCGGATCAACTACCTCAAGACCATCGAGAAGAATTTGGCAGGCTTGGGTCTGCCCTTCGCCGATTTGGATGCGGCGTTCGAGGCGGATCTCTTGGCTTCGGTCACCGAGGCGATACGCGGCCTGATTTCCGACCATAAGGCAGGCGGAACGGGCTATTTGCTGCTGTTCCCTCGATCTGAAAATCCAGGCAACCGCCTGGCGAACCTGCCCACCTTTCTCAAGCACTACCGCGACTATCGATCAGGAGCCGGCATGGCCGACAGCGACGCCGACCGTATCCGCCAATATGCGCTGAAGCACTTCGTTCAGCCGGCCCGAGATCAGCGAGAGTCGAGCGTCACGATTCGCGCTGGCGATCTGCATAACGCGCTCGGATTGAGCAATGCTCACGCCAACGTTTGCCAGGCATTGCGCGGCCGTCTGTTCCGCAATCTCGCTGGCGTCGGCCAGCCGACCGTCACCGGGCCGGAGAACAGCTCGACGACGACCTTTATCTTCACGCTGTCGCCAGCAGCGGTAGCTCCCCGAGCCAAGCTTTCAAAGGAAGCCATGATGATGGCGACACCTTCCACCAATCTCATCCTCTACGGCCCACCCGGCACCGGGAAGACCTTCGCTACCGCTCGGGAGGCGGTGAAGCTGTGTTCTCCGGAAGTGAACTTCGATGACCGAACCGCCGTCGAAGCGGAATACCGGCGGCTGGTCGAAGCGCGTCAGGTGGAGTTCGTCACCTTCCACCAGTCCTACAGCTACGAGGACTTCGTGGAAGGGCTGCGCCCGCCCGTCTCCAGCAGCGATGGGGAGGGTGATGACGAGAAGTCCGGCTTCCGCCTAGAAATCAGCCCCGGCGTCTTCCACCGCATCGCCACACGCGCTGCGGCCAGTAAGGGCTCCACGGGCAAGAGTTTCGACCTGACGGGGCGGCGCGTATTCAAGATGTCGATCGGAGAGGCCTCGAACCCAGACGACGCCTATTTGTTCGAGGAGGCCCTGGCCGAGGGTTACACGCTGTTGGGCTATGGGGAGTTAGACTGGAGCGACGCAAGATTTTCGGATCGTCAGGCGATCATGGACGCTTGGCGCCAATCGCCGCCTCCCGGAGTTGTCCCGACGGCGCATAGCGGCTGGGTGCAGTTCCACGATAAGTTCCGGAATTCGATGAGGCTCGGCGATCTGGTTGTCATCTCAAAGGGAAATGGGACGTTTCGCGCTATCGGCGAGGTGAGCGGAGACTACGAGTTCTCTCCTCGCCCGGAAGGCGACTACGCACACCGTCGAGCGGTCAATTGGCTCTGGTCAGACGCCGCCGGCCTGCCGGTCCAAGAACTGGTCAAAGATAAGCGCTTCATGATGAAGAGCATCTATGAGCTGAACCGGGCTGACCTCAACTTGGCTGCCTTGGAGCGCCTAATTTCCACGGGTGACGAAGCCGGCGGGCCGCCCGAGCCGTTTGTCCTGATCATCGACGAAATTAATCGCGCCAACATTTCCAAGGTCTTTGGCGAGCTGATCACCCTCCTGGAACCCGACAAACGGACCACGCCTGAAGGCGGCGGGTTAAAGGTGCGCCTGCCCTATTCCAAGGAGGCCTTCGGCGTGCCTGCCAACCTGCACGTCATCGGCACGATGAACACCGCTGACCGCTCGATCGCCCTGCTCGACACGGCCCTGCGTCGCCGCTTCGAGTTCCGTGAACTGATGCCGGACCCGGAATTGCCCGAACTGAAAACGGCCAGCGCAAGTTGCGGCGTCCATCTCGGCAAGCTGCTGCGGACCCTGAACGACCGGATCGAGTATCTCTTCGATCGCGAGCATCAGATCGGCCACGCCTACTTCATCAAGTGCGCCTCCCGGGACAATGTGGACGCCGTGATGCGCCACAAGGTAATTCCGCTGCTGGCAGAGTATTTCTACGAGGACTGGAGCAAGGTCGCTCTGGTGCTCGGCGATGCGGACACAGGCAAGCCTGGCCGATTCCTAGAGCGCGCGGAGCTGAAACCGCCCACCGGATCTGACTTCGAGGGCGGCGATACACGCTGGCGGTGGACGGTGCGGAGCGAGTTCGCGGCCGACGCCTACGCCGACTTCCAGTGATCCGCCGCACCGTCCTGGAATGGGGATCGCTGCCCTACGGCAAGGGCGACGACGTCATCTGTGAGGACGCTGCCGACCGCCTTGTGGCGGTCGCGCGAGCTTCTCCAATGGGCGGCAGGGACGGCGGCAGCATCTTGATCCATGGGCGTCGCGCTCTGGGCGCGCGGCAGGTGGTCGGCGTGCTGGCCGCTGATGGCGTCTCGCTGGAGATTCTGCCCAAGATCGACGTACCCGGGGCGGATGGGGCTACGGATCATGGCCAGATTCGTCACCGGCTGGTCCACATGCTGTCAGTTGCCCTGGACCTCGACATAGCCGCCGGCGCCATGACGGAACTGAGCTGGCAGAAGGAGACGCTGCTCGAAATCCTGATCGGGCTATTCTCCCGCAAGCTGGCGGATGAAGTGCGCAAAGGCATGCCGCGCCGCTATCTGGCGCACGAAGACGATCTGACGGCCTTGCGCGGTCAGCTGGACGTCACGCGGCAGTTCACAACCTTGATTGCTCGCCCCGACCGCCTGGCCTGCCGCTACGATGATCTGTCGCCCGACATTCTGCTGAATCAGATCATGAAGGTGACCGTGGACCGGCTGGTCCGCGTCTCGGCGTCGGCTGAGAATCAGCGCCGGCTGCGCGAACTCGCTTTCTTCTACGCCGACATTCGTAGCTTACGGCCCAGCGCGTTGGCATGGGACAGCCTGATCCTAGACCGAACCAACAGCCGTTGGCGGGAGCTGGTAGAGCTGGCGAGGCTTCTCCTGGGCGACCGCTTCCAAACCACCTCAAGCGGCTCACAGAACGGGTTCTCGCTCACATTCGACATGAGCCGCCTCTTCGAAGCCTACGTAGCGCGCAGTCTCAAGCGTGCGTTTAGCGGCACCGAACTAACCGTCCACGCCCAAGGCGGCCGCCTCTACTGTCTCGAAGATGCGGAGACCGGGACCGGCCGCTTCATGACCAAGCCGGACATTCTAGTGAAACGTAAGGGCGGGGTCGAGTTGATCATCGACACGAAATGGAAGCGCGTCAGCCGTGCGGTCGACGACCCCAAGCAGGGGGTCAGCCAAGCAGACGTGTATCAGATGATGGCCTACAGCCAACTCTATCGGTGCCCCGGGCTTTTGCTGCTCTACCCACATCACCGAGGGCTCGGTCCAGACGCAGGAGAGATGTCGATCCATTCGATCCGCAATACATCGAGCTTGTTACGAACAGCGACGGTCGATTTGACCGGAGGTTCCAAGCAAAGCTGGTACGAAGTCGCGGGTTTCGACCGCTTTTGACTCTTAGGCGTCCTGACGAAGGTCCGATTACGGGTATCTGAGGAAGACCCACTTCGGCGAGGCTCAGGGCATTACGGACCTGTCTAATGTCACGAGCGATCTCTCAACGCGATGTCGGCTCCGAACGTGGACCCACCCGAAACCAACGCCTCGACGACAGGCGATCGCCTCGACGCGTGCCAGGCCCTAGTCGCGCATCATGTCTTGGCGAGCGCGAATATCGGCGTCCTCAGCGCTGCCGTCCCAGCGCCTGGCCATACTCTCCAAAAAGGCGTGGGTGCGCGGCCAAGCGGAGGACAGGTCCCGCCAGGCGCGGTAGGTCCCCGCCAAGTCGCGTTCCTGCTTTCCGCCTTCAAACACCGATTTCATGAAGACGCCGCGCATATTGTAGCGCTCCGTCGCCATGCCGCGTTCGATATCCGGCGCCGCGAGGGTCTCGAGAGCGTCCCTAAGCGCTCGGTGAGGCCAGCCGCCGTCGGGATCGAGCGGCGCATGGGCCAAGGCTTGGCCGATAAACACATCGTAGAGTGATTTGCGGTCGGGGTCCTTGTTCGCATCGCGCACCTGAGCGACCCAGGAAAGGATCTGATCCATGTTCATCGTTTCCGGATCGCCCGACGTTCCCGGAGCCTTCTTGAACTCATGCAGCAGCCTGAAGCCGATCTCGGCGCGATATTTCCGCCCAGCTTTCTGGGTTTCTGTAAGGTCGTCAGCGGACGAAGGCGGATAGGCCTGAGCAAGCACCATGGCGTAAAACTCGCCGTCGTCCGCCATCAGCTCATGGATCGCGAGGGGCCTTTTGCCGTCGCAGAGAAGCGGAAAGATCTGGAACTCGCGCACAGCGAGGTCGGCGCGCGATATCGCTTCCGCTCCGTCAAGGAATTCAAAGATCTTCTCGAGTCGATAACGACCCATGACGTCGTCGGCTTCCGGACCCCCGTCACTGCTGAACTGCGTGATCAGGGCGTCCAGCAGTTTTAAGACTACCGGCGAGGTTAACTCATCAAGCCGGTCAGAGGCTGCATCTAACGCGGCGCCGGGGCGGCCGGCTTCGACATATTTGTGAACCGTCTTCAGAAGATCGGCGTCGTCTGGCTTCACGCGGAACGCCCGCTTGTGCGACCAGAAATAGCTGTCGATCTCGGATCCGAGAGACTCAACGAAAGCCATGGTTTCGTCGGTTTCAGGCCAGCCGAAGATGAGCAGAGACGCACGCTCAGGCGTCAAGGCTTCGGCGTGGACTAGCTCGGCAAGGCGTGACGGCCACGTTTCCGGGAAACGCTTCCGGCCGTTCGCCGAGAGTGAACCGGCGAATTCGATCCGTTGCGGGGTGGGGTCCTCGAGCGCGAGGGTGATCATCGCGGCTAGGGCTTCCAAATCGTCCGTCTCATAAGCGGCTGCTTGGCCGACCGACCACGGCAGCTTCGAACGCGCAGCGAGATCGACCAGCTGCTGATAGGTGTCTGGCCCCATGAGTTCGCGGACCGCGGTGCGACGCGCTGAAAGGATGGCGTCATCGTCCGGGTCGTGGGCACCGGCGATGGCCGGGAACCAGTCGTCGAAGAGATTGCCGAAGCGTGCAATGGCGTCGGCCGGCGCATAGGTTTCCACCAGATCCTCAATTTGCTTGAGGTAGGCGGGACTGATCGCCCATTCGGCGGAAGCGAACCGGCGGTGGCGATCACGCAGCTGGACGAGAGCGTCCCACATGGGGCGACGCGCCTCGGCTGAACTGGACCCGAGAGAGTCGTCGACGAGGGCGATCGCCTTGTCCCAGATGTCGTCGCCGAACCGCTCAAGGTAGGGAACAAGCTCGGTCAGTCGGGCGGGATTGCCTTTAGCTTGGGCGAATACCCGGCCGGCTACGGCGACATAGAAGGCCGAGAGGCTGTGGTCGGTCGGTGTGACGGCTTTGTCTTGGCCAGCTTCGCGGAACCGCGGCCGTGCGTTGGGGGTGCTGAAGTCGTGATCGCGCGGAAGCAGCGCCAGAGAGAGAGACCAGCCGACATCGGGGTCTCGCCGTTCCACGGCCTCCAAAGCGATGAGCTTCTGGGGATCGCTGGCGAAGGTGTTGGGACTCCAGGGCAGCAGGATCTCGCGCAGACTGTTCAACGGCCTGTTGGCCAGTCGGCCCCCTGGGTCGATCGACGCGAGACGGGCAAGGATGTCGCAGACCCTGACCAGATAATCCGGATCCCAAGCCTGCATTTCCAACGCCCACAGCACACCGGTGTGGCGGCTGAACGGGCTGAGGGGCCCTTCGATTTCCTCGAAGAGTGGTGCGATCTTATCCCCCTCGAGCAGGCGCTCGAGGGCGGCCAACAAAGGGTCGGGGGCGGCTTCCATCAAATATGTGAGCTGCCCGCGCAGGCTGGCGAACAGACGATGATCCTTGTCGAGGTTCAGCTCGCTCACCAAGCTGTTTACCCACGTCTGGGGCGCGACTCCATCCAGCTGAAGGCCTGCGGCGTTGGCCAAGGTCGCGATCTGCAGCAAGGTGGTGCTGATGCCGTTCCGCAGCCAGTCGCTATGCCTGCTGGCGCGTTCTTCGGCCGTCCGGACATAGTCGCCCGCCTTCGGATCCGGCTCGACTTCCGACAGCACCTCGATGGCCGCCGCCCTGAATCGCTCCATATCGCCGCTTGTGAGACGATGCGCTACGTGAACGAAAGCGTCGACCGGTGCCCTAAGGCGCCAGACCGTGCCACTGAGTTCGAGCGGCGGATCTTCGGTCTTTAGGAAGGGCAAGAGGTCGCGCTGGACGTCATCATATGCGCGGCCGCCCAGCGCCTCGATGATCGCCTTGTCCTTGGCGTGATGGGAATCCCAGCCGACGGCCATCAAAGGGGCGAGCAGTTTGGCGCCGTCGTCCTTCCAACGCGGCGGTTCGGCGCGGCCGTGGCCAGGGAAAGTGCGGGTCAGAACCGTCATTGAGCGTCCGCATTCGCGGGCGACTTTGGAGGCGCGCTCCCCGTCAAGGCCCATGGCTTCAAGCGCCTTGGCCAGTTCATGCACGGGTGGACGTTCGAGCACCTCAGCCGTCTGATCAGCCCGATCATAGCTGCCCGCCTTGAGCGTCGGCCCCTTGGAGGCGAGCAGGCCGATCTTCGACATCGCGCCGGCCCGAGGCAGGAAGACCAGGTCCTTCTCGCTCCAAAGCGCTTGCGCGGCTTTCTCCGTGTCAACGATGAGGGTTCGGTCTTCGAGGTAAAGGCGGGTCGCAGGGCCGGCCTTTCGGATTGCGGCTACGGCGAACGCCACGACTTCTTCAGGCGAATCTGCAACTAAGGCGACCGGTCCAGTCGGCCGCAGCAACGCCTCGATGAGACGTTCAGCGCTTTTCTCCCGGCCGCTCAGAACGACGTCCTCGGTGATGGGCGATTCGAACGACAGCACATACTCGTCCCAATATTCGTCCGTCGATCGAACGTCGGCCGGCTGCGCTCCGATCCGGCGCGCCCATCTCGCCGCGACACCGGGTCTGGACGTCAGCCAGTCGATCAGCTGAACGCCGTCGATGAGCCGAACATCCTTCCAGTCGTTTTTCATCTTCTTGTGCGCGACCCAGTCCACGATCTTTAATTTTGGGTCATCCCAAGTGAAGGGCGTCACCAGAACCAGGGTCCGTTGGGCGCGGTCCGCCGCGGATACATCCCCGGTGCGGTTATCATAGTCGTCGTTCAACTTCTTGTTGGTCGCGCCCGAGACACCAAACTCCCAGATCGACTTCCCATCGGGCACATAGGGCGGCGCGCCGGCGGCTTCGAGCCACCCATCGAACCCGCGAACCTGTCCCTTGCTCCCGCTTGGGAAGCGGATGTCGTTGATCGTATCGGCTGACGCTCGAATAAGGTCTGCGACCAGCTCGGGAATATCTGCCTTCGCCTGGGGCGTCAGGACCCAAAAGTCTAGGTGTTCGTTCGTGATCCACTTCATTCGACCAGCCTAAGCGAGCCTCGCCGCATTGACCATTCACGGGCGCTCTTCGCGGGGTTTGGGAGGCTTTGCTCTCGAACTCGGCGACGACGTGACGCCGGCAACCTCCAAGACGGGGGACAGCTCTACCGTCGCGGCGGAGGTCAGTCGCCAAGCCGAGACCCGACGGCGGTACTGTTTCGGTGGCTTACCAGCGGGTCAAAGCTGAGAGACGCGCGAAGGCGGTGGTGCGCGCGGCCGCCTTAGAGCGGGCCGCGATCGCCGCCAGCGCCGCATCCAGATCCCGGGGCCGCACGGCCTGCTCCTCGTGACCGATAGTGAGGTCCAAGAGCTTGAGCAGAGCGAAGGCCTCATCTTCGGTGGCTAGGAGTCGAAGTGTTCGCTCGTCGCCGTCTTTCTCGTAGATCCGATATTCCCACAGCGACCAGGCGTCGAAAGGCGTCAGGAGATCAGCAATGTCGTCCACGCATTCGGCGAACGCGCCTCGCGCCGCCGCGGGCAGGGCTGCTAGGGCGTCTGCCAAGGATGGCGATAGCGTCGAGCTGTCCCTCGGCCAGGCCGAGGTGACGATCGGCTTGATCTGCTTGGCGTAGGCCTCTGGCTCGGTGCGCGCTTCCAGCACGCGCACGAGGGCCGAGGCGCAATGGGCCCTCACGGCCGCGCCGCCGAGGCGCAGCATTTGCTCAATGTCCGGGAGAGAGACCGGAGGCGGCCGTTCCTCCTCCAAGGCGAACACCACGGGAAGAAGAAGTCGCTCCGCCAAGCGCGCGCGTAGGCCGGCGCTCAGGCGATCGTCCCAGACCTTGCGGATTTGCGCCCCTGCGACTTCGGCAAGGGCGTCTGGGGCGAGAAGCGGGATGCGCGAGATGGCGTCCCACATCGCCGGATCCGCGCCGTCCCGCAGACGGCCGAGTAGATGGTCTCGCGTCCAATCAGGATCGACGTGATTAAGGTAGCGCACGAGGAGCAGCAGCCGATAGAGGCCTTGACGACCGGCTTCGCCTCCCGCGGCCTCTGCGGCGTCGCGAATCGCGCGGAGTTGCGGATCTTCGAAGGCGGCCATGGCCGCGTTGCCACGCGGCAACATCTGGCCGAAGGCTGAGAGCATACGGCCGACGGAGGAGTTGAGGGACGAGGACGAGATGCGGTCTTCTTCCGGCGCCTCCGTCATCGCGTCCACGTTTGCCCTCGCCGCGGCGCGCGCGTTGGTGTCCGCCACGGCGTGGGGCCAGATCAGGAGCCAAGCCGCCTTGACGCGAGGCTCGGCGAGCATCGGCTCCGGGATGGCGTCGAACCAGTACCCGAGTCCCTCGGCGGCTTCGGGGAGTGCGCCATCCGGTATCAAGGGCAGGAGGTTCAGCAGGCTGTCCGTCCGCGTGGCTGCCAGCCGGGCCTCGTCCGTGTCAGGCGCGCGGCCGATGGTTTGGTCGCGCAAAGTGGAGGCGAGCGCGCCCACCAATCGACCGTGTTTCAGCAGTTTGGGATCCGATTGAAGGCGCTCAAACAGCACCTGCCAGTTGGCGCCGATGGCGTCGATAGCGTCTCGGCTGGTGACATAGGGCTCAGCGGTCAGGGCCGCGTCCAGCTCCGCCGGAAGATTGGGATCGGTGAGATCGAGCGGCGCGGCCGAGGTGCCGGTCCAGCCATTGTCTTGGCGGAACCGCGTCCAGATGTCGCCGCTACCCACCACGTCTTCGCGCTCGGCCAGCCAGTCCCGCGACGCCTGGACCAGCTCGGCGCCGGACCCAGACAGACGCCGCATTTCGTGGGTGGCGGCCTCGCGCTGGAGGGCGCGTTTGCGCTCGGGAGACACGCTGCGCCGATAGGCAGACAGGGGCGGACCTTTGCGGACACGGCGTTCATAAGCCTGACGCGCTTCGGTCGCGAGCTCGGCGAACCGCGCGGCCCTCAATTCGGCGAACTCTGGATACTCCCAGACGTCCCAGATGTCGTCGTCGGTCAGACTCGCCAACCATGCGGCGATCGCGGGCGCGTCCACGACCTCGGTCGATCGCGCGCCCGCCGCCCAAAGCCGCCGGGCGAGTTTCCAAGGCCGCTGGGCCAGTTGGTCCAAACGCGACCGCGCCGCGGCCGGATCAACGCGGCTCAACTTGGCGAGCGCGGCGCTGTACAGTTTGGCGATCGGCGCGAATCCTTCGCGGAACTGATCGGGGTCTTTGTCCTCGTCGCCCTCCAGGGGATAGACGCAGACTACCCAATTCGCGGCCCATTGCGCGTCGAGGCGATCGGCGCAATGCAGCGCGCGCAACAGCGCCCCCTCCAGATGATCGACCACTTCCGCCCAGAGTTTCGGGTCCTCGAGCTTGTCGAAGCCAACATCGGCTAGGGTCACGGGACGTGTGACTGCGAGCGTCACCGGCAGGAGATCGCTGACCTTGGCGATGGCGCGCCGGCCCTGACGAGGGCTGTAGGTGGCGTCCACCTGAACGCGTGGCTCCACAAGAGCGACGAGATCGCTCAAAAGCATGCGGGGATCGACGCCATGGGCGACGGCGTCCTGGATATGGAAGGCGGACATGTCCGCATCCGTCAATTCGTTCGCCCAGCTTTCCGCGATATAGCGCCAAGCCGACCGGTAGGGTTCGTCGATGCGGTTCGAGGAATAGAGGATCAGGTCGCGGACGGCCGACCTCTCGGCGGACTGCTGGGCGGTGAGCCGCGCCGCCCACAGCATGGCGTCGGGATCTGTGACACGCTGCTCCAGGAACAGACGCGTTGCGCGTTCCACGGACGGATGCGCCTCGACGCGCCGGGCGATCGGGCGTCTCATCCGCCCGTCCGATCCTCGCGGATGAGCGCGTTGGCCGCGGACAGCCAATCGGGCGCCGCGTCGCTCTCGCCTAGAAAACGTGTCAGGGAGATGCGTTCGGTCCCGGAGGCGCGCCGATAGATGTAGCCGAACACAGACTGATCGGCTTCGCTCGTTTCCGCATAGGTGTTGCGGATCATTGCCCGAATTCGCTTGCGGGCCCAGCTGTCGGCCGTGGGCTGTGGTACGCTCTCGGCCCAAGCGCCAAGCAGGCGGGCCAACTCAGCGTGGTCGTCGGCCTGATCGTAGCAGATCGGGATCAGTGATCGGCCCGACCAGTCCGCCTGGACAACGAGATCTCCCGCGCGGCGTGGAACTAGCGCGTAGCGATCCTTGAGGTCCGAGAAATGCCGGGTGTCGCCCGCGACGGCGTTCATCAGATAGCGGAACGGCGCGTCATTGAGGCTGTAGCCCACTATTACGAGATGGAAGATGCGTGTGGCGTCATAGAGGAAGTCCGAGGTCATCCGACGGCGCAGATACAGGTCGCCGAAGTCTTGGTCTGTGAGCACCAGCTGTCGGCTCTCGGGGGGCTCCAGAACCCCATGAATGTGAAACACGCCATGGAACTCCGGAGCCCGGCTCGGCCGGGGCAGAGATTCCAGACCGTATGACGCCGGCTTAGGGCGTTTGCCCGCGCGTTCGTGCAACCGGTCGAAATTGGTCGTGGCGATGGATAGTTGGTCGTTCCGCCGCGCCAGGACGTTGAGGGCGAGGTGTAGGCTGTTAGGTCGATGCGCGGCGTCGAGAATTTCCGAGGCCGCGACTCTCATCCGGCTGGTCGCGCCGGGTTGGACCGGCAAGCGGCGCTCCAGCATGCCCAATACAACGTCGTAATCGCCGCGAACGAAGCGCGCTAGTTCGGCGTGCTGCCGGGGGTCGAGGTCCGCGGCGAAGGCTTTCGGCAGGGGTGCAGGCGCGTCCGCGGCGCAAGCGTCTGCGGCCCGCGCCCAAGCGTCCATCGCCTCGCCCAAGCGGCCGTCGAGCTTTTTCGCGATCTGAACGACGAGGCCTCTGAATAACGGGAGGCCGGAGGGCTCAGGCATGGAAACCCCGGCTCCGGTCAGGAATAGGACGTCGCCGCGGTCTCGCGCCAACATCAGTTCCTCTGGAAGACCGGGAAGCCCAGGCCCGAGATAGACGAGTCGACCGCTCATGAGCCGGCCGCGCCAGGGACGAAGGCCAAGGCAATCATCAGTGGAGCGTCCGGCATCGCGGATCGGACGTCAAGGTTCGCTGCCTTGATGGGGATTGGCTCATACGGGGCCGGAAGACCTGACAGGCGTGGCGCGCGGCCCGACCATCGGAGTTCGCGGAGTCTCATTCTGCGAGATACCCCGCCAGAGTGTTTGCTTATTGTTACTAGGTCAAAGTCTCCTTCTGGCGCTTCTCAGTCTTAGCAATGATGTGCAGCGCTGGACTCAAGTTGGAATGACAAGTCGTTGTGACTCAGGACAGCTTTGGACGGGGCGATTTCCGAAATTTGAGCGCGGACTGCGCGGCCGGCACGCATAAAACTCGGACCTTCCAGCTGGCGGGCACGCCGATCTTTGCGCCCTGAGCATCAATCATGCCTTGGGTGACCGCGGCGTCTGTCGTGTAGATCGCGCCCAGAAACCGGGTCCATGTCGATGAGCCGGCGTAGAGCTTCATGTCCTCGTATATCCCGCCAACACAGCCCAAGGTCTCGTTCCGGTCTGTCGCGTACTTGACCTCGATCGCATATCCCAGCTCTGTCACGCCGATGTCCGGCTCAGTCGCTTTGGTCGCCTGCTTGATGACGGGCCGATCCACTGTGGAGGGGAAGGCGACCTTCATGTACTTCAGGATCGCATCGTGAACATGCTTCTCCTTGCTCGCAGTAAGGCCGTCCAGCTGCAACAGATGAGCACCGTTTAACGCGATCTGCTCCGCGATGCCGATCTTCGCAATGATATCCGAAGGGGGCTCGAGAAGAGGTCTCAGCGTTTCCAGAAATCCGCCCAGGTAGTTGATCGGCTTGGAGAAAGCGAAGTCCGGCTCGTCGTCGAAGTGGTCGATTTTTCGCAGGTCCTTGGGCTTGAAGTCCCAGCCCCTCTCAAGCTCGCTAGCGAGCTGGCCGAGGCCTTCCCTGTCCATGACGATAAGCAAGCTTCGCTTCAGCGATAAGATGGTGTCGCTGAGGTAGTCAAAGTCGGCCGGGCCGAGCTCTTCGCTCGCGTGGATCCGCGCATTCATGTTCCACATCTCGCGCCTAGCCGCAGCCCGGGCTTCCAGTGCGGCCTCGAAGAGTCGAGCTGATGTCACGGATACTCCAGTAGGGGTCTCGGATAGAGGCTGTCCGGGCCGGCACTGATCGAAGCCTTCGATGCCGGTCCATGTGGCGGGATAGTGGTCGGCCTATTCGTCCGGACCGTACCAAGAGCTCAAGTCGAAGCTGGCATCCTCGACCTCCATCGCGTTCGTCGCAACATCGAGTTGGGCCCTGACCCTGAACGGAAAGGCCTCGCTGGAAAACGCTTCTCCGTCTCCGGCGAGGAAACGAACTCCGACCTCGCCGCTGGCCTCTATGCGCGCGATGCCGTCCCTGAGGATCAGGCTGTCGACTACGATCTCGGAGATCTCCTCGACAAGGGTTGTGGCGGCGACACCGTCGAGGTCTGCAGGCAGGTTCCGCGTCCAAGTCTCCAGAAGAAGGTCATCCAGTCCGGCAACTTCGACGTGGGTCACCCTTGGGGGGCGCACAACCACAAGCCGGAATTCGGCGGCCTGCCTTCGGGCCTCGCTTTGAAGCGCGGCTACGGACCGCGCCCAGCCGTCGTTCCGGCCCTGGCCTGGCACCTTGACCTCGAAGACGATGGTCTGATCACCCTTGCGTGCGATAAGGTCGGCGCGTCCGTCGCCGAATGCTTCCTCCATCGAGACCGCGTACCCGTCGGCGGTCAGCTGGTCCCGCAACTGTTCTGCAGCGGCGCGCTCAAGGAAGGGGGCGGCGATACGGGGCTCGACAATCATGCGGCGGCAACCCTTCCGAGTGCGAACGCGAACATGCGTGGCTCGAGTGCACCCAGTTCGACATATAGGAAGTGCTCGGTTCCGTCCTCGATGTTGCCGATGATGTCCGCGAACGCCTCAGCTGGAACTGATGAGAGATCTATGTCGGTGTACGAAATGCCATTCACGTTGGTGGGGCCGAATGCGATCACGCTACTGATCTGAAGCCGGACAACATGGTCGTCGTCGTAGGCAATGCCCTCCAGCGCGTCCCAGACGCGCTTCGCGATGTTCCCCGCGTCGGCATGGACGGCTGGCCGGTAGTCACGGACGAAGTAATGAACGATGCCGTAGCGGTGCGCATCGGAGGGCTCCCCCGCCTGCTGGCCGTAGCTGGCCCTGTACTGCTCCATCACACGCTCGCCGTTCCTGCCAACGTTCCTGTTAGACGTCAGCGGCCTTCCGGCTTGGACAAATGCCCTAAACGTCATGGTGCGGGCCGCGCCACACGTCTGTCGCTCGATGTGAACTGCATCGAGCAGCAGGGTAGCGGATCAAGCGAGGTCCGACGAGTCTCTCGGCCGCTCGGCGGCGGAACCAAGCCACTCCTGCGGCCCGCTAGTCGGAGTGGGCTGGGGAAATCAGGGTTCGCCCATCCGTTAGCGCTCAGCCGTATCGTCCTTCGGGCTGAATGTCCGGGTTTGAGCGCTGGCCCACGTCCGCTGATGGCACCGACCAGACATGGCGTCATGCCATTTGTGTGGTCGGTACCGTGGGGAGCCGCAGCCTAGGGTCCGCTGTTACAGTCGCAGCTCCATAACATGTTGAATTTACAACCCAGTTTTCCAGACTACGAATCTGAGGGTCGGACGTTCGAATCGTTCCGGGCGCGCCATTTCTTCCTGTAATCGAGATCGGTGCGGGCGGGTGCGGCCTGGTCTTCTCCGGCCGCCGTAGCTTTCACAGAATTTCACATTCAGCACGACGGGACGCTTCCAGGCTCCGGCGGGGCATGTGGACGAGGGACTGTCTGAAAGGTCATGACAAACAGACAGTCGGCCACTGAAATGTCGAGGCGGAATGTTCCACCCAGGCGGCGCATGGCGGTCTCGCAGATCGACAGGCCGAGGCCGCTGCCGGACCGGACATCGTCGTTGCCGCGGGCGAAGCGGGCGAAGCTCGTGCGATGGAACCGGGACGGGAGCCCGGGCCCGGTGTCGTGGAAGAACACGGTCCCGTCCCCGGCGACGCGGACCGTGACCCGCGTCCCGGCGGGGGTATGCTTGCGGACGTTGTCGAGCAGGTTCCGGAGCACCAGCGCGATCAGGGTCGGGTCCCCCAGGACGAGGACCGGGGTCTCAAGACCCTCCGCCTCGACCGGACGCCCTCCCGCGACCAGGCGCGGAGCCGCGTCCCGCAGCACCGCTGCGACCGTCTCCGCCAGATCGAGCGGCTGAAGGTCGAACGCCGCGCCGCCGTCGAGACGGGCGATATGCAGGAGTTGTTCGAACAGGCGCGCCATCGCATCGACATCCCGCATCGCCGCAGTCCGGTCCGCCCCCGAAGGCAAGCCCTCAAGCCGGAGCCGAAGGTCGGCCAGCGGCGTCCGTAATTCGTGGGCGGCATGGATGGAGAAGTCACGCTGGGCGCTGGCGCCCGTCTCAATACCGTCCAGGGCGGCGTTGAAAGCGGCGATGAGCGGCTGGACCTCGGCCGGCGCGGTCGCGCCGTCGAGGCGCTCCCGTCCCAGACTCTCGAAGGTGATCCGCCCGGCCTGGACAGCCACCCGTCTGAGGCCGATCAGGCTGGCTCGAACGACCGCCACTGCCGTCACCACGATCGCCAGAAGCAGCGTCAGGGCGGCCCAGCCCATCTCCTCCACGAGCTGTGCGAAGAAGGTTGCCGCCAAGGCTTCGACATCCGACCGCGCGCGGGCCACCCGCAGCCAGGCGCCGGCTTCAGGAACGTAGACCTCGCCGATGAGCAGGGGGCCGGAACCGTCCAGCGCCGGACCGCTGGACAACACGGGCGTCGAGGTCCGGGGTCCGGGCCGACCGGCCGGGGCCTTGGCCTGCGAGCGATCCAGAACGCGACCGTCCGCATCGACGACCGCGTAGCCATAGACGGGCCGCGCGCCCGTCAGGAGACCGGTGTAGGGCGGGTCCAGCTCTTCCGTCGGCTCCGCGGGGCGTTCGAAGACGACCGAGCCGTCGACCTCGCGACGGACAAGGGCGGCCCAGTCCTCGACCTGCGAGGACAGGCCACGCTCCTCGATCGCGAACTGCCCGCCCGTGAACTCCATCTTCAGGACCATCCCGGCCGCGGCCAGGGTCACGGCGGACATCGCGGTGACGATGAGCGCAAGCCTGACGTCGAGGCGATACGGCCGGCTCATTCGGCGATCTCGACCAGCAGATAGCCGAGACCGCGCAGCGCCTTCAGTTCGACGGTCGCGCCGGCGCCGGAGAGCTTTTTGCGCAGTCGATGGATCAAGGTCTCAACGGCGTTGTCCGACCAGTCGTGGTGGAAGGCGTAGAGGTGCTCGCCCATGCGGCGCTTCGGCGTGATGCGGTCCCCGGCGCGCAGCAGCCGGTCCAGGGCGGCGTGCTCCTGGGCCGTCAGCCGCACCGGCCGATCCGCGACGACGAGGGTCGTGGTCCGGGGCGTGTAGGTCAGGTTGCCGATGCGGAACTCGGGCGCGGCCGGGTCGCCGGTGCGCCGGCCCAGGGCTCGCAACCGCGCGAGCAGTTCATCGGTCGCAAAGGGCTTGACCAGATAGTCATCGGCCCCCGCGTCGAGGCCGGCCACGCGATCTCCGATCTCGTCACGCGCGGTCAACATGATCGTCGGCGTCGTCAGCCCTGCGGCCCGCATCGCCTTGACCAGGGCGCGCCCGTCGCCGTCCTCCAGCATCACGTCGATGATGGCCAGGTCATAGACGGCAAGGGCCCAGGCGGCGCCGGCGTCGGCGACCGAGGGGAAGACGTCCACCGCATGCCCCGCCTCCGCGAGGCGGCGAGCGAGGGCGCCGGCGAGTTGGCGATCGTCCTCTGCCAGAAGAATGCGCATCCCACTTTGTCCACGCGCCCGCCAGCGTCGGTCAATGCGAATTCCACGCACCTGATGGCGTGTCGTCGGCCCCCGTCCTGGACAGGCCGATCCATCGCGCCTGCAAGCCTGGTGCAAGCCACGAGGTCTAGCAGCCGGGGCGATGACCCCCGTTCCCATCCTGTCGCTTTTTCCCGCCCGATCCCGGTCCGCGATCACCTCCCCCGACGCCTCGCTCGCGGTCGTGGCCCTGGCCGCGGTGGCGAGCAGCCTGTTCTTCTACGTCTTCCCCGGCGTCGATATGTCGGTCAGCCGATGGTTCTACGACGCCACCGACGGGTTCGTGCTGGCAGACCGTCCGCCGCTACGCGCGCTGAGGTCCAGCTCAACCTGGATCATGGCCGGCGTACTGCTTCTGGCGCTCTTCCAGGTCGCGCGTCACGCCCTGGCGGGACGCATCGCCGGGCAGGTCGCGCGCCGGTCGCTCTGGCTGTTGTCCGGCCTCGTGGTCGGGCCGGGCCTTCTGGTGAACGGCGTTCTCAAGGAACACTGGGGCCGGCCGCGACCGATCGCGACGGACCTGTTCGGCGGCGAGGCTCCGTTCCAGACCGTCTGGGTCATCAGCGATTGGTGCGATCGCAACTGCTCCTTCGTCAGCGGCGAGGCCTCTTCCGCCGCCTGGCTGGTGGCGGCGGCCCTGATCGCGCCGCGGCGGTTCCGGACGGCCGCCACGGCGCTGGCGGCGATCTACGCCGTCGCCCTCTCGATCAACCGCATCGCCTTCGGAGCCCACTGGCTCTCCGACGTTCTGCTGGCCTGGCTGCTTTGCGCGCTCGTCTTCATGGCCCTGGCCCGCCTCATCCTCACCCCGGGCGCGGGCGGGGCGTGGCGACCTTTCTCCGTCCGGTCGAGCGAGGGAGGGCGGCGTTGAGCGTTTCCGACAACGTCGCTCGGGACACATCGGTCCTTCCGGCGAGCGAGCAGCGCGAGGGCTTCCGCGCGCCGGACCTGAACCGCGCCCGCGAGTCCGGTACGGCGGCTCCTTCGCCCCGCCTCACGGTCGTCGTCCCCACATTCAACGAGCGCCGCAACGTCACGCCCCTGCTCAGGAAGATTCGCGTGGCGCTGGAGGGCCTGTCGTGGCGGGTCATCTTCGTCGATGACGACTCCCGGGACGGCACGGCGCGGCTGGTGCGCAAACACGCCGCCCGAGACCCGAACGTCCAGTGCCTCCAACGGATCGGTCGGCGCGGCCTGGCCGGCGCCGTGATCGAGGGCGTGATGGCCAGCCCGGACCGCTACGTCGCCGTAATCGACGGCGACCTGCAGCATGACGAGCGGCTGATCCCCGCCATGCTGGCCCGCCTCCAGGCCGAGGACGCCGATCTGGTCATCGCCAGCCGTTTCCTGGAAGCCGAGCGGCCGGTCGAGGGCCTCAGCGCGATCCGGCTGGCGGGCAGCCGGATCGCCACGGCCCTTGGGCGCAGGGTGCTCAAGGCCCGGGTCACCGATCCGCTGAGCGGCTTCTTCCTGATCCGTCGCGACGTCGTCGAGGCCGCAGCGCCGAGTCTTTCGACAGACGGCTTCAAGGTCCTGTTCGACATCATCGCCTCGTCCTCCCGCCCGCTCCGGATCCTCGAAATGCCCTACAGGTTCGGCGACCGGGCCCGGGGCCGGAGCAAGATGGATAGCCGCGCCGTCCTCGACTATCTCGGCCTGGTCGCGGCCAAGCTCAGCCACGGCCTGATCTCGCCGCGGATGGTGGGCTTCCTGATGGTCGGGGCCAGCGGCGTGCTGGTGCATCTGGCCGTGTTGCGCGGCCTGCTGTTCGTCGGATTCACCGGAGCCCAGTTCATCGCCGCCGCGACGGCGATGACGACCAACTACGCCTTGAACAACAGCCTGACCTATCGCGACCGCCGCCAGCGCGGCGCGGCCCTTCTGACGGGCTATCTGCGGTTCTGTCTGGTGTGCAGCCTGGGGCTGGCGGCCAATGTGGTGGTGGCGAGCCTGGTCCGCGAACACGGCGAGGTCTGGTGGCTTGCGGGCCTCGCCGGGGCGGCCGTCGGGGCCCTGTGGAACTATGTGGCGTCCTCGCTGATCGTCTGGCGTTGACGACCAGTGGCGCCGGGACGCTTCAGACCGGGCCTGACCCTGCCGACCGTCGCGGGCGTCATTCTGGCCGTGGCGGCTGTTCGGCTGGTGTTCGCCGGCCTGATCCCGCTCACGGAGGACGAGGCCTACTACCGGCTCTGGTCCATGCGGCTGCAGCCCGGCTATTTCGACCACCCGCCCATGATCGCGTGGTGGATCGCCGCGGGGCGGGGTCTGGTCGGCGACACGGCTTTGGGCGCGAGGCTTCTGCCGGTGCTGGCCAATGCCGTCGCCGCCTTCCTGCTGATCGACGCCGTGCGGACCCTCGGCGTGGGAGAGCGGCCGGCGCTTAGGGCGGGCCTCTGGCTGAACGCGACGCTGCTGATCGGCGCGGGCGGGCTGCTGGCGATCCCGGATGCGCCGACCCTGCTGTTCTGGACGGCGACGCTCTGGGCCCTGGCGCGGGCGACACGCACCGGGGCGGATTCGTCAGCAGTCCTCCGATGGTGGGCGCTCGCCGGCGTCGCCGCGGGCCTCGCGGTGCTGTCGAAATACTCCGCGCTGTTCCTGGCCCCCGGCCTTCTCCTGTGGCTGTGCCTCACCACCGTGAACCGCCGCCGGCTGTCGACCCCCGGGCCCTGGCTTGCGGCCGTTGCGGCTCTGGGGGTCGTCGCGCCTCACATCGCCTGGAACGCCGCCAACGGCTGGGTGTCTGTCATCAAGCAGTTCGGGCGCGTCGGCGCGCAGTCGTTCGAGCCGGTCCACCTCGTGGCGTTGATCAGCGGGCAGTTCCTGCTGTTGAACCCGATCATCGCCGTGTTCGCGGCGCTGGCGGTCTTCCGGGCCGACGCCCTGAAGTCGCCGGAAGCCTTGCTGTGGCTGAGTTCCACGCCCTTCCTCGTCTATCTGGCGGCCCACAGCCTGCACGATCCGGTGCAGGCGCATTGGCCCGCCCCCGCCTATCCCGCCGTGGTCGGTCTGGCGGCGATCGCGGCCGAGCGCGTGAGCCAGAACCGATCCGGCCTTTTCTGGCGGCAGGCCGCGCCGTTCGTCGGGATGGGGCTGGTCTCCGTCATTCTGACTTTCGCCGCCGCGCCCGCGCTCGACGCCGTCGCAGGCCCCGCGACACGCCCGCTACGCGGCTGGCCGGAGTTCGGCGCGACCGTTCAGACCCGGGCCGCGATGGCGGGCGAGGTCCCGGCGGCCTGGATCGGCACGATGAGCTACGGGCTGGCGGCGCAACTGGCCGCTGAACCGGGGCTGACGCTGCCGGTCGTCCAGTTGAACGACCGGGCCCGCTACGACCCGCTGCCACCCGTGGCCGTTCCCGAATTCGACCGGCCGGGGCTGGTGATCGACCTGCCTCGACGCATCACGGTCGAGGCGCTGCGATCCTGCTTCGCCGCTGTCGAGGCATTGGAGCCGATCCGGCGAGACGTGGGCAAGGGGGCGACCGAGGTCCCTGTCGTCTACGCCGCCTTCCGTGTGAGCCGGCCGATCCGGATCGTGTCAGGCGGCTGCTGGCGCGGACGCGACATGCCGCCGGAGCCGTCGTCCGGTGAGCGACGCCCGGGAGACCGCGCATCGCCGTCCCGCATGGATGGCGGACTGATCAGTTGGGGGCGGGTCGCCGATCCCGCTCCGGAAGCGATGGAGGCGGCCTCGTGACCCGGACTGACGGACGGCCACGCCGCCGGCGGGAGCCGTCGCGGCCCGCCGGGTTCGGGCGGCGCAGCGGGCCCATCCTTGCGACCCTGCACGGCGTGCTGGCGATGTTCTTCTTCGCGGCCGCCTGGACCAAATTGACCGAGCCGCTCGATCTGCTGTCCCTGATGATGACCTGGCCTGCCGAGACGACTGCGGAGGTCGTTCGGGCGGTCGGCTGGATCGAGTTCATGCTGGCGGCGGCGGTGGTCGCCCCCTTGGTGCGCGACCGGCATGGCCGGATCGCGGCCTTGGCGGCCACCCTCGCGCTTTCGGGCAACGCCGCCTTCATGACGACCTATTACATCGTGCAACGCGATCCCGGTCTCATGACGACCAACCTGCTCCTGATCCTGATCTGCGCCGCCATATGGGTCGGCCACCGCCGACCGCGGACCCGTTCCGGGTTGGGCCCTTGAGGAGTCACATACGGTCCTGGCTGGCACCGCGGTCGTGGGTCGCCTCGCGCCGGTTCGCTTTACGGGATCCGGGCGGACCATCGCCGACGGACGGCGGTCGCCCGACCGGGCGCCGGCCAGGCAGCCGATCCTGCAGCCGTCGTTGAGGGCCGTCTCTGCCGCCGGGACCTCGCCAGCGGAACAGGGCCGGAGAGAGGGCGGGCCCGGTCGACGATATTCGCCAACCGGCCCCTGCCCCGGATTCAGCCCTCGGCGGTCCCGTCCCCGCCCTGGGCCAGGTCCAGCTCCTGTTCGAACGCCGGCTCCTCGCCCTCGTCGATCTGCACCACGATGGCCGTGTAGCCGAGGCGGAGCAGTTCGCCGAGACGCTCGATGTCATTAACGATGATCGGGCGACGTTGTCCGGCGCCCTCGCCCGCCGGGGCGATCAGGGCGATCGCCAGGCCCACCGGCAGTTCGATCTGGCCGTTCGGACCGACGACGCCGCCGACCGGAGCCAGGAAGCTGTCCGTCAGGATCTGGCGGGCCGTGGCCGCGCCGTCGCCGACGACCGCCTCGCCGTTGACCACGATGGTGGCGTTGCCCGGCGTGGCGATGTCGGTGAAGACCCCTTCGACCGTCCCGCCGGGCGCATTGACCACCACGGCGCCGGCATTGACCGTAACCGCGACCAGTTGACCCGCGGTGAGGGCGACCTCGGTTGGCGTGGTGACGTTCGAGGTGATCGAACCGCCGGTCGTGATGCCCACATTCCCCTGGGCCGCGATGGTGGTCGAGACCGTGCTGCCGCCGCTGACGCTGACCGCGCCGCCGCTGGTGATGGAGCCGCCGATCACGCCGCCGGTGGAAGACAGGCTGACCGGACCGGCGCTGGTGATGACGCGATCCGATCCCGCGCCATAGCTGGCGTTGACCGGGCCGCCGGCCGTCAGACTGCCGGTGGTCGATCCGCCGGCATCGATGAACACGGACCCGAGGGCCACGATCGAACCGGACTCGTCGCCGCCGATGTTCATCACCACATCGCCCTGGGTGTCGAGCGTCTGGTCGGTGAAGACCTGATCCCCGGCCAGCAGCGAGGTGTAGTCGTCGGCCAGCTTGACGGTCGCGGCGGAGAAATTGTCGCCGGTCACGGTCATGACGCCCAGACGGACCGCATCGGTGCCGGCATCGCCGAGGGTGATGTCGCCGTTGGCCCCGGACGACAGTCCGTTGCCGGCGATGAAGAAGACCCCCTGCCCGCCCGAGGTCGTGCCGATCAGGTGAGACTGGAGGGTGATGTCGCCGGCCGCATTGGGTGACCGGGTGGTGTTGAAGGTGGTGGAGGCCCGCGTCAGACGCACGGTGGCCCCCTCGTCTCCGATGAAGCGGAGGCTGTCGCCGGCGTAGACGCCGCCCTGCAGCACGGTCCGGGCGGCGTGGACCGACACCGCGCCCAGGCGGACCTGGGCGCCGAAGTCGCCCACGGTCGCATCGCCATCCCCGGCATCGAGGGTCAGGGACTGCCCGCCGGCCGTGGCGCCGTTGACCGAACCCAGCAGGATGTCTCCGTCGGTGGTCTCGATCGCGGTCGCGCCCCTCAGCGTCGCCCCGTCCAGGGCCGTGAAGTCGCCGGCCCCCGTGAGACGGTAGTCGCCGGCGAAGTTGACGGCGCCGCTGTAGGTCTGGGCGCCGGTGGTCACCGCTCCGCTGGTGCGGATGCTGGCCCCGGCGACGTTCAGGCTGTCGAGCGCGGCCGTTGCGCCCACCGCGCCGAGGGTGGCGACGCCGCCGGCGTCGATCGACAGGCCGTGGCCGCCATTGACCGAGGCCAGGGTCAGGTCTCCGCCGGCGTCGATCGCGGTGTCGCCGGCCAGGGTCGCGGGGCCGGTCGCCGAGAAGTTCGAGGCGGCATAGGCCCCGGCCAGGGTCAGGGCGCCCAGATAGCTCTGGACCCCGGTCGTCGACGCGCCGGCGGTGACGATCGTTGCGCCCGTCACGTCGAGGCTGGTCAGGGTGTCGGTCGAACCGATCACGCCGAGGACCACCGCGCCGCCGTCGACAACCAGACCGTGGCCGCCGTCGATCGCGCCGAGGGTCACCGCGCCGCCGGCGTCGATGGACAGGTCGTCGGCCAGCCGGACCGGGCCGGCGCTCAGCGAGCCGACCTCGAAGGCGCCGCCCAGGCTGGCCGGGCCCGTCAGGGAGGCCGCGCCGGAGACGACGGCCCCGTCCACCATGTCGATGGCGGAGGCCGCAACCGTCAGCGACGCCAAGGCCGTCGTGGCCCCGGCAGCGCCGAGGCTCACGGTGTCGGCGTCGATGTCGAGGGCGTGGGCGCCGTCGACGCCGCCGAGGTTCGCATCGGTCGCGGCGATTGACACGTCACCGCCGAGGCGCGCCGCGTCGGCCGAGAAGCCGGCGGCCTGATAGGCGCCGTTCAGGGTGACGGGGCCGCTGTAGGTCTGGTCGCCGGTGGTCGTCGCCCCGGCCGTCAGGATGGCGGCGGAGACGACGTCGAGGTCGCTCAGCGCCGTGGTTCCACCGACCTGGGCCAGGCTGACGCTGGCGGCGTTGATCGACAGGTCATGGGCGCCGTCCACGGTTCCGAGGGAGACAGCGAGGGCCGGGCCGGAGATCGAGACGTCCCCGGTCAGTTCGACAGCGCCGTCCGCCGTGAAGGCGCCGCCAGCCTGGTAGGCGCCGGCGAGACGGATGTCGTCGGCGGCGAACCGCTGGGCGCCGGTCGTGAAGGCGGCGGCCAAGGTGACCGAGGCGCCGGCCACGTCGAGCGAGGCGAGACCGGTGACGGATCCGACCGCCTGCAGGGTGACGTCGCCCGAGCCGACGAGGGTCAGGGACTGGCCGCCCGCAGTCGCGCCGTCGACCAGCGCCAGGTCGATGGCGCCGCCATCCGTGGTGGTCAGGCCCAGATCGTCGGACAGAACGACGGCGGCGGCGAAGGTCAGACCGCCCGCGCCCGCCGTCAGGTCGCCGGCCAGCGAGGAGCCGCCGGCGCCGGCCGCGATCGTCAGGCCGTCGACGCCGACCGCGTCGAACTCGACCGCGCGGCGGCCGTTCAGGGTGAGGGCTTCGGCGTAGTCGCCGGCGGCGACGTGGACCGTGTCGTCGGTGGCCGAGCCGTCGAAGGCCGTCTGGATCGACAGGGCCTGGGCGCCGCCGCCGATCAGCTCGCCCACGCCAACATAGTAGTGGCCGGTGCCGTCCGAACCGTCGAAGCCCTGCACCAGGCTGGCGTCCGATTCGGTCGGGTTGAGGTTGACGGCGAAGTCGATCGCATCATCGAGGCTGGTGCGGAAGAAGGTGAAGTCGTCGCCGTCGGTGCGGTGATCGGGATTGACGACGGTGAAATCGAAGCCGGTCAGGTAAAGGTCGCCGATCTCGAGGCCGATGCCCGAATAGCTCTGGGCGAAGACCCCCAGCAGCTCGCCGAAGCTGTTGTCCCCGGCGTCGATATGGATGTCGGTCAGCTGCTGATCGTAGAAGCGGTTGGTCTGGTACAGGGCGACGGAGCCCCACAGGTTGTTCAGGGTCGTCACGCCGCTGAGCGTCACGTCGGCGCTGTCGGTGATGCCGACGCCGAGGCCCTTGGTGCCCTGGCCGTCGACCGTCACATTGGTGAGGGTCGCGCCGACGACGCCGTTCAGATCCACTTCGCTGCCGCCCCAGCCCTGGATGGTCGCATCCGAGAGGGCGAAGTCGTAGACCCGGTCGTCGGCCGCGCCCGTGTCGGGCTGGACCTTGACGCCATAGTGGCCGCTGCTGGTGGAGTTGTTGCCCTGGAAGGTGAAGCCGGACAGGGACACGTCATCGGCGTTGACCAGCATGCCGTAGCTGTTGACGGCCGAGCCGTCGATCAGGGTCTGGCCCTGGCCGGCGCCGATCAGGGACAGCGACTGGTCGATGTTCAGGGTCGAGGTGAGGAGATAGGTCCCGCCCAGCACCCGAACGGTGTCCCCGTCATCCGCCGCATTCACCGCCGTGGCGATGGACATGGCGCGCGTGCCGCCGCCGGACAGGTTTCCGACGCCGACGGTGAAGGTTCCGGTGGCGTCGCTGCCGCTCCAGCCGTTGACGAGGCTGGCGTTGGTGTTGGCCACATTGACGGCGAAGTCGACAGCGCCCTGCTGCGTCTTCTGGAACCAGGCGTATGTCGTCGCGCCGCCGTCCTGCTGGCCGTTCTGAACCACGAAGTCGAAGCCTTCGATGGTCAGGCCATCGGCCTGGTGAAGCGCCGAGGCGTATTGCTGCAGATAGACGCCGTTGACCTCGCCGAAGCTGTTGCTCGCCTCGACCGTGATGTCGCTTAGCTGCTGGTCGCTGAAGTTGTTGCGCTGATACAGGGCCAGACCGCCCCAGGCGTTGCCCGAGGTGGTGGTGTCGCGGATGGTGACGCCGGCGCTGTCGGTGATGGCGATGCCATTGCCGGCGATCACGCCGGTGACGGTGACGCCGTCGATCAGCACGTCCGTCACGCTGTTCAGATCGAGGCCGGTCTTGCGCGTGCCGTTGATGGCCACGTCGGCGATGCTGAAGCCGGTGTTGCGGCCCGAAGCCCCCGTACCGGAGGCGGCCTCGACCTTGACGCCGTAGCTGGCGTTGGTCGCGGCCGGGGAGCCATTGAGGGTGAATCCGGCCAGGGACACGTCGTCGCCGTGCACCCGGATGCCGTAGGCGCCGTGGCCGGAGGCGTCGAGGATCGTCTGATCCTGCCCCTGGCCCGCCACGGTGATGCTGTCATCCTGGATGAACAGGGTGTTGGTCAGGGTGTGCGTGCCGGCCGACAGGTTGAGGGTGTCGCCCGAGTCCGCCAGCGCCAGGGCGCGAAGGGCGGCGTCCACGCCGGAGCCTTCGGTCACGAACAGCTGACCCTCCGCCACGCTGACGAGGCCATAGCCGGCTGTATCGACCCCGTGGTCGATCATGTCCTCGATGCCGAACATCTGGACCAGCGAGGCGGCGTCGGTGTCGACGCCGTTGATCAGGTTGGCGCCGCCGGTCAGGTCGATCAGCGCCGACCCGCTGTTGCGGATCGCCAGACCGCCGCCGGCGACCGTGAAGGCGTTCTCCGACAGGGTCAGGCCCTGGGCGGCGGAAGCCGACCACAGGCCGATGCTGTTGCCGTCCAGGGTGTTGCCGGTGACCTGGATGTCGGGGCCGGCGTCGGCGCCGATGTAGATGCCGACGAAGCGGTCATCGGCGCCGCCACCCGCGTAGTTGAGGACGGTGTTGCCCTCGATGACGAGGCCTTCTGACGGAGGCGTGCCGTAGGCGCCGCCCCAGATCTGGATGCCGTAGGCGGCGGTGTAGGCGCCGAAATCGTAGCCAGTGACGCCCGTGCCATCGACCAGGTTATCGCGGATGGTCCCGCCGCCGATGACGCCGATCTGCATGGCGGCATAGCCGACGCCGTCGAAATGGTTGCCCTCGATCAACGGGTTGATCAGGTGGCCCATGTTGACGCCGGTCAGGATGCCGGCGCCGAAATAGTTGCCCGACAGCTCGAAGCCGCTGAACGACTGACCGCCCTGGAAGAGGCCCCGGTCGCTGACGCCCGAGAAATCGTTGTCGCGAACCGTCAGGCCGCTGAGGCCGTCACCCGACGCGCCGCTGAGCCACAGATAGCCCGCGCCCCCGTTGCCCGCGAACAGGTTGTTGGCGATCAGAACGTCGTTGGCCGAGCCGATCAGATAGATCACGCCGTTGCTGGCATGACCCGAGGCGGTGTTGAAGATGTTGTTGGTGACACTGAGACCATGGGCGGTCCCCGAGGTCTCGATCACGCGTCCGCCGCCGCCGGTGAAGGTGAAGCCGTCGATGCTGACGTCCTGAGCGGTGACGCGGAAGACGTAGGAGCCGGCGCCCGTCAGGACGGTTTCGCCGCCGCGGTCGTCGACCCCCGCCTTGCCGTCGCCGGTCGCCGCCGCGGCCCCGGCCTGGGCGCCGCGCAGCGTCACCGACCGATTCAGGGTGATGACGCGGTCGCTGAAGCTGCCCGCGCCGACATTGACGGTGTCGCCGGTGGCGGCGAGGTTCACGCCGCGCTGGATCGAGCCGGAGCTCTGCGTCACATAGAGCTGGCCCTCACGAACGCGCACGAGGCCGGCGCCGGTCTGGTCGAGGCCGTGTTCGATGCCGTCCTCGATGGCAAACAGCTCCGCCAGGGTGGCGGTGTCGGCCGCGACTCCGTCGAAGACGTTGCCGGTGGCGTCGACTTCGTTCGTGCTGCCCGCGGACAGGGCGATATAGCGCTCGACGCCGGAGAAATCGGAGTTGTGGATCGTCAGCCGGCCGTTCGCCGAAGCGTACTGAAGGATGCCGGACGCCGCGTCGACGCCGGTGAATTCGATGTCGGAGATCGCGACCCCGTCGATGATCGCGTCGACGGTTCCCCCGGCGCGCTCCCACAGCACGATCCCGTTCTGGGCATTGGCCGAGGTCGCCCCGCGCCCGGTCATGGAGCCGCCGGTGACGGTCAGGTTGATGTCGCCGCCGCCGGTCGTGGCGCCGGCGCCGGTCACCACGTCGATGGCGTTCTTGTTCCAGGTGTCGAAGACGACATTGGCGACGTCCAGGTCCACCGTGTTTCCGGCCGTCGCGGTCGCGGCCAGGCCTTGGCCGGTCTGGACCCCGCTGAAGGGCCGGACATTGGTGATGTGGGCGTTGCTGATCGTCCCCGAGGCGTTGTGCCAGAAGACGGCGGCGTTGTTGTTGAGGCCATTGCC
Organism: Alphaproteobacteria bacterium; assembly: GCA_018820665.1. Taxonomy (GTDB): domain Bacteria; phylum Pseudomonadota; class Alphaproteobacteria; order Caulobacterales; family Caulobacteraceae; genus Brevundimonas. Next base: position 12,724 of record JAHJNW010000018.1, on the reverse strand, counting down.
GTCGATGGTCAGGCCGTCCAGAACCACATTGTCCGCGCCGCTCACAAACACCGCGACGTTCATGTTGGCGTCGTACTTGTGGCCGATGCCGGTCGCCAGAGTGGCGGAGGGACGAAGGATCGTCTCGCCGACGCCGGCGCCGAGAACCGATACGCTCTTCGTGATGTTGAGCGGGTCATCATAAACGCCGGCCCGGACCCGCACGGTCCCGCCGGCGGCCACGGCGATGACGCCTGCCTGGACCGTGTGCAGGGCCTGACGCTCATTGCCGAGGCCGTTGCCATAATCGAAGTCATCCGCCGGTGTGACGCTGCTGTCGTCGTCGACGAAGACGTGGCTGCGGTTGGACCAGGCATAGGCGCGATCCAGCACCGTCATGCCGTTGTTGCCGTCGCTCAACGCCATGATGTTGGACTGGGCCCCGGCTGTGGCGTGCTGGTTGAGCGGCGTTCCCGTATTCAGGTTGACGACGACGCCCCACTCGTTCCCCAGCGGACCCTGGCTGTTGCCGAAGATGTCGAGACCGGCCCCGTCCGTGTACTGGACCAGGATGGCGCCCTTGGTGTTCTCGATGTAGTTCCCGGCGACTTCCGCGCCGGCGTTGCCGCCGCCATGGAGCCGGATTCCGGTGCGGATGTTGGTGATTTCGTTGCCGGTGATGGTGGCGTTTTCGGCGCCATTGTTGACCACGATGCCGACGGTGCTGAGCTCGGCTCCCCAATCGGCGAGACGGTGATCCTCTTCGACCGGCCCCACAATGGCGAGGTTCCGGACCGTGACGCTGTCGCCGCTGATGGTCAGGCCCGCGAGGGGCGTTCCGTCAACCACGATGGTTGCAGCGTCGTGGCCGTCGAGAGTGACGTTCGAGGCGGTCACGTTCGCGCCTGCCGCATAGAGTCCGGCGCCGAGGTTCACCGTCGTGCCGCCGTCCACGCCGCCAATGACGCCGAGCGCGTCGGCGATCAGGGTTTCGCCCGTGGTGTCGGCCCCTCCGGCGTTGACGCTCAGCACCAGTTCGCCATCGGTCACGTCGATGTCGCCGGCGCCGTGGATACGACGGCCTTCGACTTCGATGTCGCCGGCGACGGTCAGATCCGCCGAGAAATTAATGTCGCCGCCGTCGCCTTCGCCCGCCGACAGGACGATGACGCCGTCATCCAGATCGGCCGAGGTCACCGTGATGGCGCCGGAGACGTTGATTACATCGCTGATCAGGCCGGCGGCGGCCGCCGCGGTGATCTGGACCAGGCCGCCTTCGGCGAGGATCTCGCCGGCCTGGGTGACCAGGGGCGAGTCCGCGCCGAGGGCGAATTCGATCAGGCCGTCCCCGGCGAGGTCGAGGGTGTAGTCGACGCCGCTGGCGAGGACGACACGGCCGCCCCGGGCGGTAATGACGCCCGCGTTCGACACCTGCGGCGCCACGAAGGCCGCGAGGCCGGCGTCGGCCACAGTGATGCTGGCGTTCGACAGGATGGAGATGGCCCCGGCGTCCGACGACAGGCCGGAGAACTGCAGCGCGCCGCCGCTCATGAAGGTCTGGTCGTTGATGTCCGATGTGGTGGCGACCAGGCGGCCGACGTCGACATCAGCCGTGCCGCCGAAGACGACGCCGTTGCCGTTGATGATGACAACCGTGCCGTTCGCGGTCAGGTCGCCGAAGATGAGTGAGGGCGCCGCGCCCGAGCCGGTCACCCGGTTGACGGCGATCGCCTGGCCGCCGGTCTGGGCGAAGTCGACCGAGGCGTCCTGGCCGATGTCAAAATTGTTCCAGTTGATCAGCAGCCGGTCGCTGGCCTGATCGACCTGGAGATGATTGCCGACCGGAGCGTTGATGGTCCCGGTCCCGCCGACGATGGTCCCGCCGCCGGGCAGGGCGTCGACCGGCGGGACCTGCGCCAGGGCAGGCGCGGCCGCGACCAGGGCGAGCGCCCCGGTCGACAGCATCAGGGCGGTTCGGATCCCGGACTTGCCGGCCCGGGCGACTTTAGCGGCGGTCAGGTTGCGCTTGGTCATCACTCATCTCCAGCGACGCGGCCGGAGCCGCGTGCGTCTCGGTCAAATCTCAGAAGGCGGCGCTCAGGGTGAAAAAGACCCGCGCTTCGCGGTCCCCTTCGGCGGCGACGTCACGGTTCAGCGGCTTGGCGTATTCAAGGGCGGCGGCGTAGCGCTGGCCGAAGCCGACGCGGACGCCGAAACCGGCGGACTCGAGGCTCTCGCTCACGTCCTCGCCCGGCAGGGGCGCGTTCTGACGCACCTCGCCCGCCTCGTAGAAGGCGTAGGGCTCGAGCGAGCCGAAGGACTGGGGCGGCAGGGTGTAGAACAGCTCCACCTTGCCGGCGACGCCCTCGTCCCCCGTGACCTCTGACGGGTCGAACGCGCGGGCGAAAGACGCGCCGCCGAGGCCGAACTCCTCCGAGGCGAGCAGGCTGTCCTCACTGATCTGGGCGGCGGCCGCGACCTGAAGGTAGAGCCCGCCCGCGATCGACTGCAGAAAATTGAGTTCGACATTGAACCGCGTCGCCTCGGCCGTGCCGGTGAAGCGGGACTTGTCAGGATCGGCGTCTTCCGTCGCGCCCAGGCCGCCGAGACCGCGCGTCACGCCCAGTTGCCAGGTGGTGACGCCGCCCCAGGTGTCGGCATGGTTGCCGAAAAGCTCGGCCGACAGGCTGCGGATGCTGTCATCGAAGAGCGGGTCGATGAAGTCGTTGCGGGACTCTGAGTCACGCGCGATGAAGTTGCTGCGGAACAGCACGTTCGACGCCCGGCTGCGGATCAGCGGATAGGTCAGGCCGAAGCCGAGGGTGGTGCTTTCACCTTGCACGCCGAGGATCGCCAGCTCATCACCCGGCTCCGTCACCGCATAGCTGGCGAAGGCATTGAGTCGGAGGCCGGAGGCCCCGACCGGCTGCTCGTAATTCAGGGACAGGAAACCCAGTTCGCCGTCTTCAGGGGCGACGACCGCGGTCAGCGAAAGGCGCTCGCCCAGCCCCATGGCGTCGTTGAAGGTGAAGCCGGCATAGGCCTGCCAGGGGCCGAGCCAGCGCGAGCCGCGATTGTCCAGCGCCAGAAAGGCCTCGACCGGATTGCGCTGGACCACCAGGTTGATGTCGGCGGCGGCCGGCAGGGTCGGCGACGGGGCGACCACCGCGCGCACATCGACGCCGCGCAGGTCCCGGGCCAGCAGCAGGGCCCGCGACAGGGCGTCACCGGACGCGGGGCGGCCCGCCAGGACCGGCGCCATATAGCTGTCGAGGAAAGGCCGGTAGCCGCCGGCCTCGCCCTCGATGTTCACCTCGCCGACGTAGCCCTCCAGAATCTGGATGGTGACGACGCCCGTTTCGATGCGCTGCGGACCGACCACGGCGCGCGAAAGGACGTAACCCCGGCGCCGGTATTCGGCGGTGACCTCTTCGGCGAGGCGGAAGACCTCCGCCAGAGCCATGTCGCGACCGATGTAGGACGCGGCCATCGCTTCCAGATCGACTGCCGGCACGGCCGAGGCGCCCTCGAAGATCACATCGGTCAGGGTCACACGCAGGTCGCTCTGCGGCGCCGGCTGCTGCTGGGGAAGGTTCGGAACCTCGACCGGAAGCACGCTGGGCGCCTCCTGTCGGGCTCGCAGGCGCTCGTCGACGCGGCCTGGATCCACCGGCGTCTGCTGCGCCTGCGCCGCCGTCGCGATGGTTGCGGTCGCGGCCACCACCCCCACGATACTGAGTTTCCGCCACCAGCCCATCGATTCCCCCGAACGACGAATGCCACGCCCCGTCTCGCGGAACGCCAAATTGCGGCGCACCATAAGCAGGTAAATCTAAACAACGCGAGTCGGAAATCGAGAATCAGCGAACGCCGTTAATATGTATCTGTTTAGGCGAGCGGACCCCTTACAAGCAAAGTCGGCGATGTAAATGTATCAGAAACCAATGTGTTCATTGCGCATCTGAAGACATACAAGTCTTTGCTCCAAGATTAAGCGGAAATACCCACATCTGGTTATTAAGGTTTACACAATATGCTCTACTCAATACTTCATTGACTAATTTTTAACCACCGTCCTTGTCCGAGTTTTCAGGGCTCGGGGCGTAGGCCTTCTCAAGCAATCGACTTGAGAGGCTCAGCAGATGTGGACCCGCCTTGCCGCCGTCGCGGCTGCGACCGTCGCGCTTGGAATGGCCGGCGCCGCGCGCGGCGGCGATCTGGATCAGGCTTTTCTGGATTCGGCCGGCGGCGCGTTAACCATGGAGCAGGCGCCGCGCTGGGCCGACGTCCAGGCCCGCGCCCGGCAGGCCGGCGCCGCGGCTCCCGCCAAGCTGTCAAAGACCTGCAAGAACGCGCCCCCACCCAAGGCCGGCAAGGACCTTCGGCCGGCCAAGGTGCGCGCCGCCTGCACCCGCCGCGACTTTCAAAAAGCCGTCAACGCCGCCCGCGGCGGCTCCATCATCGACCGGATGATGGCGGTCGACCGCGCGGTGAACGCGCTGCCCTACGTCGCCGACAGCCGCAACTGGGGCGTGGCGGACTACTGGGAGACGCCCGAGGAGATGTTCGCGCGAGGCGGCGACTGCGAAGGCTTCGCCCTGACCAAATATTTCGCCCTGCGCGATCTCGGCGTTCGCGACGACGCCATGCGGATCGCCATCGTGTGGGATCGGCGGGATCTCGAGGAGCACGCGGTCCTGCTGGTCCGCGCCGGCGGCGACACCTGGATTCTCGACAACAAGACGTCCCGACCCGTGCGCCTCGCCGACGACAGCGAGCGTTACCGCCTGATCTACTATGTCAACGAGAGCGGGGTCCGTCTGCCGGACGTGTCGGAGAGCCGGGAGCGCTCGCCGGCGCGCGCGCGCATCGTCGATGGCGGCCGCACCCTCGTGCTGAAGATCACGCCCCGCAGCCGACGGGCGGCGGCGTAGAGCCGGGCGCCGCATCCAGCCGGTCAGCGCGGCCAGAAGCCGACGAGGGGCTAGCCGGTCTGTTTCGGCAGGCGGGCGACGACCGAGGCGAGGCCTCCCAGAAGGAGGCGCGACTCTTCGGTGGGCTGGCAGCCGGCGGCGAGGATCAGCCGCAAGGCATGGACATGAACCTCGACCGCGGGCCAGCGCCAGCAGACGCCGGCGATCATCCGGTCGCTGGTTTCGCACAGGCTGAAAGCGGCGGCATACAGTGGGCCGGTGTCGAAGAAGCCGGCCATGTCGGCGAAGGCCGAGGCCAGTTCATAGACGCGCGCCTCGGCGCCCTCCTCGCGCGCCGCGCAAACCGCTTCCAGCTGGCCGAGGATCACCGCGAGGGACCGCATGCCTTCCTCGCGGTGGCTGTCCAGACCCGCTTCGGCGGCCTTGACCGCCTCTTCGAGGGTGCGGCCGCCCGGCCGGGACATCTTGCTGGCCAGGGTGCTGTGGGTGCCCGCTTTTCGCACGACGATCACAGGGCCACGCGGCGCGGCTTGAACATGCTGTCGATATCCGACTGATCCATATTGGCCTCCACGGCGGCGCCGACATGCGTTGACAGATCGCCGCTGCGACGACCGGGAATATTGAGCGGCGGCCCCATGTTCCGCACCCGTCTGTCCGGGCCGACATAGGACTCCGATTCGATGAACTCGCGCGTATCGGTCGACAACCAGACGATCCGCTGCAGCAGGACGGCGGGGGTCAGCGGCTTGGTGACGACGAAACTGGCGCCGCAGTCCCGGCTCTTGTTCACCCGCGAGGCCGCGGCGTGGCTGGTCAGCATGACGACGGGGATCCGCCGCGTCGCCGCCGGCGACTCCCGACGCAGCCACTGAATGAAGTCGTAGCCGTCCATCTCCGGCATGGCGCAATCGACGAGGACCAGGTCAACCGGACGCCGCTTGATGATTTCGGTGGCTTCCAGCGCCGAGTTGCAGCGGATCTGTTCCTTGACGCCGAAGCCCTGGCAGACCGAGCTCAGGATATCGAGCGCCTGGGGATTGTCGTCGATCAGAAGGACCGAGACCTGCTCCAGATTGACCCGATCGGACTGGCGGGAAGCGCGGGCCATCGGCTCACTCGAACATCACGAAGTCGCCGGACCGGGCAGCCGGGGCAGGGCGCCCGTGCGTCGCCGTGACGGCCGACTGCAGCCGCTGCGCGAGCGCCGCGAGGCGGACATCTGCGAGAGCCTCGTCGATGGGGACTCCGCCCGACAGGGCCGCGGACAGAACCCGGAGCGAGTCCAGCGTCTGGTGCAGATCGTCGATCCCCTGGGCCTTGACCAGCACGTCCGAGCGTCGGTCCGGCGGGGTCAGCCGCGCGTGTTCGGTCACGATGGCGGTCAGGCCGTCCACCGTCTCCATCATGGCCGCCAGTTCGGCCGAGAGGCTGGAGAACAGGGCGCGGGTTTGCGACGGGCTCATCAGAACAGCTCCACAGCGCCGGCGTCGGGGGCGACGACCGGCCGCACCGGCAGCGGCGCCGGGCTGTGATCGGTGACCGGACGCTGGAGCGCCCGGCCGGTGACCGGCCAGTACTGAACGCGGCGCCCGCCGGATCCCCGCAGGCTGCTTCCAACAAGGGTGATCCCCTCGTCGCGCAGGAAGCGTTCGGCGAAGTCGGCGTTGGCGAGGCCGACGTCCTGCAGCGAGTCGAACATCCGGCCGCCGCCGAACAGCTTGGCCTCCATCCGGTCGCGGCGCGCGCCCTGTTTGAGGCAGTCGTTGATCAGCACCTCCATGGCGTAGGCGCCGTAGCGACGCCCGGCGTCGGGGCCGGAACCGGAGCCCTCCGGCAGCAGGAAGTGGTTCATGCCGCCGACTCCCGCGACCGGATCGCGCAGGCACATGGCGACGCAGCTGCCCAGGATGGTGGTCAGCATGATTCCCGGGTCGCGGGTCACATAGTGCTCGCCCTGCCCGACGTGGACACGGTGGGTGACGGGTGAATCCTGCACGGCCGCCATCATGTCAGGACGCCGAAGACCGTTTCGACCTTCTCTTTCAGCTGGGCGACGGTGAACGGCTTGACCAGGTAGTTGTTGACCCCGAACTGGACCGCGCGCGCGACCAGCTCCCGGTCGGCCCGCCCGGTCAGCATGATGAAGGCGGAGCCGGCGATCGGCGGATGGGCGCGGACGGCGCGCAGCAGACCCAGACCGTCCAGGTTCGGCATGTTGAAGTCCGAGATGATCAGGTGCGCAGGCTCGGCGATCAGCTGGCGCAGGCCCGCCTCGCCGTCCGCCGCCTCGCGGAATTCGCGGAATCCCAGCTGTTGCAGACTGGTGCGGACGAGCGAGCGCATGGAGGCCTGGTCATCAACGATGAGGGTGTGGATGGCGGCGGCGGCGGGCATGCGTATTCCTCAGACAGAGACAGGGACGGCGTCGCGCGGGTGGTCGGCGCAGACGTCGAGAATGGCGGCGGATAGGCGGTTCAGCGGCAGCTGGCGCTCGACGGCGCCGATCTCGAAGGCGGCCTTGGGCATGCCGTAGACGACGCAGCTGGACTCGTCCTGGCCGAGGGTGCGGCCGCCGGCCTGGCGGATCTCCAGCAGACCCTGGGCCCCGTCGCGCCCCATGCCCGTCAGGATCAGGCCCGCCATCGGACGGCGCAGGCGCGCCACAGAGCGGAACAGGACGTCGACCGACGGGCGGTGGCCGCTCACGGTGTCGGACTTCACCAGCCGGCACCGCGGCGTTGTGCCCGAGACTTCCAGATGCGCCTCGCCGCCCGGCGCGATGTAGATATGGCCGGGGGTCAGCGGTGCGCCGTCCGAGGCCTCCTCGACCGTCGCCGCCGAAGACTTGTTGAGCCGCGCGGCGAAGCTGCTGGTGAAGGTGGCGGGCATGTGCTGGGTCACGACCGTCGCCGGGCAGTCGGCGGGGAAGGACGACAGGATCGTCAGCAGGGCCTCGACCCCGCCGGTCGAGGCGCCGATGGCGAGGATCATGTCCTTGTTGGCGCGATAGTCGGCGTCCGGCTTCGCGGTCGGCGCCGCGCCGCCGGCGCGGACGCGCGAGCGGGCGGCGACCTTCACCTTGGCGGCGAGGTCGGCGAAGGCCTCCATGGCGGTCACCCCCGCCGAGGGCTTGCCGACGGCGTCCACGGCGCCGAGTTCCAGCGCGGCGAGGGTGATGCCGGCCCCGGCCTGAGTCAGGGTCGAGACCATCACCACCGGCATCGGCCGCAGGCGCATGATCTTCTCAAGGAACTCCAGCCCGTTCATATTGGGCATCTCGATGTCGAGCGTGATGACGTCCGGGTTCAGCCGCTTGATCGCCTCGCGCGCCTCAAGCGGGTCGGCGGCCGAGCCGATGACCTCGATCTCCGGATCGCGGCGCAGGGCGGCGGTGATCAGGCCGCGCATCGTGGGGGAGTCGTCGACGACGAGAACGCGGACGGTCATGACGCCAACCTGTAGGCGGTCAGGCCGCTGGTCTGCAGCTGTTTGACGGCCGGGCCGCTGACCCGCTCCGAATGGCCGATATAGAGGGTGGCGCCGGGCGCCATCAGCGGTGTGAAGCGGCTCCACACCCGCTCCTGTGTGGCGTCGTCGAAATAGATCACGACGTTGCGGCAGAAGATGACGTCAAACTTGCCGCGCATCGGCCAGTCGCCGATCAGGTTCAATTCCTTGAACGACACCAGCCGCCGCAGCAGGGGGCCGGCGCTGAGCTGGTCGCGCCCCTGGGCCGGGGCTTTTTCGAAGAAGCGGTGACGCAACAGGGCAGGCGCGGCCTCCAGCGCCTCCTCGGAATAAACCCCCTCGATGCCCTGGGCGACCATGTTGGGATCGATGTCGGTGGCCAGGATGCGCACGTCCAGATCCGCCGCCTCGGGCAGGACCGACAGCACCGTCATGGCCATCGAATAGGGCTCCTGCCCGTTCGAACAGGCGGCCGACCACAGGCGCACCCGCCCGCCGGCCCGGGCCCGCTCGATCAGGGCCGGCATGACCTCATCACGCAGATGGTCGAAATGGTGCGGCTCGCGATAGAAACGGGTCACATTGGTGGTCAGGGCGGCGGTCATGACCTGCCGCTCGTCGACCCCGTCGACGCCCTGGACCAGGGCGCAGTAGTCCCGGAAGCTGCGCAGGCCGAGCACGCGCAGCCGCTTGGCCAGGCGCGAATAGACCAGGGCGGCCTTGCCCTCGTTCAGGGAGATGCCCGCGTAGCTGTGCAGGATTTCGGCGATGTGGCGGAAGTCTTCGGCGGTGAAGACAAACTCGCCCTCGACGAGGGAGGAGCGGCCGGCGGCGGTGCTCATGCCGCCTCGGCTTCGGTCTCGGGGACGATCCGGTCCAGTTCGATCAGGCTGATCATGCGGCCGTCGAGGGCGAAGATGCCCTTGACGAAGGTCTTCACATGATCGCTGGCGACGTCGGGCGTCGGCTGCACCTGTTCATCGGTCAGCTGGATGATGTCGGACACGGCGTCGACCAGCAGGCCGACGGTCCGGTCGCCGATCCGCGCGACCATGATGACGTGGCGGGCCGTCGGCTCGGAGGTGCGCAGGCCAAAGCGGACGCCGAGGTCGATGATCGGCAGCACGGCGCCGCGCAGGTTGATCACCCCCTTCATGAAGCCGGGCGCGCGCGGCAGGGGGGTGGCCGGGGTCCAGCCGCGGATCTCGCGCACCGACATGATGTCGACGCAGAACTCCTGCTCGCCGATGCGGAAGGCGATCAGTTCGCGCGAGGTGGCGGCGGCGGCGGAAAGGGTGTCGGTCATGATCAGCTCGCGAGTTTGAGTTCAGGACGCGCCGAGCGGCGGCGGGCGTTGGCCACGATGGCGTCGACGTCGAGGATCAGGGCGACACGGCCATCACCGAGGATGGTGGCGGCGGCGACGCCCTCGACCTGCTGGTAGTTGGTCTCGAGGCTCTTGATGACGACCTGGCGCTGGCCCTGGATGGCGTCGACCAGCAGGGCGGCGCGGAAGCCGGCCTCGGTCTCGATGACCACGGCCACGCCCGAGGCTGCGACCGCGGGTTCGGCGCGGAAGCCCATCACCAGGGCCACGTCGATCAGCGGGACGAACTCCTCGCGGAAGCGGATCACGGCGTCGTGCCCGCCCACGTGGTGGATGTCCTGCGGCCGGGGCGTCAGGCTTTCGACGATGGCCGTCAGCGGCGCGACCAGGGTCTGGTCGGCGGCGCTGACCACCATGCCGTCCAGCACGGCCAGGGTCAGCGGCAGGCTGAGGGTGAAGGTCGAGCCCTTGCCGGGCGTCGAGGCGATGCTGATCCGGCCGCCGAGGGCCTGGATCGAACGACGCACCACATCCATGCCGACGCCGCGGCCCGAGACGTCGGAAATGGTCTCGGCGGTGGAGAAGCCGGGCAGGAAGATCAGATTGTCGATCTCCTCGTCGGTCAGGACGGCGTCGGCCTCGATCAGGCCCTTGTCGACGGCGATGCCGCGGACCCGTTCGCGGTTGATGCCGCGACCGTCGTCGCTGATCTCGATGACGATGCGACCGGAGCGGTGCAGCGCCACCATCCGGACCGTACCCTCCGCCGGCTTGCCGGCGGCGACGCGGTCTTCGGGGCCTTCGAGGCCGTGGTCGATCGCATTGCGCAGCATGTGCGTGATCGGCTCGGCGAGGCGTTCGACCACGGTCTTGTCGACCTCGGTCGCCTCGCCCTCGGTGACCAGGCGGACGCGCTTGCCGGTCATCTCGGCGACTTCGCGCACCAGACGCGGCATGCGCTGGAACACCGACTTCACCGGCTGGGCCCGGATGGCCATGACGCTGTCCTGGATCTCGCGGGTCAGCAGTTCGAGGTCCTCAAGACCGACGGAGATGCCGGACGAGCGGGCCAGGCCGCTCTCGACCACGCGCTGGGCCAGCATGGCCTGCTGGATCACCAGTTCGCCGACGACGTTGATCAGCCGGTCGACGCGGTCGAGATCGACCCGGATGGTGATCGCGGAGGAGGCCTGGTTCGCCGGCGGGGCCGGAGCATTGGCGGGCGCCGGAGCCGGAGTCGCGGCGACAGGCGCCGCCGGAGCGGCCGGCGCCGGCGCCATCGGGGCGGGCTCGGGCGCAGGGGAGACAGGAGTCGGGGCGGCGGCCGCCGGATCGACCATCGCCTTGGCCAACAGGGCCGCGATGTCGAAATCGTCGGCGGCTTCCGGCGCGACGACGTCACCCGGGCCGGCGGCGGGCGAGACGGTCAGTTCGCAATCGGACTCGACGAAGTCGAACACTTCGCGAATGGCGGCCTCTCCCCCCGGCGTCTCGATGTCGACGGTCCAGGTCAGATAGCTTTCCTCGGCGACCAGGTCGTCGAGGCCGGGGAGGGCTGAATCGTCAAGGCTGACGCTGAGCGGGCCCACCCGCGACAGTTCGCGCAGCAGCAGGCCGGTCTCGTTGGCGTTGGCGTACATCCGGGCGTGCGGGCGGAAGACGACGCGCCAGGCCTCGCCGGCGACGTCCACCGGCGCCGTCGGCGCCTCGAGGCTCGACACGTCGAAGGCGATCGGACGGAAGCCGAAGTCGTCTTCGTCGTCCGTAGCGGCGGCCGCGACGACGGGCGCGGCGACCGGGGCCGGGGCGGCGGGCGGGCTCGCCTCGCCGTGGGTCAGCATCTCGAGTTCGGCGACCAGGGCGGCGGAGCGCGGTTCGTCGACGGGGGGCGCGTGGCCGCGGGCGGCGGCGATATGGTCGGCCAGCAGGTCGGCCGCGCGCAACAGGGTCTTCACTGTGGGATCGTCGCACGGCTTCCGGCCCGAGCGGATCTCGTCCATCAGGGTCTCGAAGACGTGGGCGAAGCGGACGAGGTCCTCAAGGCCGAAGGCCCCGGCCCCGCCCTTCACCGAATGGACGGCGCGGAACACGGCGTTGACGGTCTCGTCATCGGCCTCGCCGCTCTCGATGGCCAGCAGACCGGCCTCGAGATCGCCCAGCAGTTCGTCGCACTCCTGGAAGAAGGTGACCTTGATCGCTTCGAACGGATCGTCTGTCATGGTCAGGCCGCCACTCGCCGTACGGCTTCAATGAGCTTGGCCGGATCGAACGGCTTGACGATCCAGCCGGTGGCGCCGGCGTCGCGGGCGCGCTGCTTCTTGGCGGCGTCGCTCTCGGTCGTCAGCACCAGCACCGGGGTGGCGCGGTGGTTGGGATCGGCGCGCATGCCCTCGATGAAGCCGAAGCCGTCGAGGCGCGGCATGTTGATGTCGGTGATGACGACATCGGCGCCCTCGGCCGCCAGGGTCTCGAGACCATCGACGCCGTCGACGGCCTGGATCACCCGGTAGCCAGCCTCGACCAACGCCAGCAGGAGCATGTCCCGCATGGTGCGTGAGTCGTCGATGGTCAGGACTGTCTTGATCACGCGAAGTCTCCCGACGGTCCGGCGGCCATCGCGGGCGCCCCGAACGCGTTCCATTGATCGACGAAGGCCCCGGACGCCGGACTGACCACGAAGGCGTGGCCGTCCTCGGCCCAGGTCCGGATGGCGGACAACAGGACCTGGAGGCACAGACCGCCGAGGCGCTCGACCCCGGCTGCGTCCACCGCCAGGGGCTGGCCGCGGTGCTCCAGCAGCTCGGCCCGCAGGGCCTCGGCCGACTGGATGTCCAGGACGGCCGGCAAGATGAGCGCCGCGGTCATCAGAACTCCTCCCAGCCGTCTTCGGCGGCGACCGGGGCGGGTTTGCGGGCGGCGCCGCCGCGACCGACCGTCTTCATGGCGGTGACGGTGCGGTGGACCGGGCGGGCGGCGGCGCGGACCGGGGCGGCGCCGGCGTCGGCCCCGATCT
>JAHJNW010000187.1 GCA_018820665.1 Alphaproteobacteria bacterium | reverse complement strand
TTCAAGCCCGCGGTGCCGAGGTAGGTCGACAGACCGGCCGCTGCGCGGGTATCGCCGCACAAACTCTGTTGTCCACTGAGGGTATTTTGTGGCGGCTATCATGCCCTTCGGGCATCATGCAGCGCGGCCCGCAGCGGCGTCATTCGCTCGGACTAGGTGGCCTCTGGAAGCCGCATTCTTGAGGCTTCCGCCGCTCCGCTTGGATTAGGTGATGAACGGCAGCTATTAATCCAGGCGTCGTGTTGACATCAGAATCATTCTTTACTAATTTCAATCGGGACGGCTGGGTGTCTGCATAGATATTCTTTCTTACAAGTATTCTGGAGAAACGAGACAATTCGCTTGGGTTTATCAGCCCTGAATTACGTGATATGACGGCTATCACGTGGATAACCTGATTCTGTCGGATCAGTTCCATCTTGCTTATCTGTTACTTGTAGTTCCCAGCCCTCTAAACTTATTTAGAGGCGAGTATCATGAAAGTAACGACCATCATTGCCACCAAAGGCGGCATTGGGAAGACGACGACTGGTGCCAACCTGGGAGCAATCAGTGCCGATGCAGGCTTGCGGACACTCCTGATCGATGCGGATCCACAACCCTCGGTTTCATCGTTCTTCCAGCTCGAGTACGAGGCACCTTGCGGCTTCTACGAGCTAATCGCCCAGAACGAGACCAACCCTGAGCGAATCATTTCTCGAACCGTTATTCCCAACCTGTCGGTCATCACCAACAACGATCCGCATTCCCAGCTCGTAAACATGATGCTGCAGGCTCCGGACGGACGTATCCGTCTGAAAAATCTGATCAGCAGCTTTTCTGACTTCGATCTGGTGATCATCGACACTCAGGGCACTCGCACTGTCATTCAAGAAATGGCCGTGCTCGCCTCAGAACTAGCGATCTCCCCAATTCAGCCTCACATGCTTGCCGCGAGGGAATTCCACCGCGGTACCGGTCAGCTTTTTAGCGACCTGGAGGGGTTCAAGGCACTCGGCTTGACGATCCCCCCCTGCAAAATCGTTATCAACATGCTCGATCAGACGGCGGATGCTCGGATGATCGCTGATCTAATCCGGACGAACTTCAACCAAGGCCTTTTCGAGGTAGTCGAGACGGCCATTCCTCAGGCAGTTTCATTCCGTGGCGCGGCAACGCAGGGTATTCCCACTCATCGCCTGGAATATCGCGCGCCATCGGACCGTAAATCCCCCGCTGCCCTAGATATTTTGCGTTCACTCGCGATCGAGCTTTTTCCCGAATGGCGCGAGCGTTACGAAGCTCTAACTGCCGATGTGGTTGAAGACATTGTGAGGGGGGCTAACTCATGAGCCGCCCTTTTGATTTCGAAGTCACGCTCCTGCAGGTAACTTCGTGCGGTGATCTCGTGTTCAGCCATCATGGCTCCGAACAGAAGCTCATTGCAGCGCAAGGTTCGATCGGAGGCACTCCTACTGTGCCCGCAAGCGAGACCGCGTGGGCTGCACTCGTTGGCCGCACTGGCAAGCTGACGATCGCTTGGTATCCAAGCACGGAACACCCTGCCCTGTTTTCGTTCATGCCGTATGCCAACCCTACGCTGCGACGGGCCACTGTACTAGACGATGCAGGAAGCAACCCAGCTCTGATCGGCTGGCGGGACATTAATCAGCCCTACGGCTTCCTAGCTCCCGTATACCAAGATGGAAGGGGAGTATGAATTATGTCCCCCATCGATCTCACTCCGCCTCATTCGGTTGACGCGGAACAGGGGGTGCTGGGCGGACTCATGCTGGATAACTCCACATGGGATGACATCGCTGACACCCTGGCCGCTGATGATTTCTACATTCGCGAGCACCGGCTGATCTTCAAAGCTATCGCGGACTTGGCGAAGGAAGGTACACCCTTCGATGTTGTGACCCTTTCCGAGAAATCTGTGGACGTCCAACAGGAAGTAGGACTGGCTTACCTTGGTGAGCTGGCTAAGAACACGCCTTCAGTCGCGAATATTCTGGCTTACGCGAAGATCGTTCGCGAAAGATCTCATTTGAGGAATCTGGTAACGCTCGGCTACGAATGCAGCCGCCAGTCGTCCGCGCCGGGAGCGGTTGCCACAGATGTTCAAGAGTCAGTCGAGCGGCAGTTGTTTGCTCTCGGACAGAATCGCCTCACTGCCTTCACTGATATGGGGCAGATGCTGAGCGCAGTGGTCGACAAAATCGATCACCGATTCAACTCGGGTGAGGACATTACTGGCGTTACAACCGATCTCTCCGATCTGGACGAGCTTCTGGGAGGCTTGCAGCCCAAGGATTTTGTGATCGTTGCGGCCAGGCCTTCCATGGGCAAAACAGCCTTTGCGCTGAAACTGGTTAACGCTGCATTGGCTAGTACCAGCAAATCTGCACAGGTCTTCAGCCTGGAGATGCCGGCCGAGCAGCTTGTGTTCCGATTCCTTGCCTTCCTGGGCCGTATCGACCTGTCATTGTTGACTCGCGGTCGATTGCAGGATGACGACTGGCCAAAGCTTACTGCTGCTGTGGCAGCGCTACATAGCTATGGTGATCGCCTTGTCATAGATGACACGCCTCAGCTCACTCCAACTGAGCTTCGGGCACGTTCACGCCGTGCGGCTCGTAAGTTTGGGGACCCCGCACTGATCATGGTTGATTACCTGCAGTTGATGCAGAGCTCGGGTAAAGAGAACCGCAACCTAGAAATAGCTGACATCTCAGCCTCGCTTAAAGCATTGGCCAAGGAGATGGATTGCCCCGTGGTTGCACTGTCGCAGTTGAATCGAAGCCTTGAGCAACGCGCTAACAAGCGCCCCCTGAACGCGGATCTCCGGGAATCCGGGGCTCTGGAACAGGACGCTGACGTGATCATGTTCATTTACCGGGACGAGGTTTATCACCCTGACTCTGAGGACGCTGGTATCGCCGAGATCATCATCGGTAAACAGCGAAACGGTCCTCTTGGCACTGTACGCACTGCGTTTCTTGCTGCCGAGACTCGATTCGAAAACCTCGACGCGAGCTATCGCTCTCTGGGAGTTTCGCGATGAACAGCGCTCTTTCCGACGTCAGGGCTCACCAGCTGCCGAATGTTTCCTACGAAGAAGTAGCAGCAACTGCTCGTACTGATATCCAGCTCTTCGAGTTGAACCAGCTGATGACCAAGCTCTATCACAGCGACCAGGCTGAGCCGGTTTGCGGCGCCCTGGCAAAGATACTCAAGCCTCTGGATCAGTTGGGCTTGGTACGCCTCAGCTCTACCTCTCCGGTCCTTGGGCAGCCAGTTACGGTGACTCGAATTTGCCCGCCCAGCGTGCTTCTCCACTTCTTCTGGGGTGACTGGCTCCCTGCTTATTACAAAACGCTCGGGCGTCAGCCGAGCGTCAGCCACTCTGCAACCCCAGCGCTCTGCACAGTAGTGCTTGAGCTGCCAGAGAGCCAGCCAAGCCTCGCGGACGTGCTATTCGAGTTGAGCTTGCGGCTGGAGGTTGCCGGTGTGGCCGAGGTCGTTCACATCGAAAGCGGCGATGTCGCTTCTCATAGCACTCATCTGGATACGGAGGTGAAGCCGTGAGCCTCCCCTCTCAAGAGCAGAGTGTTGCGGACCGCAACACTGACCGTTTCACACTCCGACTACCTGCTAACGGCATGCACGAACGGATCGCCGAACAAGCGAGACTCAACCACAGAACGATGAACGCCGAAATTATTGCTCAGCTACAGGGCGCCGACTTCTTGCGGCAGGAGCTTGATCGGTTGCGTCGTCTAGTAGACGCGCTGTTCGGTTCGAATGCATTTCCGGAGATGAATAATGGCCAAGAATAAAAAACTCGACATCCAGCAGATCGGCAACAAGCTGCTGTCGCCGAGTTTCGCTGGGCGAAATGCTCCGCATGAAAACGTTGCCCCCTCGGACCCGGTCGCAGATACCCCTATGGTCCTAACACTGGATCAGCTGCGTCCGTATGACAAGAATCCCCGGATCAACAAGAACCCCAAGTATGACGAGATCAAGGAGTCGATTCGGGCACGAGGGCTTGATCAAATACCTGGCATCACGCGCCGGCCAGGAGAAGAGTTCTACATCATCAGAGATGGGGGGAATACTCGCCTATCGATCCTCAACGAGTTGTGGCTAGAAACTCGAGATGATCGATTTTTCCGCCTTAATGTGCTGTACCGACCCTGGCAGGGCGAGATCCGCGCGCTGACCGGGCATCTGGCGGAAAACGATGTTCGAGGAGGGCTCTCCCTAATTGAACGCGCGCTTGGCGTTGAGGCGGCGCGAGCCGAGTACGAACAGGCCGAGGGCGGTCCGATATCTCAGCGAGAGCTTTCTCGCAGGCTGAAGGCCGATGGGTATCCGATTTCTAACTCGCACATCAGCCGGATGCAGGACGTAATCCGCTACCTTCTTCCGGCAATCCCGCAGGTTCTGTATGCAGGGCTAGGCATCGACCCGGCGGTGAAGCTCATAGGTTTGCGTAAAGCCGCTGAAGCAGCTTGGGCAAAGCACAAGCCGGCGTCCGAGAACGAGTTCGACGAGGTGTTCATCGAGGCACTGAGCGCCTTCAATGAGAACGAGGACACCCTCAACTATCAGCGCGTGCTCGATGAGCTTACCGGGCAAATGAGTGACGCCCTTGGTGTGGATTACAACCTAATTTCCCTCGATATTCAGGAGGAATCCAGCAAGTCTCGCCGCCCAGAACCAACAGTTGTTCCGCCAACTGCAGCAGAGTCTGCTGCGCCCGATTCGCAAGTCGCTGGTAGCGGTGAATCGGAAATCGCGCAAGGGCAAGAAGAAACGAGTGCTCAGCCTGGCAACCACTCCGGCCTCATGCAAGAAGAGCAGGAATCGGTTCCTCAAAAGACAGCTGCCGCTGTCACTAAAAATGGAAACCTCAGGAAGAAAGACCCCGCGGCGACAGAAGTATCTTCTTCTTCAGGACCTGCAGGCGAGACCTCGACTGGCACAACCCATTTGGATATCTGGCACATCGGCCAATCGCTTGATGAGCCGAGCGAGCTTCGCGAGGAGATCGTGGAGCTCGTTCGCGGCATAGCTGCAGAGGTCGGCCTGCCAGACAACTTCCAATCGATAGATGGCGGCATCGGGTTTCACTATGCACGCCCTTGGAGCGAACAACCCGAGGAGCTCAGCAACACCGCGCTGTCGACACTGATGCTGTTCGAGTCACTCAGTGGAGTTTATGCCGTAGTGCACGAGTCGCTGGAGGCCGGAACCGCTCAGGCGGAAGGCCTTATGGAGTTTCAGTTTTCGGCCCACCTGGGCCAGCTTTTGATGGGCCACCCCGCTGAAGTGAGTGAGGGCACGCCCTCCTCTAGTGGCAGGTTAAGCGATGCT
>JAHJNW010000154.1 GCA_018820665.1 Alphaproteobacteria bacterium | reverse complement strand
CCGCGCGCTTGTTCTCGGCATAGCGCGAACCGTCGCGGCCATAGCCCATGGCCTGGTCCTGCAGGTCGCACTCGCCGCCCTGGTCGCAGATCGGGCAGTCCAGCGGGTGGTTGATGAGCAGGAACTCCATCACCCCCTCGCGCGCCTTCTTCACCATCGGCGTGTCGGTGAAGATCTCCTGGCCCTCGGCGGCCGGCAGGGCGCACGACGCCTGCGGCTTCGGCGGTCCGGGCTTCACCTCGACCAAGCACATGCGGCAGTTGCCGGCGATCGACAGCCGCTCATGGTAGCAGAAGCGCGGGATCTCGACCCCGGCGCGCTCGGCCACCTGAAGCACGGTCATGCCGGGCTCGAATTCGGTTTCTACGCCGTTGACCTTGGCGACGGGCATCAGCGGGCCTCTTGCTCAGTCGCCACGGCATAGGATTCCGTGGCGGTCGTCCCATCCGGGAGCGTCGTGTTGATGGTGATGGCCTCGCCGTCAAGGACGAAGCGCGTCACCGGATCGCCGGACTGGTTCATCCAGCGGGCCTGTGCGGGGTCGGCGGCGTCGGACGGCCGCCAGGTGATCAGGTCGCCCTCGACCCGGCACTGGGCCCGGCGCCGGCCGCCGTCGACCGGCGCGCGCCACGAGGCGTTGACGACGTCGCCTTCGAGACCGTCGACGGTGATGTCCGTCAGCTGCTGCCCATGGATGCCGGCCAGACCGGCGCGGCAGACGCGACGCAGGTCGGCGGCGTTCAGCACCGCCGGCGCGGTCGCGGCGGCGTCGCTCTGCACGGGCGCGGCGGACACCGCCTCGGCCGGGGTCCGCGCGGCCGTCTCCGTCCGCTCGCCGCAGGCGGCGAGGGCGAAGGGCGCCAGCATCAGGACGGCGGTCAGGCGCATCGTCACTCCGCCGCGATCGCATGGCCGGCGAAATTCGCGCGGCGGCTGCGGTAGGAGGAGATCCGCTCCTCGATCTCGTGACGGAAATGCCGGATCAGCCCCTGCACCGGCCAAGCGGCCGCGTCGCCGAGGGCGCAGATGGTGTGGCCCTCGATCTGGGTCGAGACGTCCAGCAGCAGGTCGATCTCGGACGGGTCGGCCTCGCCGATCGCCATCCGCTCCAGCACGCGCCACATCCAGCCCGTGCCCTCGCGGCACGGCGTGCACTGGCCGCAGCTCTCGTGCTTGTAGAAATAGCTGATGCGGGCGATGGCGCGGACCAGATCGGTCGACTGGTCCATGACGATCACTGCCGCCGTGCCGAGACCCGAGCGCAGCTCCTTCAGGCTGTCGAAATCCATCAGCGCGGTTTCCGACATCTCGCGCGTGATCAGCGGCACCGAAGAGCCGCCGGGGATGATGGCCTTCAGATTGTCCCAGCCGCCGCGCACGCCGCCGCAATGGTCTTCCAGCAGCTGACGCAGCGGGATCGACATCGCCTCCTCGACATTGCACGGCCGGTTCACATGGCCGCTGATGGTCATCAGCTTGGTGCCGGTGTTGTTCGGACGGCCGAAGCCGGCGAACCACTCGGCCCCGCGGCGCAGGATGGTGCCGACGACGGCGATCGACTCGACGTTGTTGACCGTGGTCGGGCAGCCGTACAGGCCGGCGCCGGCGGGGAACGGCGGCTTCAGCCGCGGCTGTCCCTTCTTGCCCTCCAGCGACTCCAGCAGGGCCGTCTCCTCGCCGCAGATATAGGCGCCGGCGCCGTGGTGGATGTAGACGTCGAAATCCCAGCCGTGGATGTTGTTCTTGCCGATCAGCTTCGCGTCATAGGCCTGCTTGACCGCGGCCTCCATGCGCTCGCGCTCCAGCACATATTCGCCGCGCAGATAGATGTAGCAGGCGTGCGCCTGCATCGCGAAGCTGGCGATCAGGCAACCTTCGATCAGCAGTTGCGGATCGTGGCGCATGATCTCCCGGTCCTTGGCGGTGCCGGGTTCCGACTCGTCGGCGTTGACCACCAGATAGTGCGGCCGGTCCTTCACCTCTTTCGGCATGAACGACCACTTCAGGCCGGTCGGGAAGCCGGCGCCGCCGCGGCCGCGCAGGCCCGAATTCTTGACGTTGGTGATGACCCAGTCACGCCCGAGGTCGAGCATGTCCTTCGTCGCGTTCCACGCGCCGCGCTTCCTCGCGCCCTCGAGGCCCCAGTCCTGGAGCCCGTACAGGTTGAGGAAGATGCGGTCCTTGTCTTCGAGGATTCCGACCATGGTTCAGTCCATCTCCCGCATACGGCGGCGGTGGTAACGGGTGCGCAGGAAGATGGCGCCCAGCATCAGGGCCCAGCCGAACGCGAGGGCGGCGTAACCGGCCCACTGGATCGTCGGGCCCGCCGCCCCGGCCGAGCCGGCCAGGTAGACGGCGATGGCTCCGGCGATGACCAGGGCGAAACCGGCCAGCCGCTGGTTGCGGCCGACCAGACGCAGCTCGGCGCGATAGCGGGCGACCGCCTGATCGTCGGAGAGGTCCGGACGCGTCATGACGGGACCGGATCGCTGTTGGGCAGCTTCGAAATCGGCTGCGCGGCCGAGCCGTCGTACAGCTTCGGATCGGTCAGGGTCAGGGCCCCGCCCTCCGGCGCCGAATTGACGCGATCGATGCGCGTTCCGGGCTTGGGCTTCTTGCCGGCGGCGAAGTCGTCGATGATCTGGGCCATGCTCTCGGCCGTCAGGTCTTCGAAATAATAGTCGTTGATCTGGGCCATCGGCGCATTGGCGCAGGCGCCGAGGCATTCGACCTCCTGCCAGGTGAAGCGGCCGTCGGCGCTCAGCACGTCCTTGGGACCGATCTTGTCGCGGCAGGTCTTCATCAGCTCGCCGGCCCCACGCAGCATGCACGGCGTCGTGCCGCACACCTGGATGAGGGCGCTGGTGCCGACCGGCGCGAGCATGAACATGGTGTAGAAGGTCGCGACCTCCAGCACCCGGATGAAGGGCATGCCCAGCAGTTCGCCGATGGCGCGGATGGCCGGCTCGGAGACCCAGCCCTCCTGCTTCTGCACCAGCCACAGGATCGGGATCACCGCCGACTGACGCCGGTCGGCCGGATATTTGGCGATCCACCAGTCGGCCTTGGCCTTCGTCGCCTTCGAGAAGGCGAACGAGGCGGGCTGTTCCTTGGCGAGACGACGAACGCTCATCAGACTTCCATCTCCGAGGCGACGACGCCGTCGCCCATCATCTTCTTGCGCACGGTCAGCACCTTGTGCTGGCCCTGACGGCGCAGCAGGAAATTATGCTTCCACGCCTCGCCGCCGCTGTCGGTGACGGTGTAGCCCGCCACCTCCCAGCCCTGCCGGACCAGATCGCTCAGGGGCCTGTCGCTCATTGCGGCCTCCCCATCCAGCGGCCCAGACGCTCGCTCCACACGGCGCTGCCGGCGGCTCTCAGATCGCGCGCCAGCCACGACATCGGCGGCAGGAAGCGCACGGCCATCTGGCCGGCGAAGATCGCCCCGCTCATCCACACGACCGAACGCAGATTGGCCTCGAGGAAGCCCCTGCCCTCTTCCAGATAGCCGAGCCGGTACGCCCCGCGCACCAGGGTGATCCCGGCGGCGGCCGGCGCCGCCACCAGGGCCGAGGCCATGGCGAATTTCAGCCCGCCCATCAGGGCGCGACGGCGCGGCGAAAAGGCCAGCTGCACCGCGACGCCGAAACTCAGCAGCACGGCGAACCAGATCGCCTGCGTCGTCGTGAAGATGGGCTGGACGGCGAATCCCATCAGCGGTCGACCTCGCCGAAGACGATGTCGAGCGAGCCGAGGATGGCCGAAACGTCAGCCAGCATGTGGCCGCGGTTCATCCAGTCCATGGCCTGCAGGTGGCGGAAGCCCGGGGCCGAGATCTTGACCCGATACGGCTTGTTCGAGCCGTCGGACACCAGATAGACGCCGAACTCGCCCTTGGGGGCCTCGACCGAGGCGTAGACCTCGCCCTCGGGCGTCTTGAAGCCCTCGGTGTAGAGTTTGAAGTGGTGGATCAGCGATTCCATCGACCGCTTCATCTCGCCACGGCGCGGCGGGACGATCTTGTTGTCCTCGGTGATGACCGGCTCGCCGGGGCAGTTGCGCAGCTTGTGGATGCACTGCTCCATGATGCGCACCGACTGCTTCATCTCCTCGATGCGGCACAGATAGCGGTCCCAGCAGTCGCCGTTCTTGCCGACGACGATGTCGAACTCGAGATCGGCATAGCATTCGTAGGGCTGCGACTTGCGCAGGTCCCAGGCGATGTCCGAGCCGCGCAGCATCACGCCGGTGAAGCCCCACTCCAGCGCCTGCTGCTTGGTCACCACGCCGATGTCGACGTTGCGTTGCTTGAAGATGCGGTTCTCGGTGACGAGGGACTCGATGTCCTTCAGCGCCGCCGGGAATTCAGCGCACCAGCGGCCGATGTCGTCGATCAGGTCCATCGGCAGGTCCTGGTGGACGCCGCCCGGGCGGAAATAGTTGGCGTGCAGGCGCGAGCCGGAGGCGCGCTCGTAGAACACCATCAGCTTCTCGCGTTCCTCGAAGCCCCACAGCGGCGGCGTGAGGGCGCCGACGTCCATGGCCTGGGTGGTCACGTTCAGCAGGTGCGAGAGGATGCGGCCGATCTCGGAATACAGCACCCGGATCAGCTGGCCGCGATACGGCACGTCCATGCCCAGCAGCTTCTCGATGGCCAGGCAGAAGGCGTGCTCCTGGTTCATCGGCGCGACATAGTCGAGCCGGTCCAGGTAGGGGATGTTCTGCAGGTAGGTGCGCGCCTCCATCAGCTTCTCGGTGCCGCGGTGCAGCAGGCCGATGTGCGGATCGACGCGGGTGACCAGTTCGCCGTCCAGTTCCAGTACCAGACGCAGCACGCCGTGCGCGGCCGGATGCTGCGGGCCGAAATTGATCGTGAACTTGCGGTCGTCCAGCGCGCGGGCGTGCTCGTTGCGGCCGTCGTGCGGTTCGTCGAACACGTCGGTGGCGCCGATCGGCGGCGGCAGGGTCGAGGAATCAGCCATCAGCCCGTCACCTTCTCGTCGCCCGGCAGCACCGGGAGCGGATAGTCCGCGCCTTCCCACGGCGACTGGAAGTCGAAATTGCGGAACTCCTGGGTCAACTTGACCGGCTCATAGACGACCCGCTTCTGTTCGTCGTCGTAGCGGACCTCGACATAGCCGGTCATCGGGAAGTCCTTCCGCAGCGGATGTCCCTGGAAGCCGTAGTCGGTCAGCAACCGGCGCAGGTCCGGGTGGTCCGAGAACAGCATGCCGTACATGTCGAAGGCCTCGCGCTCGAACCAGTCGGCGCAGGGGAAGACCGAGACGGCGCTGGGCACCGGCTGGACCTCGTCGGTCGTCACCTTGACCCGGACCCGGGCGTTCCGGGTCAGGGAGAGCAGGTGATAGACCACCTCGAACCGCTCCTCGCGGTCGGGGAAGTCGACGCCGCAGATGTCGAGCAGCTGCTGGAAACCGAACCGGTCGCGCAGCACGGTCAGCACCTCGAGGATGCGTCCGCGCTCGGCGACCAGGGTCAGTTCCCCGAACGCCACCTGGGCCTGGACGCCCAGAGCGCCGACCATCTCGGCGCCCAGCGGCGTCAGGGCGGACTCCATGTCCGCGATGCGGGCGACAGCGTTCATCGGTCGATGGTCCCCGTGCGCCGGATCTTCTTCTGCAGCTGCAACAGCCCGTACAGCAGCGCCTCCGCCGTCGGCGGGCACCCCGGCACGTAAGCATCGACCGGTACAACACGATCACAACCGCGAACAACACTGTAACTATAGTGATAATACCCGCCGCCATTGGCGCACGAACCCATAGAAAGCACGTAACGCGGGTCCGGCATCTGATCGTAGACTTTACGCAGCGCGGGCGCCATCTTGTTGGTCAGGGTGCCGGCGACGATCATCAGGTCCGACTGACGCGGGCTGGCGCGCGGGGCCATGCCGAACCGCTCCATGTCGTAGCGCGGCATCGACGCCTGCATCATTTCGACGGCGCAGCAGGCCAGGCCGAAGGTCATCCACATCAGCGAGCCGGTCCGGGCCCAGTTGATGACGTCGTCCAGCGAGGCGGTGACGAAGCCGCGCTCACCCAGCTCGGCGTTGACGGCCTCAAAGAACCTGTCGTGGATCGCCGGATCATAGCCCTCGACCATGGTCCGGCCCGCCGTCCCGAAGGCCAGCGGCGAGGACGGTCCCGGTCCGACCGGCGACGCGCCCTGGTTGCCCACGCCGATCAGCGGGACGGTGTTGGTCGTGGTCACTCCCATTCGAGCGCGCCCTTCTTCCATTCGTAGATGAAGCCGACGGTCAGCACGCCGAGGAAGACCATCATCGACCAGAAGGCGAACACCATGCCCTCGCGCGACAGGTCGAACATCGACACCGCCCACGGGAACAGGAAGGCCACTTCCAGATCGAAGATGATGAACAGGATCGAGACCAGGTAGAAACGCACGTCGAACTTCATCCGCGCGTCGTCGAAGGCGTTGAAGCCGCACTCATAGGCGGACAGCTTCTCGGAGTCCGGGTTCTTCGGGGCCAGCACCCAGGCGGCCAGCATGAAGCCGAGGCCGAGCACCGTCGCGATCCCGAGAAAGACCACGATCGGCAGGTATTCGAGAAGGAATGCGTTCATCCGGAAGGGACCTTGTCCGCCGAAAGGGAGGGGGCGGATTCGGCGCTTTCTAGCCCCGGAACCGCATTGGTTCAAACCCATGCGGCGAAAGGTTTTTCTTGAGAATGGTTCGCAGCAATTCGGGAGCCCGGCCAGACCCTGACGAGGGCGTCGGAAGCCGTCGAAAAACTGTTCGGAGGGCGCGCATCCTCGCTTGACAGTGCGCGGCGCCCCCGCCTAAACGACGCCCCTCGCCGCGACGCACACCAGCGCCGCGGCCGGGATACGCGGGTGTAGCTCAGTTGGTTAGAGTGCCGGCCTGTCACGCCGGAGGTCGCGGGTTCGAGTCCCGTCACTCGCCCCATATCCTGTTCGCAGGATATGG
>JAHJNW010000153.1 GCA_018820665.1 Alphaproteobacteria bacterium | reverse complement strand
TCTGTGGCTAGTGGCTAGTGGCTAGTGGCTAGTGGCTAGTGGCAGGTGTTTCAGCCGCGTTTGCGCCTTGCAAGAGACGCAGAAAGAGCCGCCAGCATACGGCTGATTTCGTCGCCGCCTGCGAGAAGTGCGTCCGCGTCGTTGGCCGGGAGATAGCCAAGCCTTTGAGCGAGAAACAACTGGGTTTCAGCCTCGGCAAGCGACCCTTGAGCGACGCCGACAAACTGGATGAACTCGCCAGTGCTTCGTCGGGCTGCGCCTTCAGCTATGTTTGATGCGACGGAAACGGCCGAACGTCTGATCTGGCTGACAAGTCCGAAGCGTTCGTCCCGGGGCCAATGCGCTGTGGCTTCGTAAATCGCTTCGGCCCAATCCAGAGCGCGACGCCAGACCTTGAGGTCTCGATAGCTGGTGACGGCTCCGTCGGCCATTCTTCCCTCCCGGAAGAACAGCGATACAACTTTTAGTCACCGGCCACTAGTTGCTAGTCACTAGCCACTAGCCACTAGCCACCCCCTCACGCCGCCAGCTTGACCACGCCCGCGTCGATCCAGCGGCGGGCCGCCTTCTGGGCCTCGGCGATCTCGTCCTGCTCCATCTCCTGGCTCATCTCGCGGCGATAGACGCGCGCCTCGATCGAGCCCTTCATGGCCGCCAGGTTGAAGATCATATGGGCCGAGACGCGGTCCATCGGGCAACCGCCCTGGCCGCTCGAATACATCATGCCCAGACGGAACAGGTCGTCCCCGCTCATGTCTGCGGTCGGCAGGGGCAGGCCCTGCTCTTCACTGGTCGTGGGCGCTGTTTCTTGCGCGATCATCACCGTATCTCCCGAACCGGCGCCTTTCTGGCCCCGCCCTGTGACACGAA
Organism: Alphaproteobacteria bacterium; assembly: GCA_018820665.1. Taxonomy (GTDB): domain Bacteria; phylum Pseudomonadota; class Alphaproteobacteria; order Caulobacterales; family Caulobacteraceae; genus Brevundimonas. Next base: position 13,830 of record JAHJNW010000153.1, on the reverse strand, counting down.
TGAATACCCGTGGTTTGAAGTTAAAGTTAACAACGCCCGGGTCGGTGGGGCCTTTTCAGCCAAGTCGGTACAAATGTCATCCGCTGTAAAGACCTCTGAAATCTGTTGGAAATCTCCCGGTCATCATCCCTGACGAAGAGTGACCGGCGGCCTTACGGAAGGTTACCGCGCGCGTTGCCCGAACAGGACCTTGCGCGCCTCCTCCGCCGCCTTGCCCGAGGCCGCGAGGCTGCGGCGCAGGTCGTCGCCGAGGGCCCGGCCCGCAACCACCGCCGGCCGCTGGCCGATCCGGTCCATCCAGGCCCCGAGGTTGGGGAAGTCGTCCAGCGACTGACCCTGAAGCTGCGGCAGGATCCACGGCCAGATGGCCATGTCGGCGATCGAATAGTCGCCGGCGACGAAATCGCGGTCGGCGAGGCGGCTGTCCAGCACGCCATAGAGCCGGTGGGTCTCGTCGGTATAGCGGCGTACGCCATAGGCGATCTGGCGCTGATCGCGGATCATGGCCGGGGCGTACTGGCGGAAATGATGGGTCTGGCCGGCCATCGGCCCCAGTCCGCCGACCTGCCAGAACAGCCACTGGTCGACCTCGGCCTTGCCGCGCGGATCCTGCGGATAGAAGCGGTCGGACTTCACCCCGAGGTATTGCAGGATGGCCCCGGATTCGAAGATAGCCAGCGGCTGACCGTCGGGCCCGTCGGGGTCGACGATGGCCGGCATGCGGCCATTGGGGCTGATCGCCTGGAACGCCGGGGCGAACTGTTCACCGGCGCCGATGTTCACCGGCTTAAGCACATAGGGCAAACCCATCTCCTCGAGGGCGATGGAGACCTTCCAGCCGTTCGGCGTCGGCCAGTACCAGAGTTCGATCGGACGGGTCACGGGAGCACTCCTGCGGCGGGGGTTTGCACGTGGGCGCTCCGCTCTGCGCCCGCAATGTCGCGCCCAATCTGACAGACGCGTTCAGGCGCAGTTCATCGACCTCAGGCGAGCGTTGGCCTATGATTAACGGGCCGGTAGCGTTTTCCGTCCCGACCAGTGATGGAGACGAAAAATGAACCGCATAACAAGGGCCGCGATTATCGGCGTGGCGTTGGCGACGACCGCGCCGCTCGCCGCCGAAGCCCAAAGCCGCGGCGACCGCCAGGAGCGCCGGGACGACCGTCGTGAATTCCGCCAGGACCGCCGTGAGGACCGCCGCGACTTCCGCCAGGAGCGACGGGGCGACCGCCGCGACTGGCGTCAGGGCGCCTACGACAACCGCCGCGACTTCCGTCAGGACCGGCGCGGCGACAGGCGCGACTTCCGCGAGGAGCGCCGCGACGACCGGCGCGACTTCCGTCAGGATCGCCGCTGGGATCGCAGCAATCGCAACTGGTGGCGCGGCCGCGACGACTTCCGCGACTACCGCGGCGCCCGGAGCGGATACTGGTACGCCCCGAGCTATGGCTACTATCGGGTCGAGCCGCGGTATTACGGCTACCGCTGGCAGCGGGGATCCTATCTGCCCCGGTCCTACCGCAGCTATTATGTGCGGGACCCGTATGTGTACGGTCTGCGCCCGGCGCCGCGTGGGTACCGCTATGTTCACGCGGGCAACGACATCGTGCTGATCGCCGTCGCCACGGGACTGATCGCCAGCGTGCTGAGCGGCGTGTTCTAGGCCCGCGAAAGACGCCACGGATAGCACCTCGCCCACTCGTGGGCGGGGTGCTTTCATGATTGGCGCCCAAACAAATACGCGCGCCTTGTTCAGTCACGGTTCATCGAACAAGCGCGACGCTGGAAACGAGCCGCCGGACAGGGGCGTGCAGGAAGAAACGAGAATGAAACGCTCATTGATGGTCGCCGCGGCAGTCGCAGCCTTCGTCGTCCCGGCCGCCGCGCCGCTCGCCGCCCTGGCCCAGGAGGCTCCCACGTCACGGGAGGAACGCTCGGCCGAGCGGGCCCAGCGGCGTGAGGCGCGGACAGAACGCCAGGCCGAACGGCCGGCGCCCCAGCCGCGCGCCGAACGCCCCGCGGCGGAGCGACCAGCCCGGCCCGAAGCCCGACAGGAGCGGCGTCAGGAACGTCAGGAACGGCGGCAGGCGCGCCCGGATCGCCCCCGACCCGATGCGCGGCCCGAGGCCCGGCAGGAGCGTCGGGAAAACCGGCAGGAACGTCGGGAAGACCGCCGCGAGAACCGGCAGGATCGACCAACCCGCCCGGACACCCGGCCCGAGAACCGCCAGGAGCGGCGCGAAGACCGCCGCGAGTATCGGCAGGACCGACGGGAGGACCGGCAGGAACGCCGCCAGGACCGGCGCGAATATCGCGAGTTCCGCCAGCGCTTCAACGCCGACGCCTGGCGGCGCGACTGGAACCGGCGACATGGCCACGACTGGTGGCGCAATGACCGGCGCTTCCGCGGCTATAGCGGCGTCCGCATTGGCTTCTATTTCGCGCCCGGTCACGGCTACTACAGCGTGCCGCGCAGCCACTGGGGCCAGCGCTACCATGCCGGGCAATACCTGCCGTCGATCTTCTGGCGCTACAGCCTCGACGACTGGCGGACCTATGGCCTCGGCTATCCGCCCGAGGGCACGCGCTGGGTGCTGGTCGACAATCACATCTATCTGATCGATCGGTACGACGGCTACATCATCGACGTCGTCTACGACGCCTGGCGCTGGTAAGCGCGCGGTGCACGGATGAAGCGCCGGTCGATCATCTGATCGGCCGGCGCTTCGCTGTTTGACTGCGAGGTTGCAGCCGTCCCCGCGTCGCGTCAGAACCGACGCATGACCGATACGGCGATCCGCGACACCACTACAGGGGAAGAGGTCCCCTCCTCCCGCGCGCCCCAGCTGGAGCTGTCGGAGGCCCTGATGGCCTCGCCGACCCGCTTCTTCAACCGCGAGATTTCCTGGCTGAAGTTTAACGGGCGGGTGCTCGAGGAAGCGGCGAATCCGGGCCACCCGCTGCTGGAGCGGCTACGCTTCCTGTCGATCTCCGCCAACAACCTGGACGAATTCTTCATGACCCGCGTGGCCGGCCTCAAGGGTCAGGTGCGCGAGCGCGTCCGGGTCTTGTCAGCCGACGGACTGACGGCCGCCGAGCAACTGGAGAACGTCAGCCTCGCCGCGGGGCGGCTGATGGACGAGCAGCAGCGCCGCTGGCGCCGGCTGCGCAAGGAGCTGGCTGGCGCCGGCATCGAGGTGGTCGATCCCGACAAGATCAACAGGACCGAGCGCGAGCGGCTGGAGCCGGAGTTCCTGAACCAGCTGTTCGCCATCCTGACGCCGATGGCGATCGACCCGGCGCACCCCTTCCCCTTCCTGCCCAACCTCGGCTTCTCGCTGGCCCTGAAGCTGCGGCGGCGCTCCGACAACCGGATGCTCTACGCCCTTGTGCCGGTGCCGACCCAGGTGAAGCGGTTCTGGCCCTTGGCCACCGACGGGCGATCCAAGCCGGGCCGCAAGCGCTACCTGGCGCTGGAAGGCCTGCTGATGCTCTTCATCGATCACCTGTTTCCCGGGTGCGATGTGCTGGAGCACGGCGTCTTCCGCCTGATCCGCGACTCGGACATCGAGATCGAGGAAGAGGCCGAAGACCTCGTCATGGAATTCGAGGAAGCGCTGAAACAGCGCCGCCTCGGCTCCGTGGTGCGCATCAAGGTCGAGGCGTCGATGCCGGACGACCTGCGCACCTTCATCACCAACGAGCTGGCCGCCGCGCCGCAGGATATCGTTCTCGTCGACGGCATGCTGGGTCTGGCCCAGGTCTCGGACATCATCCCGAGCGGCCATCCCGATCTGAAATTCCCGGGCTACGAGCCCCGCTATCCGGAGCGGGTGCGCGACCATGGCGGCGACATCTTCGCCGCCGTGCGCGAGAAGGACATGCTGATCCACCACCCGTTCGAGAGCTTCGACGTGGTGGTCCAGTTCCTGCGCCAGGCGGCGCGGGATCCGAACGTCATCGCCGTCAAGCAGACGCTCTACAGGACCTCGCGTGACAGTCCGATCGTCGCCGCCCTGATCGAGGCGGCCGAGAACGGCAAGAACGTCACCGCCCTGGTCGAGCTGAAGGCCCGCTTTGACGAGGAGGCCAATCTGAAATGGGCCCGCGCCATGGAGCGGGCCGGGGTGCATGTCGTCTTCGGCTTCGTCGAGTACAAGACCCACTGCAAGGTCAGCGTGGTGGTGCGGCGCGAGGGCGACGGACTGAAGACCTACTGCCATTTCGGCACCGGCAACTACCATCCGGTGACGGCGCGAGTTTATACCGACCTGAGCCTGTTCACCTGCAATCCGGTGCTGGCGCGCGACGCCTCGCGGGTGTTCAACTACATCACCGGCTACGCCACCCCGGACGAGCTGGAGGCGCTGGTCGTCTCGCCGCTGAACATGAAGTCGACGTTGATCGACCTGATCGGCGCGGAAATGGCGGCGGCGGCCAAGGGCAAGCCGGCGGCCATCTGGGCCAAGATGAACTCGCTGGTCGATCCGGAAGTCATCGACGCCCTGTACCGCGCCAGTCAGTGGGGCGTGCGGATCGAACTGGTCATCCGCGGCATTTGCTGCCTGCGACCCGGCGTCGTCGGTCTGTCGGAGAACATCCGGGTCAAGTCCATCGTCGGCCGCTTCCTCGAGCACAGCCGCATCGTCGCATTCGCCAACGGCCGCGACCTGCCGCACGACAAGGCCAAGCTTTTCATCTCCTCCGCCGACTGGATGTCGCGCAACCTCAACCGCCGCGTGGAGCTGATGACCCCGGTCCTGAACGCCACGGTCCATGACCAGGTGCTGGACCAGATCATGGTCGCCAACCTCAAGGACGACGCCCAGAGCTGGGTGCTGGACACCGATGGCGACTACCGCAGGGTGACGCCCGCCGACCCCGAGCGGCCGTTCTCGGCGCACAAATACTTCATGACCAACCCCAGCCTGTCGGGCCGCGGTCGCAAGGTGAAGACCCTGCCTGGCCAGCTCAGCTACGAGCCTTCACGGAAGAAGCGCTGATGCCCGAGGCCCTGGCCGCGGCGTTCGGCGCCCCGCGCGAGTTCGCCGCCATCGACATCGGCTCCAACTCGGTTCGTCTGGTGCTGTACCGGCTGGAAGGCCGCGCCATCTGGACGGTGTTCAACGAGAAGGTGCTGGCCGGCCTGGGCCGCGATCTCGGCACGACGGGACGCCTGTCCGAGGAGGGCGCGGCCCTGGCGATGACGGCGCTGAAGCGGTTCGCGGCGGTGATTGACGGGGTCCGGCCGGCCCGCACCTTCGTCGCCGCCACGGCGGCGGTGCGCGAGGCCGCCGACGGACAGACCTTCTGCGATCGGGTGGCGGCCGAGACCGGCCTGATCATCCGCGTGCTGTCGGGCGAGGAAGAGGCGCGCTACGCCGCCCTCGGCGTCATCGCGGGAATGCCGACGGCGCGGGGCGTGGTCGGCGACCTCGGCGGCGCCAGCCTGGAGCTGATGCGTATCGGCGACGAGGGCCTCGGGCGTGGCGTCACCCTCCCCCTGGGTCCGTTTTCGCTCTCCGGCGAGGGGCCCTTCGATGCTGCCAAACTGCGCGAGACCGTGGCCCGCCGGCTCAAGCCCGCCGGAGATTTCAAGACCGACACCCTCTATGCCGTCGGCGGCGCCTGGCGCACCCTGGCCCAGGTCCATATGGGACACACCCGCTATCCGCTGCATATCGTGCACCAGTATGTGATGGAGGCCGGCGAGGCCCGCGACATCGCACGGCTGGTCGCCCGGTCCTCGCGCGCCTCGCTGGAAAGCTGGAAGGGTCTGTCGAAGAAGCGGGCCGAGACCCTGCCGCAGGCGGCGCTGGTGCTGGAGGGGCTGATCGACCGGCTCGGCCTCAAACGGATCGTCCTGTCCGCCTGGGGCGTTCGCGAAGGCCTGCTGTATGAGGCTCTCGACGATGAGGCCGTCGGCGCCGACCCCCTGCTGGCCGGCTGCACCGCCCTTGGGGCGCGGCAGGGCATATCCCCGGGGCTGCCCGGCGCGCTGTTCGGCTGGATCCAGCCCATCATCGCCGCCCTGCCCGAGGCCTTCGGCCCGGAGCGCGACCAGACCCTGGCCGACGCTGTCTGCCGGCTGGCCGATCTGGGCGCCCGGCTGCATCCGGATCACCGGGTCGAGCTGGCCTTCGACCAGGTTCTGCGGGCGCCAATTCCCGGCCAGACCCACGCCGAGCGCGCGTGGCTCGCCACGGCGGTCAACGCCCGCTACGGCGGCGGACCGGGCACGCCGGAGCCGGATACGATCGCCCACCTGCTGACGGAGGACCAGCGGACCGGCGCGCGCGCGCTCGGGCTGGCGATCCGGCTGGCCTGCGACCTGTCGGGCCGGGCCCCACAGCTGCTGGTCAACGCCCATGTGGCGGTGGCGGACGGCGCGCTGATGCTCAGCGCGTCCGACGGCTACGCCGACGTGCTTCTGGGCGAACAGACGCGGCGGCGCGGCAAGGGGCTGGCCGAGGCCATGGGCCTGAAGCTGGACATCCGCAACGGCGGCTGAGGCTCAGTCGCCCATCCACCACGCCAGGCGGACGTCTCTCGCGGTCTGTCCGCCGGCGGTGAGCGTCCCCGACAGGACGACGCCGTCGCTGCCCAGATTGCGCCGGGCCGTGGCCAGGGCGCCCTGATCCAGCCGGCCGTCGAAGATCACCCGTCCGAGCTCCGGCGACCGGCCTTCGAAATGGACGGCGGTGTCGGTCACCGAATAACGGTCCGGCTGAACCCGGATCGTGACGCCCGTCGCGCCGGTCCCCGTCGCGGTTTCCGAGGCGTCAGCGACCGCGAACCGGAGCGTCATCGGGGCCGTCGGTCCGTCCTCCGCGCGTTCCAAATCGGCCGGCTGGCCGAGGAACAGCTGCTCAAGCGTCCAGTCGCCGACGCGCACGGGCGTCACGGGCCGGTAGTAGCCCGACAGGTCGGCGGTCGCCGTATAGCGGGCGGCGGTCGGGGCCGGCGCGGGCGAGGACGCCCGGTCGCAAGCCGCGACGGCCAGCGCCGTCAGGATCGCGGCGCCGGCGAGGACGCGCCTCAGCGGTTCAGCCCGCGGTCGAGGGCGCGGAAGCCGGCGATCGACAGTTCGGTGGCGCTGATGAAGACCGACGGGGTGATGGTCGCGAAGTCATCCGACGGGCGGTGATAGTCGGGGTGGAAGTCGACGCCGAAATACAGGAACGGCACCTGGGCGCGGTGGAAGGCGGCGTGGTCGGACGAATTGACCCAGTTGTCATCACCGGTGTCCTGCGGGCTGTCCTTGCCGAAGGCCAGGGCCACTGCCCCATTGGCCGGGATGGTCTCGAGCAGGGGCCGGAAGCTCGGGTGCTGGTGGGTGCCGGTGACCCACAGCTTGCCGTCGGTCTCGGCGCGGGCGGTCATGTCGAAATTCAGGTTCATCGCCATCGAGGCCAGCGGCACGGGCGGCGCCTCGACGAAATGCTTCGCCCCCAGCAGGCCGCGCTCCTCGCCGTCCAGCGCCACGATCAGCACGCTGTGGTCCGGGGCCTGGCGCTTCAGGTCGGCGGCGAGGGCCAGCATGGTGGCGACGCCCGAGGCGTTGTCGTCGGCGCCGTTGTAGACCTGCCCGTCGGACACCCCGACGTGGTCGTAGTGGGCGGTGACGACGATGTATTTGTCGGTCACCCGGGTTCCCGGAATGACGCCGAGGACATTGACGCCGTTGAAGGTCTTGGGACCCTCGCGGGTGCGGCCCTGCATCTCCCACGGCTGCTCGCGGCCCATGGCCGGGGCGGCGACGCCGAGCGCGTCCAGCCGGCCGACGATATAGGCCCGGGCCAGGGCGCCGCCGGGCGCGCCGGTGTCGCGGCCCTGCATGTCGTCGGCGGCGAGGATGCGGACGTCCTCGAGCAGCTGGGCGTGCATGGCCGACGGCTGCGGCGCGGCCACGAGCTCGGGCGTCGCCGCGGTCTCGCAGGCGCTGAGCAGCAGGACCGCGGCCAGCGGCGAAAGGGCGGAGAGGCGAAGGTGGCGCATGGAGACTCCCTGAGGTTGGCGGAACGCTAGCAGGCCGGGGCGGCGGCGTCAGATTAACGTCCTGTCATGGGCAGGGAAACGACCGCGGTCTCGCGGCGTTCGCCCCGGGTGGTAGAAGGCGGTTGAAGACGATGGAGCGAACCCGATTCCCATGACCGACACCGCCGTCGATCAGCTGACCGAAGCCGCGGCCCGGGAGGCGTTCACCCGGCTGACCGCCGCGCTGGCGCATCACGACGCCCTGTACCACGGCCATGACGCGCCGGAGATTTCCGACGCCGACTACGACGCCCTGAAGCGGCGGGCGCTGGAGATCGAGACCCGGTTCCCCGAACTGACCATGGCCGATTCGCCGTCGCAGGTGGTCGGGGCGGCGGTCTCGGCCCAGTTCAGCGAGGTGCGCCACGGCGTGCCGATGCTGTCGCTGGACAACGCCTTCGACCCCGGCGAGGTGGCGGATTTCGAGGCGCGCATCCGGCGCTTTCTGAAGCTGCCCGGCGACGAACACATCGCCTTTGTCGCCGAGCCCAAGATTGACGGCCTGTCGGCCAGCCTGCGCTATGAGGACGGGGTGCTGGTGCGCGGGGCGACTCGGGGCGACGGCCGCACCGGCGAGGATGTCACCGCCAATCTGCGCACCCTCGACGACATTCCCGAACGGCTGTCCAGCAAGGGCTGGCCGGAGGTGATCGAGGTGCGCGGCGAGGTCTATGCGCCGAACGACGCCTTCGACGCCTTCAACGCCGCGGCCGAGGCGGCGGGGACGCGGACCTACGCCAATCCGCGCAATTTCGCCGCCGGCTCGCTGCGCCAGAAGGACGCGACGATCACGGCGAAACGGCCGCTGCGCTTCTTCGCCTACGCCTGGGGCGAGGTCTCGGCGTCGTTCGCCAGGACCCAGTGGGAGGCGCTGCAGGCGCTGCGGTCGTGGGGTTTTCCGGTCAACGACCGGTCGCAGCGGGTCGAGGACGCGGCCGGGCTGATGGCGCTGTACGACGGGCTGCAAAGCGACCGGGCGACGCTGGGCTATGACATCGACGGCGTGGTCTACAAGGTTGACCGGCTGGACTGGCAGGACCGGCTGGGCTTCGTCGCCCGCACCCCGCGCTGGGCCATCGCCCACAAGTTTCCGGCGCAGCAGGCGCAGACCGTGCTGGAGGGGATCGACATCCAGGTCGGGCGGACGGGGTCGCACACGCCGGTGGCGCGACTGCATCCGGTCACGGTCGGCGGCGTGGTGGTGCGCAACGCCACCCTGCACAACGCCGACGAGATCGAGCGGCTGGACGTGCGGCTCGGCGACACTGTGACCCTGCAGCGGGCTGGCGATGTGATCCCGCAGATCCTCGGCGTGGTCGACCCCGACCGACCGGGGCGCGGCGAGCCGTGGGCGTTTCCGCACCAGTGCATCTGCCCGCTGAAGACGGCGCTGGTGAAGGAGACCAACGCCTCGGGCGTCGAATCCGTGGTGCGGCGCTGCACCGGGGAGCTGGCCTGCCCGTTCCAGCGCATCGAACACCTCAAGCATTTCTGCAGCCGGCGGGCGTTCGACATCGAGGGTCTGGGCGAGAAGCAGCTGGTGGCCTTCCACGAGCGCGGCTGGATCAACCAGCCGGCGGACATCTTCCGGCTGGCGCGCGACACGGAGAAGCTGGACGCGCTGCGGGCTGAGGACGGCTATGGCGAGACCAGCGTGCGCAATCTGGTCGCGGGGATCGACGCGCGGCGGGTGATCGCCCTGGATCGCTTCATCTATGGCCTCGGGGTGAGGGACATCGGCGAGCAGACCTCGATCGTGCTGGCCCGGGCGTTCGGGACCTGGTCGGCGTTCGAGGCGGCCTGCCTCGCCGCGGCGGAGGGCATCCCGAGCGACGACTGGGTGCGGCTGAACGAGGCCCATGCGGTGTCGCCGCGCGTCGTCGCCATTCTCGCCGAAGCCTCGCCGGCGGCGGAGGATCCGTGGCCCGAGGCGCCGATCGACCAGAAGATCGCCCTCGCCTTCCCCGGCCTCGCCGCTCCGGCGCGGCGCGGGCTGGCGACGCTGGCGGACGACTGGGCCAGACTGGTCCGGCTGGCCGAAGTCGCGCGCAATGAGGGACCGTCCGAGGGGCTGGGCCAGATCGCCGGCGTCGCGGGGGTCGGGCCGGTGGCGGCGCGGGCCCTGGCGCTGTTCTTCCGCGAGAGCCACAACCGGGCGATGGTGGAGGCGCTGGTGGCGGAGCTGGACACCATCGAGGACGCCGAGAAGCCCAAGTCCGACACCGCTGTGGCCGGCAAGACGGTGGTCTTCACCGGGGCGCTGGAGCGGTTCACGCGGGACGAGGCCAAGGCCCGGGCGGAGAGCCTTGGGGCCAAGGTGTCGGGGTCGGTGTCGAAGAAGACCGACTATCTGGTCGCCGGTCCGGGAGCCGGGTCGAAGATGGCGGAGGCGCTGAAGCACGGCGTTCAGGTGCTGACCGAGGACGAGTGGCTGGCCCTGATCGGCGGCTAGCGGTTCAGGGCCGAGCGGGCGGCTTCGGCGTAGCGGTGGCCGGCGGCGGCGCCCCGGGGGAAGACGGCGTCGATGCGGGCGAGATCCTCGGTCGTCAGGGTCAGGTCGACGGCGGCAACGTTCTGCTCCAGCGTCGGTATGCGGCGGGTGCCGGGGATGGGCACGAGATGGTCGCCCTGGGCCAAGACCCAGGCGAGAGCCAGTTGGGCGGCGGTAACGCCTTTGTCGGCGGCGATGCCTTTCACGGCCTCGACGAGGTCGAGGTTCTTCTGGAAATTCTCGCCCATGAAGCGCGGGTTGGCGCGGCGGAAATCGTCCTCGGCGAGGTCGTCGACCGAGGTGATCTCGCCCGAGAGGAAGCCGCGGCCGAGCGGGCTGTAGGGCACGAAACCGACGCCGAGCTCTTCGCAGACGGCGAGCAGTTCGTCCTCGGGCTCGCGGCTCCACAGCGAATATTCGGTCTGCAGGGCGGTGATCGGATGGGTCGCGAGGCCGCGACGCAGGGTCTCGGGCGCGGCCTCCGACAGGCCGAGGAAGCGGACCTTGCCCTCGGTCACCAGCTCGCCCATCGCCCCGACCGTTTCCTCGATCGGCGTGTTCGGATCGACGCGGTGCAGGTAGTAGAGGTCGACGTGGTCGACGTTGAGGCGCTTGAGGCTGCCCTCAATGGCGCGGCGCACGTTGGCGGGCGAGCCGTCGACGGTCAGGGCCGACCGGTCGGCGTTGTAGCCAATGCCGAACTTTGTCGCCACGAAAGCGCGGTCGCGCCGGCCGGCGAGAGCCTTGCCGAGCTGGACCTCGTTGGTGTGCGGGCCGTACATCTCGGCGGTGTCGAACAGGGTGACGCCGAGATCGAGGGCGCGGTGGATCACCGCCGTCGCCTGCCCCTCGTCGGACGGCTGGCCGTAGAAGGCGGCCATGCCCATGCAGCCGAGGCCGATGGCGGAGACTTCGGGGCCGGCCTTGCCGAGACGACGGGTTTTCATGGGAGGGCTCCTGCGACGGGGACGCCTGAGGTCGGGGCGGCGACCCGGATTCGCAAGGCCCCGAGGCCCCGGATCACAGCGGCGCGCAGGCCGCCTCCAGCCAGGCCTTCGCCTCCCCGTCCAGCAGCGGCCCCACCTTGGCGAGCGTCTCGGCGTGATAGGCGTCGACATAGGCGCGCTCGTCCGCGGTCAGCAGCGCGACGTCGATCAGCTTGCGGTCCAGCGGGGCGAAGGTCAGCTGTTCGAAGCCGTGCATCGGCCGCTCGCCGCCGGGGATGGCGGTCGGCTCGGTGACGACTTGCAGGGTCTCGATGCGGATGCCCCAATGGCCTTCGCGATAGTAGCCGGGCTCGTTGGACAGGATCATGCCGGTCAGCAGCGGCTGGCTGTTGGGAGCCTTGGCGATGCGCTGCGGGCCCTCGTGGACGCCGAGATAGGAACCGACGCCATGGCCGGTGCCGTGGTCGTAATCAAGGCCGGCCATCCACAGCGGCAGGCGGGCCAGGGCGTCGAGCTGGTGGCCGGTCACGCCCTCCGGGAAGCGCACCACGGCCATGGCGATATGGCCCTTGAGCACGAGGGTGAACATGCGGCGCTGGTCGGCGGTCGGCTCGCCGACCGCCATGGTGCGGGTGACGTCGGTGGTGCCGTCCAGATACTGGCCGCCGCCGTCGACCAGCAGCAGGGATCCCTGTTCGATCCGGCGGATCTTGTCGCCGACCGGCTTGTAGTGCGGCAGGGCGCCGTTGGGGCCGGCCCCGGCGATGGTGTCGAACGACAGGTCCTGCAGGGCGCCGGTGGCCTCGCGGAAGGACTCCAGCTTTTCGGCGATCTCGCGCTCGGTCGGCAGGGTCTGCTGCGCCGTCGTATCGACCCAGTGGAGGAAGCGGCTGAGGGCCGCGCCGTCGCGGATATGGGCCTGACGCGAGCCCTCGATCTCGACCGGATTCTTGCAGGCGCGCGGCAGGGTGCAGGGGTCCTGACCGCGCACGACCGTGGCGCCGGCGGCCTCGAGCCGGTCGAAATACCAGGCCGGGGACTGGCCCGGATCGATCAGCACCGCCTGCCCCGACAGGGCGTCGATCGCCTGCGGCAGGGCCTCGGGCGTCTCTAGGCCGACGGCGTCGCCGAGCCAGGCCGGGAGTGTATTGGTGACCTTGCGCGGGTCGAGGAACAGCCGCGCCGTCCCGTCGGCGCGGACGATGGCCTGGGACAGCGGCAGGGGGGTGCGGATGACGTCGCCGCCGCGGATGTTGAACAGCCAGGCGATCGACGAAGGCGCGGTCAGGACGGCGGCGTCGGCGCCGACGTCGCGGATGGCCTCGCCGATGCGGGCGCGTTTGGCGGCGCTGGTCTCGCCGCTGTAGCGGTCGTCATGCGGGACCACGGGGGCGGTCGGTTGGGGCGGACGGTCGTCGCCCCAGGCGAGATCGACCGGATTGGCCTCGACCGGCTTGAGGACGGCGCCGGCCTTTCGGGCGGCGTGCTGCAGGGCGGCCAGGGCGTCGGGGCTGTGCAGACGCGGGTCGTAGCCGATGACGGAGCCCTTGGGGGCGGTCTCCAGCCAGGCGGCGAGGCCGTTGTTCTCGAGCGACAGGATGTCGAACAGGGCGGCGTCGACCTGGGCCCGGACCTGGACGGTGTAGCGGCCGTCGGCGAAGACGGCGGCGCGGTCGGTCAGCACGGCGCCGGCGCCGGCCGAGCCGGTGAAGCCGGTCAGCCAGGCGAGGCGGTCATTGGCCTCGGGCAGGTATTCGTTCTGGTGCTCGTCCTCATGCGGGACCAGCAGGCCGTCGAGGCCCTGCTCGGCCATTTTCGCGCGGACGCGGGGCAGGTGTCTGGCCCCGAAGGACGGATGGGTGGTTTCGTCGAAGGACTGGCGCATGGGGGGTAGATAGACGGTGCGGGGGCGGATGGGGAGAAGCAGGCGCGATTCTTCGCCGCTTCGGATGAAGCGGTCGGGGAGAGAGCGGGGCGGCCGGGCCTCGCCCGGTGCTTTGATTTTTAATACCGTTTCGACGAAGCAGACCGCCCCGCGTGGTCGTTATCCACTCGCCCCGCCGGCTGGCGGCCCTTCTCGGGCCTGACCGGCATTCCGGAGCCCCGTTGCCGGGAACCCGAAAGGCGGAACGTGCTGACCGTGTTCCAGTCGACGTAGCGGTTCCGGCCGGGGGCGCGCGGCGAGCAAGCGGGCAGGATCCATCCCTGTCCTCGAGGACCCCCGGGCTTTCCTCCACCCGGGCTTCATCGCTCGACCACAGCCCGCCGCCATCGAGGAACGTGGATCCGACGCCCTCCCCTTCGACGGGATGGGGAGCATTTTACGGGAGGCCCGCCCTAGTACAGCTAAAACGG
>JAHJNW010000152.1 GCA_018820665.1 Alphaproteobacteria bacterium | reverse complement strand
GGGGCCGCCGCGCCGTGCACCAGCACCGCGCCAATCACGACATCGGCCTTGACGATTTCTTCCTCGATGGCGTTGATCGAGGAATAGCGGGTGATGACCCGGCCCTGGGTGACCTCGTCGATATAGGCCATGCGCGGGATCGAGCGTTCCAGCACCACGACCTCGGCGCCCAGACCCATGGCCATGCGCGCCGCGTTGAGGCCGACGACGCCGCCGCCCAGCACCAGCACGCGGGCCGGGGCCACGCCCGGGACGCCGCAGAACAGCAGGCCCATGCCGCCGTTGTGCTTCAGCAGGGTCTCGGCGGCCGAGAAGACGGCGATGCGGCCGGCGACTTCCGACATCGGGGCCAGCAGCGGCAGGCCCTTGCGGTCGTCGGTGACGGTCTCATAGGCGATGGCGGCGCATTTCGAAGCCAGCAGGCCCTTGGTCTGCTCGGGGTCGGGGGCGAGGTGGAGGTAGGTGAACAGGATCTGGTCCTCGCGGAGCATTTCCCACTCGACCTTCTGCGGTTCCTTGACCTTCACGATCATGTCGTTGTTCGCGAAGATTTCGGCGGCGCTGGCGACGATCGTCGCCCCGGCCTTCTGGTAGTCGGCGTCGGTGAAGCCGGCGCCGAGGCCGGCGCCCTGCTGGACCGAGACGGCGTGGCCGTGGGCCACGTATTCGCGCACGGCCGTCGGAGTCAGGCCGATGCGGTGTTCGTTCTTCTTGATCTCGGTGGGGACGCCGACGCGCATGGGAGTTTCCTCTTGCCTGGACGATGACGGCCGCCCGGAGCGGTCGCGCCGGGGTTCAATCTAGCGGCGGACCCCGCGCAGGTTCCTGTTCTTTTCAGCGGTTGAACGGCATAAAGTCGCAGAATCTGCGAACAGGACTGCCAATGAAGACGATTTCCGCCGTCGCCCTCGACGACGCCGACCGCAAGATGCTGCGCGCCCTGCAGGGGGACGGGCGGATGACCAACGCCGATCTGGCCCGGGCGGTGAACCTGTCCGAGAGCGCCTGCCTGCGCCGGCTGCGGGCGCTGGAGACGGCGGAGGTGATCAGCCGCTACGCCGCCATCATCAATGAACGGGCCGTCGGCCTGCCGATCAGCGTCTTCGTGACGGTGACCCTGTCGTCCCAGGCCGAGGCCTCGCTGACCGCCTTCGAGACCGCCATCGCGACGGTGCCGCAGGTGGTGGAATGCTATCTGATGACGGGGGGATCGGACTATCTGTTGCGGCTGGTGGTGCGCGACGTCGACGATCTGGAGCGGGTGCACTCGCGCGAGCTGACGCGGATCCCGGGGGTGACGCGGGTGTCGTCCAGCGTGGCCATGCGGACGGTGGTCAAGCGCGGGGCGCTGCCGGTGTGAGGGGGCGAACGCCTGCTCTGGTTGCAACCGATTGACGCTCGGTGGCCGAGCGGCGCTCTATCGGCGCCGTGAATCCGCCGGGCCTTCAAAAATGACGACCTACCGTGCGCCGACCTTTCGCGAGGAAACGGCCGCGCTCGATGATGACGCGGTCTTCGACATGGCCAATCTGGCAGAGGCGCAGACGGGTATTGCGGGCGTCGTCACGATCACGACAGACGTCGGATGGCACGGACCCAAGGTGCGCTATGCCCGCGGCCTGAGGCCTCCCGGTCCCGGATTTTCCGTCAGCATAGGGCCTGACCCCGTGATCATCTTCGGCGACATGCCTGCAGCGGATCGAGCAGACATCGCTGAAGAGGTCATTGAGTGGGTGACGCTCAACCACGAGGCGCTGATCAAGTTCTGGCGGGACGGCGCCTGGTGGATGATGGGGGACGTTCAGGACTTCATCGCCGGCCTGGAAAAGGTCTGATCCCTTGTTCAGGTCCGGCTGGCCGCCATGTTCAAAGCCGGGACAGCGGGAGCCGAACTCATGAACAGGACCGTGGCGGCGTGGTTTGCCCTGGCGGGGCTGACCGGATGCTGGAGCTTGATGGCGCTTGGAGCGGGTGAAGGCGCGGTCCTGCCCGGCCTGCTGGCGCTCGTGGCGCTGGGTTGCGCCGTGGACGCCGGAGTTCGGGAGCGGGTCATGACGGGGACCCTGTGGGCCTTCTCTGGCTCGGGCCTGCGCGTCCTCGCGATCCTGATCGGGACGGCATTTCTCTGGCAGCTGGTCGGCGTGGAGCTGGCGCTGCTGATGGCCGGAGATGTCCTTGTCTATGTCGAGGTCCTGGCCGCCGTCAGCCTGATGGCGGCGAGAACCCGGTTCGGACCCGTCCGAGCGGCGCTGGCCGCGAGAGTGCGGCTGATTGTCGACAGGTTGCAGACATGGCCAGCCGTGGCGGCGCGGTCGGCGCGCGCGGCGCGGCCGGTTCGCCGCAGACCGCCGCCGACCGACGACGCAGACGGGGGGATGGCCAGCTGGGCCTTGGCCTGACGCCCGCTCAGCGCAGCGCCAGGGTCACCTGTTTGACGTCGAGATATTCGTCGATGCCGTGGATCGAGCCCTCGCGGCCGTAGCCGGACTGTTTGACACCGCCGAACGGGGCGACGGCGGTCGAGATCAGGCCGGTGTTGACGCCGCACATGCCCGCCTGGATGCCACGGCCGATGCGCATGGCGCGGTCGAGGTCGCGGGTGAAGAGGTAGGAGGCGAGGCCGAACTCGCTGTCGTTGGCCAGGGCCAGCACCTCGTCCTCGGTGTCGAAGGCGAAGACCGGGATCAGCGGGCCGAAGGTCTCCTCACGGCGGAACAGGGCGTCGTCGCCGCCGAGGGTCACGGTCGGCTGGAAGAAGCGGCCGCCGAGGGCGTGCGGCTCGCCGCCGGTCAGGATCTCGCCGCCCGAGGCCTTGACCAGGGCGAGGTGGTCCTGGACCTTGCGGATGGCCTTGTCCTCGATTAGCGGGCCGACCTTGACGCCCGGCTCGAAGGCCCCGCCGACGGGGATCTTCGACACCGCCTCCGCCAGTTTGCGGGCGTAGTCGTCGGCGACGGCGCGCTCGACATAGACGCGGTTGGGGCAGACGCAGGTCTGACCCGAGTTGCGGAATTTGCCCTTGATGGTCTCGGCCACGGCGTGGTCGAGATCGGCGTCGGCGAAGACGATCAGGGGGGCGGCGCCGCCCAGCTCCATCGACACCCGCTTGAGGGTCGGGGCGCACTGCTCGGCCAGCAGCCGGCCGATCGGGGTCGAGCCGGTGAAGCTGAGCTTGCGGATCAGGGGAGAGGCGGTCAGGACACCGCCGATGGTCGCGGCGTCGCCGGTGACGACGCTGAGCACGCCCTTGGGCAGGCCGGCCTGATAGGCCAGTTCGGCCAGGGCGATGGCGGTGAAGGGGGTCTGGCTGGCCGGCTTGACCACGGCGGTGCAGCCGGCGGCGAAGGCCGGACCCAGCTTGCGGGTCAGCATGGCGGCGGGGAAATTCCACGGGGTGATCAGGGCGCAGGGGCCGACCGCCTCGCGGAAGGTCAGGATGACGTGGCCCAGCGGGCTGTCCTGGGTCTCGCCGATCAGCCGCTCGGCCTCGCCCGCGAACCATTTGAGGAAGCTGTTGGCGTAGACGACCTCGCCCTTGGCCTCCTCGAAGGGCTTGCCGTTTTCGAGCGCCATCAGGGCCCCGAGTCCCTCGGTGTTCTCATCGATCAGCCGGGCCCATTCTCGCAGGAAGGCGGCCCGTTTGTGCGGATCGGAGCGGGACCAGGCGGGGAAGGCGTCGTGGGCGGCCTGGATGGCGCGTTCGGTCTCGGCGGCGCCGAGGTCGGGGACGTGGCCGAGAATCTCGTCCGTGGCCGGGTCGTCGACGGCGATGCGCTTCGTTGCTGTCACCGGCTCGCCGGCGATCAGGGCGTGTTCCCGAAGGAGGGCGAGGCCGGCCTCGCGGCCTGTCTTGTCGGTCATGGTCGTCATCCGGCTGGGGGATATCGAGGCACGGCGCCCCGGTCCGATCTTATTCAGGTCCCGGCCTCGTGTCTTGAGGCGCCCGACCGGTCAGGCCACCCGCCCGTCCCGGCCTGCCCCGGACAACCGAAGGCCCGCCGGCGGGGGGCCAGGCGGGCCTTCTTCAACCGAACCGCGTGTCGGGGGAGAGCGCGGCCGGGAAGCGGATCAGTTCTTGGCGTCTTCCGCAGCGCCGCTGACGGCGTTGCCGGCGGCCGAGGCGTCCTGGCCGGCGCCCGAGATGGTGTTGCAGGCGGCGGTGGTCAGCGCGGCGGCGGCGGCGAACAGAACAAAAATCTTACGCATCTTGAATCTCCTGGAGCCCTGGGGCGGGGCCTGTGACTCAAGAACGTCGCGGCGGCTCACCGGTTCCAAGGTCGGCCGGATCGGTCGGAGTCACCGCTTCGGGCGTGGCGAAGGTCAGCCGGGCGATGGCGCCGCCGCCCGGGGCCGGGGCCATCTCGACCTCGCCGCGCAGCTGTTTGGCGAAGGCGCCCATCAGGGTCCGGCCGACGCCGGTGCGGAACGTCTCGCTGACGCCCGGCCCGTCATCCTCGACCTCGAGCACGCTGGTGTCGCCATCGACGCGGAAGCGGACCTTGAGGGCCCCGCCGCGGCCGGCGAAGGCGTGCTTCTGTGCGTTGGTCACGGCCTCGACCAGCCACAGGGCCAGGGGGGCGAGCTTGTCCGGGTCCACGACCAGCGAGTCCGCCTCGACCGAGGAGGTGACGAGGGGGCCGCGCACGGCCTCGCTGGCGACCAGCTGTCCGACCAGCTCGGTCAGGAAGATGCGGGCGTCGGCGTAGCGTAGATCGGCGCTCTGGTAGAGCGTCCGGTAGATCAGGGCGAGGGCCGAGATGCGCTGGCGTGTGTCGCCGACGGCGATCTTGGCCTGGGGATCGGTCAGGGCGCGCTGCTGCATCGACAGCAGGGAGGAGATGATCTGCAGGTTGTTCTTCACCCGGTGATGGATCTCGCGCATCAGGGCGTCCTTCTCCTCGAGCGAGGCGTGCAGGGCGGCGTCGCGGGTGGTGATGGTCTCGGCCAGTTCGTCGAGGGTGCGGGCGAGCACGCGGATCTCGGCGGGGGCGT
The DNA here is from genome assembly GCA_018820665.1 of Alphaproteobacteria bacterium. GTDB lineage: Bacteria > Pseudomonadota > Alphaproteobacteria > Caulobacterales > Caulobacteraceae > Brevundimonas. Next base: position 21,643 of record JAHJNW010000152.1, on the reverse strand, counting down.
TCATGGCCTGCACGGGGCGGACGGAGAAGCGGCCGCGCGCATAGATCGCCGCGACCCGCTCCAGATAGACCAGCCAGCGCACCACGATCCGCTCCGTCACCCACATCACCGCCAGGAAGGCGATCAACCAGGCCAGCAGCGGGATCAGCAGGGCCCCGACCGGGTTGAGCCGCGCCCATGACAGCAGGCTGGGGGCGGGCGCCGACAGCAGGGCGTAGACGTCCCGGCCCGCCAGGGCCGCGCCGGCGTAGACGCGAGGGCGGCCGCGCGCGTCATCGGCTTCGAATATGGCGGAAGCGTCGCGGCGGGCGCGGTCCACCCAGCCCTCGACACCGCCGCCGTCCGCCAGCTGGAAGCCCTCGGGGTCGGTGGCGGTGAGAATCTGGCCGTCCCCGTCTGTCAGGGCGGCTTGTGAACCCTCGGGCAGGGCGCGGTCGGCGAGATCCGGCTGCAGGGCGGCGAGGGGGATGACCGCCACCATGACGCCGTCGAAGGCGCCGAGGGGACGTTCCAGGCGGATCGCCACGATCAGGCCGGGCGTCTCTCCGGCCCGGAGCGGGGCCCGTGCGAGGACCGTGTCCTCTCCGGCTCTCAGGCGCTGGAACCAGGCCGAGCTGCGGGCCTCGACCAGCCAGGCCGGGGAGGCGGCGTTCAGCTGTTGCGAGGCGCAGGCCGTCTGACCAGTCGGGGTCAGACGCGCCAGACCGTCCAGTCCCTCGATGCGCTGCACCAGGGCGGTGAGCCGGGGTTCGCAGAACAGCTCAAGCGCCTCCGGGCGGAGGGCCTGAAGCAGGACAGTGGTGCTGTCCAGCCGCCCTCTGACACTGACGGCCGTCCGCTCGGCTGCGAGTTGCAGATCGTCGCGGCGCTGCTGATCCTGCAGGCGGAACTGTGCATTGGCCTGAAAGGCGCCCAGCGCGAGGATCGGCAGCAGGGCGAGGGCCAGCGCCGCGCCGAGGCGGAAGCGGATGCCCTGCAACTGCGGCCTGCCCAGACTCCGGCCAAAGGCGCGCCCGAGGCGGATCACCTCAACCCCGGACGCTGCTCAGGCGATCGGCGTCGGCGAGGATGGACCGCATGGCGTCGCCGGCGGCCCGACCGTCGCGGGCGTAGCCGCCCCGTTCCAGCGTGGCCTGCAGCGCCTTGCGGGCGCGGGAGACCCGGCTCTTCACCGTACCGACCGCGCATTGGCAGATGTCCGCCGCCTCTTCATAGGCGAAGCCGCCGGCGCCGACCAGGATCAGGGCCTCCCGCTGCTCTTCGGGCAGGGTGGCGAGGGCCAGACGCAGTTCGTCGAGGGCGACCGGCGATTCCGGATCGTCAACGGCGACCAAGGTCCGCTCGGCCGCTTCCTGGTCGAGCTGGGACTGACGCCACGAGCGACGCTTTTCCGAATAGAACTGGTTGCGCAGGATCATGAAGGTCCAGGCCTTCATGTTGGTGCCCATCTGATAGCTGGCGCGGGCGTCCCACGCCTTCATCATCGCGTCCTGGGCCAGATCGTCGGCCGCGGTCGGATCGCCCGTCAAGGTGCGGGCGAAGGCCCGCAGATGCGGGATCAGCGCGACCAGCTCCCTCTTGAAGGCGTTGTCGTCTGCAGAGGGAGGCTTGGGCGGCGGGCTTGTGTCGCCCCTCATGAGCCGCCCTCGCCCGAGCGCTCGTCGGCGCGACGCAGGATGTCGAGAAATTCGTCAGGCACCGGCTCGTTGACGACCTCGTCGAACATATGCCGAAGCTTGACCCCGATCGCCTGCTGGCGAAGGCGTGCCTCCTCAAGGGCCGGACCACTGGTGGGAGCCGCCTTGCGGGAAGGGTTCGAATTGTCTGTCATAGAATGAACGGCCGCCACCCTGAGGCTGTTGCTGCGATAGCCGGAAACGCGAGCCCTGATAGACGGTTCCGGCATTACGAGGGATTAATGCTGAAGCTTTCGTGTGGCTTTGGGAACCGTGGCCGATTTGATACGTTGACGGGGCCTGCAAAGGTTCCATTGATCGGAACCACCTTCTGTCGGGGATTAATTTCATGAGCCTGCTGGCCCGTCTCGCGCCACATCTGCCCTATGTGCGTCGTTACGCCCGTGCGTTGACCGGCGACCAGACCACGGGCGACAACTACGTCCGCGTCGCGCTGGAAGCGCTGGCCGCCGGCGAGCGGCAACTGCCGCCGGACATGACGCCGCGCGTCGCCCTGTATCATGTGTTCCACACCATCTGGGCCACGACCGGCGCCCGGCTGGAGGACACCAGCGGCATGGAAGGGCGCGACGACGCCTCGCGCCGCCTGATGCAGATCGCCCCGCGTTCGCGCCAGGCCTTCCTGCTGACCGCGCTGGAAGGGTTCACCCCGTCCGAAGCGGCCCAGATCCTCGACGCCGACGCCATGGACGTCGAACGGCTGATCGCCGAGGCCCAGTCGGACATCGACGCCGAACTGGCCACTGACGTGCTGATCATCGAGGACGAGGCCATCATCTCGGCCGACATCGAGAGCCTGGTGAAGGAGCTGGGCCATCGCGTCACCGGCACCGCCACCACCCACGACGAGGCCGTCGACGCCGTCGCCCGCCATCGCCCGGGCCTGGTCTTGGCCGACATCCAGCTGGCCGACGGATCGTCGGGCATCGATGCGGTCAAGGACATCCTCAAGCGGATCGACGTGCCGGTGATCTTCATCACCGCCTTCCCGGAGCGTCTGCTGACCGGCGAGCGTCCCGAGCCGACCTTCCTGATCACCAAGCCGTTCCAGCCGGAAACGGTCAAGGCGGCGATCAGCCAGGCGCTGTTCTTCCACCCGTCGCGGCAACGCGAAGCGGCCTGAAGACTCCCCCGAACGCGGAAAAGCCCCGGTCCTGCGACCGGGGCTTTTTTGTTGGGCGGCGACGCGGGGATCAGGTCGAGGGTTCGGCGGCCACCGTCGGAGCGTTGACGTTCGGCGTCTCGCCGGTCGGGGGATTGGTCGGCTCCCCGGTCGCCGTGGTCGGGGCGTCGGCGGCCGGGACCTCGACCGTGTCGGTCTGGAAGGCGGCGGCGTCGACGGCCTGATCGCCGTCATTGGCGTTGGTCTGGGCGAATCCGCCCTGGCTGATGAACCACATGCCGAGCAGCAGGATGGCGACGGCGGCCAGGGAGATGATCAGCAGGGTCAGGATACGTCCCCCGCCGCGTCCGCCGCGAACATACTGGGCCTCGACCGGGCGGCCTTCGTGGACCGCGTCGGCGGACTTGTCGTGAGGGGATTCGTGGGTCATGCGCGGTCTCCGGCGGCGATGGGGATATGCGGCATCAACGTTCCCCGGAGCGGAGCCGTTCCGGTGTTCGCCCGGCGGGCGAAAAAACTTCGCCTGCCCGGGAACCGGGTCGCCAGAGTCCTGTTACCTGAATGCGGAGGCGGCGACGCCCCCCCGACTTGGACTGGTGCAAACCAGTCTGTCGCCTCCGCGCCTCATTCTCGATGATGCCACTTCAGGCGGGCCCTCGCGGCCCGCCTTTTTCTTGGCCCCGCGCTGGACAGGCGCCGCCGCCTCGTCATGATGGGTCCACAAAGAAAACCTGCGCTGTCGTTCAAGGCGGCGCCCCGGAAGGAGACAGCCATGGCTCGCGTCAATCGTCAGTGGGTGCTGCGCCAGCGGCCCAAGGGTCTGGTCAAGCCGGGCGATCTGGAGCTGGTCGAGGGCCCGGTCCCGGCGCTGAACGAGTCGGAGGTGCTGGTCCGCACCATCTATCTGTCGCTGGATCCCACCAACCGCACCTGGATGAACGACGCCGAAGGCTATCTGCCGCCGGTGCCGCTGGGCGGGGTGATGCGCGGCCTGACCCTCGGGGTGGTCGAGGAGAGCCGGTCGAACCGGTTCCGCGCCGGGGATATCGTCACGCCCCTGTCCGGCGGCTGGGCCGACTTTGCGGTGGTTCCGGAAATGGAGCTGCGTCAGGTGCACCGGGCGCCGGGCCTGCCGCTGACCGCCAATCTGTCGGTGCTGGGGATGACCGGACTGACGGCCTATTTCGGCGTCACCGACGTGCTCCAGCCCAAGGCGGGTGAGACGATCGTGATCTCGGCCGCGGCCGGGGCGGTCGGCTCGATCGCCGGCCAGGTGGCGAAGGCCCGCGGCGCGCGTGTCATCGGCATCGCGGGCGGGCCGGAGAAATGCCGCTGGCTGACCGACGAACTCGGGTTCGACGCGGCCATCGACTACAAGAACGAGGACGTCGGCGAGGCGCTGGACCGGCTGGCCCCGGACGGCGTCGAGATGAATTTCGAGAATGTCGGCGGCGACATCATGATCGCCGTCTTCAACCGGCTGAAGACCCACGGCCGGATGGCGGTGTGCGGTCTGATCTCGGCCTACAATGCGACCAAGGCGCCGCCGTCGCCGAACTTCTCGCGCATCATCACCCACCGGCTGACGGTCAAGGGCTTCCTCGTGCTGGACTACGCCCCGCGCGCCCGCGAGATGGTCGGCGAGATGGGGCCGTGGCTGCAGGACGGGACGGTCAATTGGAAGGTCCACGTCGACGACGGCCTGGAAAATGCGCTCGGTTCGCTGAACCGCCTGTTCACCGGCGACCACGACGGCAAGCTTCTGGTCCGGGTCTCCGAAGAGCCCGCCGGCTGAGGGCGCGACCATGAGCGAACCGCTCCACGTCCATTTCGAGGATCTCGCCGTGGGCGAGGTGGTGACGCTGGGCGCCTGCATGGTCGACGGCGCCTCGATGGAGGTGTTCGTAGAGCGTTTCTCGCCGGGCTGGGACGTCTCGTACGGCGCGCCCGACGCCATGGTCTACGCCCTGTGGAGCCGGCTGTTCGCCGACAAGGTCTCGAGCTGGGCCCAGTCGAAGATCCTGGCCATCGACGGGCTGCGCTACATGCGCAATCCGCCGGCGGGCGAACTGATGCGCGGGCGGATGACCGTCATGGGCAAGGACCCGGTCGGCGACGAGAAGGGCATCGTCATCGCCCAGCACGACCTGCTGGACGAGGCCGGCCGGCTGGTCTTCTCGTGCCTGACCCGGGCGCTGCTGGCGCGGCGTTAGGCGCACGAAAAAGCCCCGCCCGGCGAACCGGACGGGGCGTTTCCATCAAGGCTCAGGCGACGCGCGCAGGCGCGTCAGGCTTCAGGCGTTTCCGGCGGCCGGCTGGCTCGCCGCGGCCTTCTGGAAGGCCATGGCGATCAGGCGGTCCCAGCCCAGCAGCGACACCAGGTGGGCGTAGATCTGGCCCAGGGCGCCGTTGTCGCGCAGTTCGACCAGCTTCTCGGCCGACAGGGCCTTCAGTTTCTCTTCCGAGACGGCGAAATATTCGGCGATCTTCTGCGGCGCGCCGGCCGTGCCGTCCGGGTTGCGCGGGGTGAAGACGGCCTCGCGGGTCTCCAGCAGCTCGAGCTCGGTCAGCAGTTTGACGAAGGCCTCGGTGCGCTGACGCTCCTGCTCGAAATTGTTGCAGAACTCCATCGCCTGCTGGGTGTAGGGCGACGGCTTGCCGTCGACGAACAGCGGAGTCGCCCCGCCTTCCTTGATGAAGGCGGCGGCTCGGTCGACGCACAGGATCATGCGCTTCTGCACGTCGTCATTGGCGAAGACGAACGGATAGCGACGCACATAGGCCGGGATGTAGGCCTCGGGCTTGAAGGCGCCGGCCTCGCTGACGAACAGGTTCTCGCCCTGACGCAGGCCCATGACGGCGACCGGCTGGCGGGCCTCGCCGACGAAGATCACCGGATAGGTCAGGGCCGCCGGGGCGAATTCCGTAACCGTCAGCGGCACGATATTGGCCTCGGCGACGAAGGCATACGGCTGTTCGACCGGGTCGACGCCCAGTTTGGCGTGGGCCTCGATCGAGAGCGGCTCCGGCTGGCCGTAGAACAGGACGTTGCCCGAAAGCGGGCTTGCGTTGGCGGTGGTGTCGGTCATGGACGCGAAACGAGCTCTGGATGGGAAAAGGGAAGCCCGCTTCTAGCCCAGTCGGGTCCGGGCGGCAAACGGGGTTCCCCTCGTGGGGGCGCCGGCGTCAGAAACGCCAGGTGACCCCGGCCCGCAGGCTGCGTCCCGGCATCGGCGCGATGTCCTTCTGGAAGCTGGCGTGTTCGCGCGCCTCTTCGTCGGTCAGGTTGGAGGCCTCGGCGAAGACAGTGACGTTGCGGTCGGCGAACGGCCGGATCGCGCCCTTGAGGCTGACCAGGGTGTAGCTGTCGGTGGGCAGTTCGAACCCGGCGGTGCGGTCCTGCTCGCCGACGTGACGCACCTCCAGACCGGCGTCGAACCGGCGCGAGACCCACTCCAGACCGGCCGTGGCGGACCAGGGCGGAATGCGCGCGGCGGGGCCGAGATCGGTGCTGGCCCGGACCCAGTCGGCGGCGCCGGTCAGCGTCAGGCTGCGCTGACCCGACTCCCACAGCCGGTAATCGGCCTCGGCCTCGAAGCCGCGGAATTGGGCGTCGGTCTGGACGTATTCGAAGATCGGCAGGCCGGAATCGGCGTCTTCCAGACCCGTCGGCCGCAGGTCGATGAAGCCGTCGTAGTCGGCGTGATAGGCGTGCAGGTCGAACTCCAGGGGACCCGAGGCGAAATGCAACGTCGCCTCGATCGACGTCGCGATCTCGCTGTCCAGATCGACGTCGCCGACCTCGGAGGCGCCGGTGGCGACGTGGGCGCCCTGGGCGAACAGTTCGACCTCGCTGGGCGCGCGCTCGTTGCGGGCCACGCTGAGGCCGAGGAACAGCGGCTCCGAGGGGCGGAAGAAGGCGCCGGCGGAGGCCGAGACATTGGAGAAGTCACGGTCGGCCGCGACGCTTTCCAGCGAACGCTCGTCGAGGCGCAGGCCGCCCTCGAAGCCGACACCGCCGCGGTCGAACCGCTGCACCGTATAGAGGCCCTGCTCGCTGATTTCGGTGCGCGGGACGTAGGCCTCGTCACCGACGGCGTCGAAGGTGCGTTCGAGCAGTTGCAGGCCGACGACGCCCTGCCAGCCGTTGCGTTCGCGCTGGATCAGCTCCAGCCGGCCCTCCTGGCCCTCCGAGAAGAACCGGGTGCCGACCTCGTCGCCCTCGAATTCGGTGTGCTCATAGTCGGCCCAGCCGGCCGAGAGGCGGGCGGCGCTGAACGGGCCGGCGTCGAACGTCAGCTCGCCGCGCAGGTCGTAGCGGGTCTGCTCCAGACCGATGGAGACGCCTTCCTCTGCGTGGTCGTGATCCTCGTCCTCGTGATCCTCGTCCCCGTCGTCGTGGTCCTCGTCCTCGTGTTCATGCTCATGCCCGGGCACGCCATAGGTCGTCTCGACGTGCTTGACCGACAGGCCCAGATAGCCGCGCGAACCGATCCAGCTGACGCCCGCGCCATACTGGTCGAGGTCGACGAAGGTGTTCTCGACGGTGCGTTCGTCGCCGGCCTCCTCGCCCTCGGCCTCCAGCTGACGCCGGGATTCCGGGAAGACCGGGACATCGTAGTCGGAGGCGGAGCGGGTGAAGGCGTCGGCGGTGAACACCAGCGGTCCGGCGTTGGCCTTGAGCCGGCCGCCGAAACTGGTCCCGTCGTCGACGGTCGAGGTCTGGGCGCTGAGGTGGCCGTCCAGCCCGCCTTCGGCCGGTTCGGTCGGGATGCGGTCGTCGATGATGTTGACCACGCCGCCGATGGCCGAGCCGCCGAACACCAGGGTCGAGGGGCCGCGGACGATCTCGATGCGCCGCGCCTCGGCCGGGTCGACCGCGACCTGGTGGTCGGGCGAGACCGAGCTGGCGTCGATCAGGCCGAGACCGTTGGTCAGCACCTGGACGCGCGGGCCGGACAGGCCGCGGATCACCGGACGGCTGGCGCCGGGGGCGAAATTGGTGCTGCGCACGCCGGGCAGGCCGTTGACCAGATCGCCGAGGGTGGCGGCCGGGGCGACGGCGAGGTCTTCCTCGTCCAGCACGGCTACGGCCAGCAGGCTGGCCCGGTCGGTGACGCCGAACGGGGCGCCGGTGACGATGACGTCGTCGACGATGATCGCCCGCTCGCGCGGCGGCGTCTGGGCGGCGGCGGTTCCGCCGACAGCGGTGCAGCCGACAACGGCGAGGAGAAGGGCGCGATGGGAAATCATGGGACAGCCTTGGAGGAGGAGGCTTAGTGTTATGAGATAACATCACACCCGGTCAACCCCGCCCGTTGCGGCGCGGCGGTCAAGCGACTAGCTGTGGCGCATGGGCGACGCCTGCCAGCATCATCACCCCGACGGCCCGCCCGGACAGGCCGAGGTCGAACGCGCCCTGTCGGCGGCGGGCGACCGGCTGACGGCCGAGGGCGAACGGATGACGGCGGCGCGCACCCGGGTGCTGGCGCTGTTGCTGGAGTCCGGCGAGCCGGTGAAGGCCTATGACCTGATCGCCCGCTTCGGCGAGGACGGCCAGCCGGCCAAGCCGCCTACCGTCTACCGGGCGCTGGAGTTTCTCGAGCGCAAGGGGCTGGCGCATCGCATCGCCTCGATCAGCGCCTATGTCGCCTGCACCTCGGGCAGCATCGACCATGCCGCGGCCTTTCTGATCTGCGACTGCTGCGGCGCGACGCAGGAGGTGTCCGCCCCGGTCGCCGGCGATCTGGGCCGGGCCGCCGAGGCGGCCGGCTACGCCATCGCCCGCACCACGATCGAGGCGCACGGCCGTTGCCCGGCCTGCCGCGTCGCCGCCTGAGCGGGATTGTCTGGCGCCGCGCGCCGGCGAGGCCTATCTGGACCCCATGGACGCCATCCGGCTCTCCCCGCCCCGTCGCCTGAGCCTGCCGGTCGACAACCGGTGGGGCGCCGGCGAGATGAGCGTGCTGGACTTCGGCGATCCGAAGCGGCCGGTCGATCTGGTGTTCGTCCACGCCAATGGCTTCAACGCCATGACCTATCGCAGCCTGCTGGCGCCGCTGTCGGGGACGCTGCGGATCTGGGCCCCCGACCTGCGGGGTCACGGTCTGACGACCCTGCCGGCCGATCCGGTCGGACGTCGCGGCTGGACCGATCACCGCGACGATCTGGTCGCCCTGCTGGATCTTCTGGACGGACCCCCGGCGGTGATGGCCGGCCATTCGATGGGCGGCACCTCGGCCCTGCTGGCGGCGGCCGAACGGCCCGACCGGGTGTCGAAGCTGGTGCTGCTGGATCCGGTGATCTGGCGCCGCTGGGTGGTGACGGCTTTCCATCTGCCGCTGGTGGACCGGCTGGCCTCGCGCATTCCGCTGGTCAAGGGCGCGCTGCGCCGGCGGTCCCTGTTCGACAGCCGCGAACAGGCGATGGCGGCCTATAGCGGGCGGGGCGCCTTCCGCGGCTGGCCCGAGATCATGCTGGCGGACTATCTGGCCGATGGGCTGATCGAGACGGACGCGGGTCTGACGCTGGCCTGCCCGCCCGAGTGGGAGGCCTCCAACTACGCCGCCCAGAGCCATGATCCGTGGCGGGCGCTGAAGCGGCTGGACCGGCCGGTGCACATCCTCAAGGGCGAGACCGGCTCGACCTGCAGCGTGCCGGAACAGCCGCGCGGCCTGCCGCATGTCACCGTCGAGACCGTGCCCGGCGGCACCCATTTCTTCCCCATGCTGAAGGCCGACGTCGCCCGCGACGCCCTGTTCGACGCGGCGGTCTGACGCCGACGAGCCCTGGGGCGAGCACTGGCGCGACGGCGGCGCGCGGGCTAAACGGCCGCCAACCAGAACAAGCCGACAGTCAGGGAAACGCACAGTCATGCGCGACATCAACCACTTCATCGACGGCGCCGCGTTCACGGGCGCCTCGGGCCGCTTCTCCGACGTGTTCGATCCCAACACCGGCGCAGTCCAGGCGCGGGTGCAGCTGGCCTCGACAGCCGAGATGGATCGCGCCGTCCAGGCCGCCCAGAACGCCTTCGAAGGCTGGTCCACGGTCAATCCCCAGCGCCGGGCGCGGGTGATGTTCGAGTTCAAACGGCTGGTCGAGGCGAATATGCAGGAGCTGGCCGAGCTGCTCTCGTCCGAGCACGGCAAGGTCGTCGCCGACTCGAAGGGCGACATCCAGCGCGGGCTGGAGGTGATCGAATTCGCCTGCGGCATCCCGCATGCGCTGAAGGGCGAATACACCTGGGGCGCGGGTCCCGGCATCGACGTCTATTCGATGCGCCAGCCGCTGGGCGTGGTGGCGGGCATCACCCCGTTCAACTTCCCGGCCATGATCCCGATGTGGATGTTCGGCGTCGCCATCGCCGTCGGCAACACCTTCATCCTGAAGCCGTCGGAGCGCGATCCATCGGTGCCGGTGCGTCTGGCCGAGCTGATGATGGAGGCGGGCGCTCCCGCCGGGGTGCTGAACGTGGTGCACGGCGACAAGGCGGCGGTCGACGCCATCCTCGAACATCCGCAGGTGCATGCGATCAGCTTCGTCGGCTCGTCCGACATCGCCAACTATGTCTACCAGACCGGCGCGACGCACGGGAAACGCGTCCAGGCCATGGGCGGGGCCAAGAACCACGGCATCGTCCTGCCCGACGCCGACATGGACCAGGTGATCAAGGATCTGTCGGGCGCCGCCTATGGCTCGGCCGGCGAGCGCTGCATGGCCCTGCCGGTGGTGGTGCCGGTCGGAAAGAAGACCGCCGACGAACTGCGCGAGCGGATGGTCGCCGAGATCCCGAAGATGCGGGTCGGCGTCTCGAGCGACGCCGGGGCGCATTACGGCCCGGTGGTCACGGCCCAGCACAAGGTGCGGGTCGAGGGCTGGATCGAAAAGGGCGTGCAGGAAGGGGCCGAACTGGTCGTCGACGGCCGCGGCTTCAGCCTGCAGGGGCATGAGAAGGGCTATTTCATCGGCCCGTCGCTGTTCGACCACGTCACCCCGGAGATGGAATCCTACAAGGAGGAGATCTTCGGCCCGGTGCTGCAAATCGTCCGCGCCGCCAGCTTCGAGGAGGCCCTGGCCCTGCCGAGCAAGCATCAGTACGGCAACGGCGTCGCCATCTTCACCCAGAACGGCCGCGCGGCGCGCGACTTCGCCGCCCGGGTCAATGTCGGCATGGTCGGGATCAACGTCCCGATCCCGGTGCCGGTCGCCTATCACACCTTCGGCGGCTGGAAGCGTTCGGCCTTCGGCGACACCAACCAGCACGGCATGGAGGGGGTGAAATTCTGGACCAAGGTCAAGACCGTCACCGCCCGCTGGCCCGACAGCGACCTGGAACACGCGGATTCCAGCTTCGTCATTCCGACGATGGGGTGAGGGATGCCCCTCGACTGGGAGGCGTAGCGCCGTCTCTACGCCGCAGGCTGAAATTCAGACGCGGCATCCCTGATCCGGGGATTTCCTTCCCTGCTCCGCCAGAAATTCCCTGTTGGCCCGGGAGAAATTCCCTGTTCCCGTCACGGGAAAAGAAGCGGAGCGCGCCTGGAATCCCAATCATGGCGGGGCTCGCCGGTTTGCGACGATGAGCGTTCGGATCGAAAATTCGAGCGATTTCCCTGTATTTCCCTGTTTTCAGGGATAGGCTGCCAGGCAGCGGAAAACGACCCGTCTCCAGGCGAACGGAGACGGGGGCCGCAAAAATGGGGTGTTGCAGGCAAGATCCCGCGATCAGAGACGGGCTGTCCGTCTCCGGGTTCGGCAAAGGCGCGGTAACGTCGGGGCTATTTCCCGGGTTACACGGACCCGGCGGTTATCCAGGAAGTGCGTGGCTGTGGGGTCAGTCCAAAGACAACCTGTCTCCGCAATCGCGGGCGATCAGCCTCAGCCTGCGAGGATCCGCTGCAAGGCGATGGCGTAGCTAAACCGGATCGATCATGAGGCGACGCCGCCGATCCATGTCTCAACAACCGTCAGGTCATCATCGAGGACGACCAGATCAGCCGCAAGGCCGGCCTCAATGCGGCCGCGGACGTCGCCAAGGCCCAGGAACTCGGCGGGATTGGTCGTGGCGAGAGCTATCGCGGCCGGCAGGTGCAGGTCCATCAGCCGGTGCGCATTGCGGACGGCAGCGGCCATGTTGAGGTCCGATCCAGCCAGCACGCCGTCCGGATCAAGGCACACCCCGTCGCGAACGGAGATTTGGCGACCCTGCAGCATGAAGTGGTCTTCGGGCGAGCCGACGCTTGGCATTGCATCGGTCACCAGCATGAACCGGTTCCGCGGACGGCACCGCAACGCCAGCTTCAGCACAACCGGATCGACGTGGTGCCCGTCGACGATCAGCCCGCACCAGCTGTTGATGTCCTCGAGTGCGGCCCCGACCGCGCCAGGCGCGCGGCTCGTCAGGGGCGACATGGCGTTGAACAGGTGGGTGAAACCCGTCATCCCGGCGTCGAGAGCCGCCCGGGTGGTGACGTAGTCGGCGTCGGTGTGGCCGGCGGCGACCACGGCTCCGGCCTGCACCAGGCGAGTGATCATGGCCGGCGTGGTGGTCTCCGGCGCCAAAGTCACCAGCGTACGGCCGCTTTTCAGTCGCGTCAGCAGCGCGATGGCGCGGTCATCCAGCGTGCGGAATTTCGAGGCGTCGTGAACGCCCTTGCGGGACTCATTGAGGAAAGGGCCCTCGATGTGGATGCCGAGCACTCCAGGCACGCCTCGCGCGATGGCGGTCTCCACGGCCGTGATGGCCGTATCGATCACCGAGAGGTCATCGCTGATCAGGGTCGGCAGGAAGCCGGTCGTGCCGAACTGCCGGTGCGCCTGGCCGATGGCGTCGATACAGTCCGCGGTCGGGCAGTCGTTGAACAGGACGCCGCCGCCGCCGTTGACCTGGGTGTCGATGAAGCCGGGAACCAGCCAGGCGCCGCCAAGATCGTGGACTTCGCCGCCGGGCGCGGGGCCGGGACCGACGCGGGTGATCCGCTCGCCTTCGATCGTCACCGAAACATCGGTCCGGAAGATCTCTCCGGTCAGGACTCGGCCATTGGTGAGGGTGATCGACATCAGACGGTCTCGGTGACCTTGTTCAGGAACGGCGGGTGATCGGGGTCGTGTCCCCGTGCGACCGAAGCCAGCGCCGCCAGCCGGTAGAAGCTCTGGATCAGCAGGATCGGCTGAATGGCCGGATGCGCCTCCGTGGCAGGCAGGGAAACGATATCGCCGCCGCCGGCCGCCCCCGCCATCAGCACCCGGGCGCCCCGACCCGCGAAGGTCGCCGCCAGAGCGCCCATGTCGGCGCGGGTCTCATCGTCCTGGGCCAGCATGAGAACCGGGAACCCGGCCTTGACCAGCGCCATCGGGCCATGGCGGACCTCCGCCGCGCTGAACGCCTCCGCATGCAGGCCGCAGGTTTCCTTCAGCTTCAGAGCGGCCTCGCGGGCGACGGCGTAGCCGGGACCCCGGCCGACGACATAGAGGCTCTGCGCCCGCACCAGGGTGTCGAGCGCCGGACTCCAGTCGCGATGGAAGGCCTCGTCGAGCTGCTCCGGCAGGGCGGCCAACGCCCGCAGCAGGTCGGCGTCCTCGCTCCAGGAGCCGATCAGCTGCGCCAGCGCGCTGAGGCTGGCGATGAAAGATTTGGTGGCCGCAACAGAGGTTTCCGGCCCTGCATGCAGGGGGACCGTCACGTCAGCGACCCCGGACAGCCGCGACCCTTCGGCGTTCACCATGGCGATGACGAAGGCGCCGCCCGCGCGGGCCGCCGCCACCGAGGCGACCAGATCCGGGCTCTGGCCCGATTGAGAGATGGCGATGCAGACAGCGCCCCGAAGGCGCGGCTCGACGGCATAGACCGAACTGGCGGACAATGCGGCAGGGCTGACGGGCGTGCCGGTGCCGGTCTCGATCAGGTAGCGGCCGTAGACCCCTGCATTATCGGAGCTGCCGCGCCCGCTGATCAGGGCGATGGGCGGCGAGAGTCCGCGCAGGCGCTCTCCCAGGTCCGCCATCACAGAGGCGTTGCGGGCCAGCTGGGCGCTCACCACCCCGCCGGCGGAAGCGGCCTCCCGGAACATACGGCTGTCCTCGGCCCGCATCAGGCCGGACCGTCGTTCAGTTCGGCGACGAAGTCATAGGCGTCGCCCCGATAGAAGGACTGGGTCACCTCAACGGCCTGGCCGCTGCGCGCGAACGCGCGCCGTTCAATCAACAGCCCGGCCGCGCCCGGCGCGACTCCGAGCAGGGCCGCCTGCTCGTCGGTGAAGAGGACGGCGCGAAGCCGTTGCAGCGCCCGCGTCGGCCGCTGCCCGTTGGCGTCCAAGGCGCGATACAGCGAGACGTCGACAGCCTCGAGCGACGGCAGGCTGGAGGCCGGAACCGTCGAATACTCCAGCGCCATCGGCGCGCCGTCGGCGTAACGGATGCGGTGATAGCGATAGACCGGCGTGCCGGGACTGAGCCCGAGGGTGAGGGATTCCTCGGGCGTCACCGCCCCCTCGCTCCGGCTGATCCAGGAACTCGTCGCCTTGCGCCCGCGCGCGGCCATATCCTCCGAGAAGGAGGTCAGCTTAGAGAAGCTCTTCTCGACCCGGGCGGCGACGAAGGTGCCCGCGCCCTGACGGCGCGACAGCAGACCTTCGGCCACCAGACCGTCAAAGGCCTTGCGCACGGTGATGCGCGACACCGACAGGGATTCGGCCAGATCACGTTCAGCCGGCAGGGCTTCGTCAGCCTTCAGCACGCGGCGCTCGATGGCGACGCGCACCGCCTGCTGCAGCTGCTGGTACAGAGGCGTCGGCCGCCCGGCGTCCAGCTTTCCGATGACTTCAACTAGTGACATTCCAACCCCGGTCGATGGCGGCTGCTTTCGCCCATCGTTGGCTGCATCACAACCCATCTGACAAAACCAATCAAGAACCAATCTGCAAAAAAGACAGGTCCAATATGTCGATTTGGGCTTGCTTGTCGTAAACGTTTGGTGACACCTTCCCGTCTGCGCTCACCAGGTTGCGTTGGGGAGCGTATGGGAGAGGGCCTTTATTGGTCTTCTAATGGACTGGTCGATACTCGCGGGGGAGCGGGTCGACCTCTGGAGGGATGGGCGTCATGGGTATTCAACGGGCGATCATGATCGGTTCGGTCAGCGCGCTGGCGCTGCTGGGCGCCAGTGCGGCGGCGGCCCAGGACGGTCAGGCGGAACCGACGACGGTCGACGAGGTCATCGTCACCGGCATCCGCGCCTCGCTGCAGCAGTCCCTCGAAACCAAGCGCGAAGCCAACGCCATCATCGATGTCGTCACCGCCGAGGACGTCGGCAAGTTTCCCAGCTCGAACGTCGCCGAGGCCATCACCATCATCCCCGGCGTCACTGTCGACCGCCAGTTCGGCCAGGGTGAGAAGGTCAGCATCCTCGGCACCGACCCGGCCCTGAACCGCACCCTGCTGAACGGCCAGACCGTGGCCTCGGCGGACTGGTTCATCCTCGATCAGCCTGGCCGGACCTTCAACTACGCCCTGCTCGCGCCGCAGATCGTCGGCCGCGTCGAAGTCTATAAATCGCCCGAGGCCCGTATCGATGAGGGCAGCATCGGGGGCACCGTTGACGTCATCACCCGGCGCCCGCTGGACCTCGACTCCGGAACCCTCTCGGGGGCCGCCAGCTACCTGTACAACGACCGCTCCGAAGAGGGCGATCTGCAGCTTTCCGTACTCGGCAGCTGGCGCAACGACGCGCGCACGCTCGGCGTGCTGGTCTCCGCCCAGCGGGCCAACGACGCCCTGCGTCGCGACGGTCTCGAATCCTACGGCACCATTCCCGCCGGCTATTATATGGGCGGCAGCCCCGAGAACCCGGGGGCCAACTCCATCGCCAACGGCAACTGTTCGGGGACCTGCGCCACGACCCTGGCGGCCAATCCGGACGCCCGCGGGATGAACGCCTTCGGCACCCATTTCTTCGAACAGCAGCGCGAGCGGGACAGCCTGACGGTCGCCGTGCAGTTCCGCCCGACCGAGGCGCTGGACATCAATTTCGACTGGCTGCGCATCGACGCCAGCTACGACAACACCAACCAGTCGCTGTTCGCCTTCCAGGGCAACACCTGGAACAGCCTTGGCGCCCTGACCGACATCCAGATCGATGACGGCGTGATCACCAAGGCCTCGTTCACCAACGCCCTGAGCGTGCTGGACGTCCAGTATCGCGAGGCGGCGATGACCTCGGACAGCTACCACCTCGACGCCAAATACCTCGGCGACGGCTGGGATCTGGCCGGCGACGTCGGCTTCACCAAGGCGGAGGGCGGCACCCAGCGCCAGCTGTTCGGCGAATTCCTCAACTGGGCTGACTATACCGTCGATTTCACCGGCGCGCCGGGCGCGCCGGGGACCCTGACCTATACCGACCCCGCCGACGGGAACGTGCTGGGCGACGCCTCGCTGTTCTCGTTCGATGGCGGCTGGGGCGCGGGCGATCCCTCGGTCGGTCCGACCGGCTATAACGCCGGCTGGGGCGGCAATATCGTCAGCAAGCCCACGACCGACGAGGAGAGCTACGCCCAGCTCGACCTCGGCATCGACCGGGACGGCTTCTTCGAACGCCTCCAGTTCGGCTACAAATATCGCCAGCATGAGACCGACCAGCGGATGTCGGGCGTCACGGTGCAGATCTACGGCGCGCCGGACAACGCCGGCATGTTCAATCCGGGCCAGGTGCCGGACAACTATCTGGACGGCTTCGACGGCGTGAACGACCAGATGAGCAATCGCTTCCGCATCGATGGCGACGCGCTGGCCGACTATATCGAGAGCGGCGAATACCTGCGGCCATGGCAGGCCGCGCCGGTGCCGACCGTCTTCGGCAACGCCGAGTTCACCGCCCAGAACTGGAACGTGCAGGAGACCATCCACGCCCTCTACGGCCAGGCCAATTTCGACAATGGCGTGGTGCGCGGCAATGTCGGACTGCGCTACGTCCGGACCGAATCCGACAGCGGCGGCTTCGTCTGCGTCAACCAGACGGCGACCGGCTGCGGCGTGACCGAGGCCGATTGGGCCTGGGAGGTGCGGTCCAAGGAGTATGACGACTTCCTGCCCAGCCTGAACGTCGCCATCGACGTCGCGGAGGATGTGATCGTCCGCCTCGCCGCCGCCAAGGTGATCGCGCGGCCGAACTACGCCGACATGTCGAACTATTTCTGGCTGTCCGACCAGATCCTGACCGGCGGCGGCGGCAATCCCGACCTCGATCCCTATGAGTCGACCAACCTGAACGCCGCGGTCGAGTGGTATTTCTCACCGGACGCGATCCTGTCGGGCGAGGTCTTCTACAAGGACATCAGCAACTACATCCTGCAGGCCACGGCCCCGGAACAGCATTTCAACCAGGGCCAGAACGCCGTCACCACCTACCAGATCAGCCGTCCCACCAATGCGGGCTCGGCCGAGCTGAAGGGCGCCTCCTTCGCGTACCAGCAGACCTTCGCCTACGGCTTCGGCCTGCTGGCCAACTACACCTATGTGGACGGCAGCGCGGACAACGGCGCCGACCTGCCGTTCAACTCGCGCCACCAGGTCAATATCAGTCCCTTCTACGAGAGCGGCCCGTTCTCGGCCCGGGTGACCTACAACTGGCGTTCGAAATATTTCACCGGCGTCGATCGCGGCGACCAGATGTACGTCCGCGCCTACACCGGCCTCGACGCCACGGCCGGCTACGCCTTCAGCGATCGCGTCAGCCTGACCGTTTCGGCCCAGAACCTGCTGGACAGCGAATACTACGCCTACGCCAATACCGTCGCCCTGCCGCGCGGCGTGTACCGGACGGGCCGCAAGCTGATGGCGACCGTCAGCGTCGACTTCTAGACCGACCCCGGGGGCGGCGCCCGCCGCCCCCGCCATTGCGCCCCGCGGAAGACGAACCGAGGATGCCGAATGCCCAGGTCCGCCCGTGAAACCTTCATCGTTCCCCTGAGCGACGACTCCGGGCGGGGTGACGTCGCCCCGCCCGTCTTTCTGTTCGCCAGGTCGCCAGCGTGAGTCACGTAATGAGTCTCCCTGTCCGGTCCGCCGCGGTATTCGCCGCCCTCATCCTGTGCCTGCCGGACAGCGCCGTCGCACAGGACCCCATCTCGCCCCCCGTCATCCCGGCCCCGCTGTCGGCTACGGCGGGCGCCGGTGCGTTCCGGCTGGACCAGACGACCGTGCTGGTCGCCGCGCCGACGGACCGGGAGGCCGTGGCGGCGGCCCGCTACCTCGCCGATCTGCTGGGCCGGACCCGGGGCCTCTCCCTGAGCGTGGCGGACGAGGCCCGCGCCGGGGCGTCGGCCGTCGTCTTCCGGCGCGGCGAGGCGGAGCCGGACGGCTATACGCTCGAGATCGCGCCCGACCGCGTGGTGGTGACGGCGGCTGACGCCGGCGGCTTCCTGTACGGCGCGGTGACCCTGTGGCAGCTGGCCACGGCCGGGGAAGGGCAGGGGCCGGCCGACCTCGCCGCCCTGCGCATCGTCGACGCCCCGCGCTTCGGCTGGCGCGGCCTGATGCTGGACTCCGCCCGTCACTATCAGTCGCCCGAATTCATCAAGGGCTTCATCGACTGGATGGCCCTGCACAAGCTCAACGTCTTCCACTGGCACCTGACCGACGACCAGGGCTGGCGGCTCGAGATCAAGGCCTTCCCGCGTCTGACCGAAGTCGGGGCTTATCGGGTTCCCGCCGGCGCGGCGGCGGCGCAGGACATCGATCCGGCGACCGGCCGCCCGCGCCTGCACGGCGGCTTCTACACCCAGGACGAGGTGCGCGAGATCGTCGCCTGGGCCGCCGCCCGCAACATCGTCATCGTGCCCGAGATCGACGTGCCCGGCCACGCCAGCGCGGCCATCGCCGCCTATCCCGAGCTCGGCGTCACCGATGCGCCGGGGGCCGCCGTGCCCGCCGTCCCGGCCGACTGGGGCGTCTATCACACCCTGTTCAACACCGAGGAGAGCACCATCGCCTTCTTCGAACAGGTGCTGGCCGAGGTCGTCGACCTGTTCCCCGGGACCTATGTCCACCTCGGCGGCGACGAGGCGGTCAAGGACCAGTGGAAGGCATCGCCCCGGACGCAGGAGCGGATGCGCGAGCTCGGCGTCGCCGATGAGGCCGGGCTGCAGAGCTGGTTCATCGGCCGCATGGAGCAGTATCTGAACCGGCACGGCCGTCGTCTGATCGGCTGGGATGAAATCCTCGAGGGCGGTCTGGCCCCCAACGCCACGGTCATGTCCTGGCGCGGGATCGAGGGGGCGGTCGAAGCCGCCCGGCTCGGCCACGACACGGTGCTGTCGCCGGCCCCGATCCTCTATCTCGACAACCGCCAGAGCGCCGCCGACGGCTCGCCCGGCCGCGGCTTCGTCGTCCCGATCGAGGCTATCTACCGCTTCGATCCCTCGCCCGAAGCCCTGACGGCCGATCAGGCCCGGCATGTGCTCGGCGTCCAGGCCAATATCTGGACCGAGCACATGCGCAACGAGGACCGGGTCGAATACATGGCCTTTCCGCGGGTGGCGGCGCTGGCCGAACTGGCATGGTCGGCCCCCGCGCGGATGGACTGGGATGACTTCACCGCGCGCCTGACGCCGCAACTGGCCCGCTACCGGTCGCTTGGCATCGACTACGCCGAGATCGCCCTGTGGCCCGAAGCGACGCCCCTGCCGCCGCAGGGCGAGCGCCGCCATGATCACCAGATGACCCTGTGCAGCGAGGCCATAGCCCTGTCGCTGATCGACGACGCCCCGCTGGACGGCGACCGCCCGTCGTTCCTGCTCGACCTTTTCAACCCGTGCTGGATCTACCAATCGGCCGACCTGAGCGAAGAGGTCGCCTTCGAGGCCGCCGTCGGCCAGGTCCCGTTCAACTTCCAGATCGGCGCCGACATCAGGAACGTCCGCCTGCGGGCCCCGCGCACCCCGGCCGGCGAGCTGGAGGTCCGGGTCGGCGGCTGCGAGGCCGAACCGGCCCTGATCATCCCCCTCGCGGACGCGGCGCGGAACGACGGCGTCACCGTCGTGGGCGGACGGCTGCCGGCCGCGCCCGGGGTCCATGACCTGTGCCTGACCTTCACCCAGGCCGGCGTCGACCCGATCTGGGGCGTCGACTGGGTCCGCCTCGCCCCGGCGGAGAGCCGCCCGTGACCGACCTCGTGGTGCGTTCGCCGGTGGACGGCTGGGCCGTCTCGCTGGACGAGGTCCCGGACGAGGTCTTCTCCGGGCGGTTGCTCGGCGACGGGATCGCTATTGAGCCGCTCGGCGCCGCCATCCACGCCCCGTTCGACGGCGTCGTCGGCGCCCTGGCCCGGGCCCGTCACGCCGTCAGCATCCGCTCCGACAGCGGCGTCGAGGTGCTGATCCATGTCGGGCTCGAGACGGTGAAGCTGGAGGGTGACGGCTTCACCGCCCATGTCGCCGAAGGCGATCGCGTCGCGGTCGGCGACCTTCTGCTGACCCTCGATCTCGACCGCATCGCCCGCGGCGCCGTCAGTCTGGTCACGCCGATCATCGTCACCGGCGAGGGCTTTACCCTGCACGGACAGGCCACCGACCGGCGCGTCCGCGTCGGCGACCCTCTGATGACGGTGTCGGCGACGCCGGTTTCGAACACCGCCGCCTCGCCCTCCAACGACATCGCGCCCGGGCCGGACGCGATCACCCGCCAGGTCCCGACCGCCCTGCCGCACGGCCTGCACGCCCGCCCGGCCGGCCGCATCGCCGCCCGGGCTAAGGCCTTCGACGCCCGGGTCACGGTCCATCTGCGCGACCGGCAGGCCTTGGCCGCCAGCGCCGTCCAGCTGATGGCGCTCGGCCTTCGCGAAGGCGAGAGCCTGACCCTGTCGGCGGTCGGGCCCGACGCCCGAACCGCCGTCGACGCCCTCGCCGACATGATTGCTGGCGGGCTGGGGGAGGGCGCCCGGACGCCGCCGCCGCCGCCGCCCGTTCTCGCCGCGTCGCCCGACCCCGTCGCCGGCGCTGACGGCGAACTGATCCTCGCCGGCGTGGCCGCCGCCCCCGGACTGGCCGTCGGTCAGGCCGTGCGCTTCGCCCTCCCGGCCATAGAGGTCCCGGTCGCCGGTCTCGGCGCGGCCGTCGAGACCACGGCCCTGGACCGGGCTGTCGCCGCCGTGCGCCAACGGCTCGAGACGGCCTCGGCTTCCGGCGATGTCCAGCGCCGCAGTATTCTCGCGGCCCATCTCGCCTTCCTCGACGACCCTGAGCTGCTGGCCGCCGCCCGCCAGTCGATCGCGGCGGGTCACAGCGCCGGGCACGGCTGGCGCGAGGCGACCCGCGTGGCCGTCGACCTGCTCCGCTCGATCGGCGACGCGCGCATGGCCGAACGGGCCGATGACCTGCTCGATCTGGAGCGTCAGGTGCTGCTGCAGCTGACCGGCGCCGAACCGCAGTCGCTCGCGCTCGGCCCAGGCTCGATCGTGCTGGCCGACGACCTGCTGCCGTCGCAGCTGATGGCGCTCGACGCCGGACAACTGGCGGGCATCTGCACCAGTCGGGGCGGGCCGACCTCCCATGTCGCCATCCTCGCCGCCGCCATGGGCGTGCCGGCGCTGGTCGCCGTCGGGCCCGGCCTGTCCCGCGTCGCCGACGGCGCGCTGGTGGTGCTGGACGCCGATGGCCGCCGGCTGATCGCCTCGCCGTCCGCCGCCACCCAGGCCCGGGCCCAGAGCGCCATGGCCGCGCGCGGCCGTCGCCGGGCCGAAGCCCGCGCCGCCGCGTCCGACGACTGCCGCACCGCCGACGGCGTCCGCATCGAGGTGTTTGCCAATCTCGGGGCCGCCTCCGAGGCC